>CAKZQY010000359.1 GCA_937142015.1 uncultured Halobacteria archaeon
GCAGCGATTCGTTAACGCCTGTGGAGACTGCGCTCCCTACGTTCACACCTCAGCGAGAGGCTGTGGATGCAAAGCGCGTTCGTGAGATTACATCTCACGGGCTGTCAGACGTAGTCTGACAACGTCGTCGAAGCAGGAAGCCCCGGGGCTTGACCCCGGGGTGGGTTCACGACGGATCGAACGTTGTTCTGGTCGAGATCAAGAGCGGAAACAATATCGAACAGCGACACGTCGAGCAGGTACGGCGGTGTGACCGTGTCGACATCAGAACGGCAGAGGAAGCACTCGACGCAGCACAGGTGCGCGAGCGAACCACGTACGAGGGAGAGGTACGCGCTGTCGAGACAGCAATCGTCTACCACGACCTTGACGAAGCGTACGTCCAGCAGGCGAGTGATGCTTCTGATACGTTCCAGTCTCGGTTGGAAGAGTTGACCGCCCACGCGGTCGTGCTGACACAGGACTACGGCGGGTTTCTCAGAGTACTGGCTGGTGAATTCGACGAGGCAGGGACAGTACAGTCACTCCTCCGAGACGGTGTCGAGTTGGTCGAGAATCCTCCTGATCAGATAATGCTGACCGAAAATATGGAGCACGAAATTCTCGCAACCGCCGTCGCAGACATCTGGGGGGAACAGGCACTCGATCACGACGACGGCGTGAGAGTGACACGAACCGAAGCACGGGACCACTTCGCGCCACGTCACAACGTCCCACTCGACCGTCTCGATTTGGTCTTTCAGTTTTTGACCGAGTTCGGAGCCTGTGAGAGAGTCGACGATCACACGTACGAGTTCGGACGTGAACACGCGGGCCGTGTGCTCGCCGTCGAATCTCGACTGACGAGCGAGACCGTGGAGGAGTATCTCCTCGGGTCGGACCAGACTTCGTTCGACGACTACTGCTAGCGATGGGCACACGGGGTTCCATCGACAGCTGGCCCCCACAGTTTACTCACTGGGGCGGAATTCGTCGACAACAGTAGTCTGTGCGTGTTCGAAGGTACCCACTGTGAACCGCAGAAGCTAACCACACACCGCTACGTTCCACAGGCGAGCACATGAAGGCGACAGCGAGAGCCCACCCCATTCAGGGAGTCGTGAAGTACCACGGGATGCGCGACCACGAGCGTCGGTTCCCGTACCACGACTCGATCAGCGTCTGTACAGCGCCGGCGAACACGACGACAACGGTCGAGTGGGAGCCAGACGGCAGCGAGGACAGCTACGTGATCGACGGCGAGCCGGTGACGGGTCGTGGCGCGGAACGGATCGACGCCGTCGTGGAGACGGTACGCGAGCGTGCCGGCGTCGACCACGCGGTTCGCGTCGAGTCGGAGAATTCCTTCCCGTCGAACGTCGGGTTCGGCTCCTCCGCGTCCGGGTTCGCAGCCTTGGCGTACGCGGCGACCGAGGCGGCGGGGCTCGACCTCTCACACCCGGAGGTGTCGACACTCGCTCGTGTCGGCTCGGCGTCCGCCGCGCGAGCGGTGACTGGAGCCTACTCCGATCTCCACGCGGGACTCAACGACACGGACTGTCGGTCCGAGCGGATCGACACCGGCGTCGGCGAACTCGACGGAGAGCCGTTCGATCCCGAATCGGACCTCCGGATCGTCACCGCACTCGTTCCGTCGTACAAGGAGACGGAGGCGGCCCACCGCGAGGCAGCAGAGAGTCACATGTTCGACGCGCGCCGCGCCCACGTCGAAGACCAGCTCGCGACCGCCCGCAACGCGCTGCGTGAAGGGTCGTTCCACGACACCTTCGAGACGGCGGAACACGACTCCCTGTCGCTCGCGGCCGCCACGATGACCGGACCCGCCGGCTGGGTGTACTGGCAGCCAGAGACGATTGCCGTGTTCAACACCGTCCGTGAACTCCGCAGCGAGGAGGACGTGCCGGTGTACTTCTCGACCGACACGGGCGCGAGCGTCTACGTGAACACGACGACCGACTACGTCGACCTGGTCGAAGACCACGTCGCCGACACGGGTGTCGAGACGGACGTGTGGGAGGTCGGCGGTCCCGCACACACCGTGGACGACGACCTGTTCTGATCCTGTCGATCACGCGGGGCCGGGCACGCTGAGCCGAATACCGTGTCTCCAGTGTGTCGGTCGCGGGCTGCCGGGCACACGTCACACGTGTGTCGGTCGCGGGCTGCCGGCACACGTCACACGTGTATCGGTCACACAGTGCCGAGCAGACGGCCACACAGAGCGAGACACAGCGTCACACCAGTGTGCCGGGTGAAGAAAACGGGCCGCTTCAGGCTTCGTCGTCGTCGCTCGTCCACTCCAGATCCCGTGACTCGCGGCCGAGATCGGCGTTCTTCTCACACTTCGCGGAACAGTAGTGTGTGATCGCTCCGTCCGTGGCGACGAACATCGTCCCCGTCCCGGGTTCGATGTCGTCGCCGCAGTAGTCGCAGGTTCGTTCCTGTGGCATCGTCACTGGCCCCCGATCGAGTCGGCGTCACGCTGGGTCTCCCGGAGTTGGAGCACGTCCCCCTCCTTGACGGGACCCAACACGTTCCGCGTGATGATCCGTCCTTGGTTGCCGCCCTCTCGAATCCGGCACTTCACCTGCATCGCCTCGCCGTGCATCCCGGTCTTCCCGACGATCTCGATCACCTCGGCGGACTGCGAGCCGCTGTTGCCTCCATCTTCGGCGGACATGATTCGTTACTGGAGTTCCTCGACTTTCGTTCCGATGTCCGCCACGTCCTCGGACGCGTCGCCGGAGTGGACGATTGCCGCGGCGGCGGAGCCGACCTCCAGCCCCGCTGCGCGACCGACGTCGTCCTGCGTGTCGATGAAGACGTACGGAATGCCCTTCTCCTCACACAGCTCGGGGAGGTGCATCACGATCTCCTCCGGCTGAACGTCCTCGGCGACGTACACGAGGTCTGCGTTGCCTCGCTCGACCGCCTTCGTGGTCTCGTTCGTTCCCTTCTTCACTGTCCCTGTGTCGCGGGCGACCTCGAGCGCGTCGAGGCTTCGGTCCGCGAGATCTGCCGGCGTCTCGTAGTCGACGTAGACTGACATTGTTGTGAGCCCTCGCCCGGTGGCTCGACTTCCCCGCCGCTCGTGAGTCCCTACCGACGGAGAGGGTCACGACCCCGGACGAGTCGTACTACGTCGATTGGCCAGAGCGGGTTAAAAACGTGTTCGTTCCTCCCCCTCCCTGTGAACTGTCGACACGCACCCCGTCCGTGTGGTTTCCTCTCGCGTACCACCGAAACCCGTCTCGTACGAGCAAAATGAACAGACTGTAGTAACAAGACGAAACGAAACTGAATTATCCCAGCGTTCCCCCGTGTCGGGTACAGCGATGGAGTTGGAACGGGAGGCAGACGGGTTTCGGGTGATCGACGCCGCCAAGAACACGGTTCAAATCGGCACTCGGGGGTGGGAGCCCGGGGCCGACGCTCCCGCGGTGGAGGACGCTATCTCGCTGGACCGTCCGGGATCGGACGTCGACCCAGACGTGTCCGTCTCCGGGACGGTCGAACGACTGGCGTTTCCGCGTGCGTACCTGTACCTCCGGCGTGTCGACGACGGTCGTCGGCGGAAGTTCGACGAGGAGTGTTCCGAGATGCGACTAGAGTCGGGGAGTCACCTGCTCCGGGTGAGCTCGAACCTCTACGTGTACGTCAGATTCGACGGGTCGGGGACGCTGACACGAGCGGACGACGAGACGATCTCGTTACAGTTCGACGAGCCGACGCCAGTGACGATTCGCTTCCAGAGCAGTGTCGACTGGTCCGAGGGGCAGATAACGATTCGGCCGCGTCCGGAGGACGTGGCGACAGTGCTGCCGCTGTTGTCGTCGACGATCAGACGGCAGAACCCGGATCGGACGTGGCCGAACGTGCGCGACGATCCGCCGGGTATCAGACTCGGTCAGTCGCTCGACGTGCCGGCGGAGTACCGGGAGGAGTACGACGAGACGGCAGTGGAGCTTCTGGTGCCTCCGTCACTCGACTACCTGTTCACGGCGTCGCCGCTCGTCTACTACCTCGGGGCGACGGTCAGCCTGCGGGACAATGTGGAGCCGACACTCGATCTCGACGGGAGAGCGACACGACTCGGCACGCTCCCGGAGTTCCAGCACAACGTCGCGTCGCTGCTCCGGCGGGTGTTCTATCTGGACTGCCTCGCGCGCGAAGCCGGACCACACGGGGAGCGCCACTCGTTGTCACACCACCTCGCGGAGCTGGGACTCGACGCAGACTGGCTGTACGAGGCGTCGATTGCCGAGCGCGTCAGCGCGTATCTCGACGCCCCGTTCGAGTCGGTGACTGAGGAGTTCCCCGAGTGGAACCTGTCGGTGTACGTCGAGCCGAGCTTCGAACACGTCGAGACGCTGCCGTACCTGTTGGAGACGCTGCCGTTCGTCTTCCTGCCAGAGTCGGAGGATCTCACCAAGGCAGAGTGGATCACACTCTCGATGGACGACAGCTACGAGCACGGCGGGGAGGAGGCGGTCGTTCGAGAGCCAGCCGCGGACACGTTCACGCGACTCCAGCGGGAGATTTCGAACGTCGATCTAGTCAAGCCCGTGTTGGGACCGAGTCGGTACCACGGCTGGCTCGCAGACGACGTGCCAATCGACGTGTTCAAGATCTTCCCGGAGGCGTACGAGAACCGCGCCCGGTACTTCGACGACAGCCCGATCTCCGTGGTCGCCGTCCTCAACAACGCGAACATGCGGGAGGAACACGATCTCGCAGTCGAGCGGTACGAGCGTCGGGCGGAAGAGCTCAACTTCGACATCACCGTCCGCGAGAACATCACGAGCGCAGAGTTAGCGCGGGTCTTCGAGGCTCGCAACGACTTCG
This sequence comes from uncultured Halobacteria archaeon, assembly GCA_937142015.1. Taxonomy (GTDB): domain Archaea; phylum Halobacteriota; class Halobacteria; order Halobacteriales; family Haloferacaceae; genus JAHENP01. Next base: position 4,846 of record CAKZQY010000359.1, read on the forward strand.
TCCACTTCATCGGTCACAGCGACGAACAGGGGCTGGAGTGTTCCGACGGGTTCCTCTCCGTCTCGTCCGTCTCGGAGTCGAACACCCAGACGTTCTTCCTCAACGCCTGTGGCTCCTACCACGAGGGTGTCGGACTCGTCCGCAAGGGCAGTGTCGCCGGCGGGGTGACGTTCGAAGCTGTCACCGACAAACAGGCAGCAGAGGTCGGGACGACGTTCGCACGACTGATGACGCTCGGCTACTCGCTGGAGCGTGGACTCGACAAGGCCCGTCAACAGGTGATGACGCCGAAAGACTACGCGGTCGTCGGTGACGGAACACACGTGTTGACGCAGGCTGAGTCCATCGTGCCACCGAATATCTCGCTGAAGCGGACAGGTAGCACGTACCGACTGAGTATCGACCAGAATGCGCCGTCACAGAAAGGAGGGAAAGCACAAGAGCGGTTCGATAGCTCCGGCGGCAGCTACCACCTGGCGACACACGACCGAACGTACCGAATGACGAGGGACGAACTGCTCAGTAGTCTCGACCTCATCAGTAACCCGGTGCTGTTCGAAGGCGAACTCTACTGGTCTGACGAGTTGCGAGAACAGCTCTAACCAACTATCAGCGGTGCTGCTGTATCAGGAGCCACCGGGACCCTGATCGTGGGTAGTGACATCCATCTCCGGTGCAGTCTCGAACCCAGCAGCGAACTCGCCGCCAGCGACCCCCAGCATCACAGTGGCGGCGAACAGCAGTACAGCCGTCACCACGAACAGGTACTGCGGGTTCGTGAGCAGGAATGCGGTCGTGTCGGTCGATGCGATCCGTCCGAGTGCGCCTTGTTGCGCCATACAATTCTGCAACAAATGCCGCGATTTAGGATAAACGATTACGACTTATTGCTTTGAGGATAATATGATACACCCCTAACTAAGGCACACTATCACGACGGCTGAAAAGCCGAAATTCCGGGCGTAGACGGGGTGAGGTGGCTCAAAATCCCAAATTTAATATTAACGACCGTGCCAGCGCGTACCCCATATTTCGTCTAGAAGAACAGAATAGAAGTCGCGCGCGCTCCACTCGCACGGGGCTGTCGAGGCGTCGAACGAGCTGGTGGGAGTATCGGCCGACCGGTCGCGCACGAGTGCAGAGACGAGTGCGACGCTACGCAGACGACAGACACAAGTCGCCACCACGAGAAGAGAGGGAGACAGACAGTTCCAGGTCGAACGACCGACTCGGTCGGGTCTCTTCCCGGCTGTCGGAGGCTGTCGGCCGAGCCAGCCAGCTCCCGCCCGCGGTGGCTTTCACCCGACGTGTGAGTAATTCACACACCGACTGCCGCTGCAAATTCTCTTTTCAGCCGCAGGTCTTAAGTTGTATGAGATACAACTGTTGTGATATGGCACGGAAAGAGAATTTACGGAGCGACACCCCGAAAGAGGCGTTGGCGGCGGTGTTCGAGGAGTGCGACGGGGTGACGTACGTCGTGAACCCGTGGGTGGAGCTGCTCAGAGCGCTCGCGGAGGTCGGGCGGACGGCAGAGGGAGCGTTGCCGACGATCAGGCTGTTGGCGACCGACGGCGTGTTGCGAGCCGCGCGCAAGGACTTCACCCTCGGCTCGAAGCTGGCAGACCTCGAGGACGCCGGCCACCTCGAACTCAGAGTGGACACGGCCGTGACGGAGAGTCGGCTGATCACCGACGGCGAGGCGGTGTACAGTCCGGTCGTCGTCGGTCGGCAGACAAGCGCGGTCGTCGACACGGACGAGACGTTCGTCGCGGAGACGTACGAGACGCTCGGTGACCAGTGGGAGACTGCAGACCAGTTCGACCTCCGGACACCCGGACGGAACACCGTGCGGGAGACGATGTCCGCGGAGTTCGGCACGGACACACAGGACGACTTCGAGACGGTCGTCACCTCCATCGAGGGCGGACGCAGTTCCCGCGAACTCGACGAGGTGATCGTCTCGCTGTTGGTCGCCGCGAAGAACGAGCTCCTGTTGTACGACATCTCGAAGTGGGGCGAGAACGTCGGTCTCGCCAGCAAGGCGACGTTCTCCCGGCGGAAGAACGACCTCGAAGAGATGGGGATCGTGGAGACGGAGAAGTCGCCGACGGACGTCGGTCGCCCGCGCCAGCGGCTCAAGCTGACCGACGAGCGGCTCCAACAGGCCGACAGCGACCAGCTCGCAGCCGTCGCACAGAACGTGCTCCACTGAGGGCACGTTCGTCGGCGACACGCGACGGTTCGAGGGAAAGAGACAACCGCCACGGCGCAGTACGGCGGCTGTGAGCGACGCGTCCGACTGTGACGACGAGCAGGAGTCACTCGCCGCTCTCTCCGACGCGGAGTCACCCGCGGCTCTCCCCGACGCGGAGTCACCCGCGGCTCTCTTCGACGCGCTCCGCTCGGAGGCGCGCGCGACCGACCAGCGACGGCTCCTCGTCGTCCACGGCGAACGTGAGCGCTGTCTCGCGGCTGTGCGGGGGCTGTTTGACGACACTCGTGGAGACACGGGCGACTCGGTCACCACCGACGGAACGGCCGGCGACTCGGTCAGCACCGACAGAGCGACCGGTGACTCAGTCACCACCGACAGAGCGACCGAGGACACCTCAGTCGCCGTCGTCTCGGAGAACGAGGCGTGGGACGACATCCGAGAGGGGACGGGGGCCTACGAGCGGCACGCAGCCACCGACGCAGACCGTCTCATGGGGACGACACACGAGGTGGTCGTCTTCGACGGGTTCGCCGGCTTCGCGCCGAACGCTGTCGGCCGGACGGTCGGGGCGGTCGCCGGCGGCGGCGTGTACGTCCTCCTGCTCCCACCGCTGGAGGCGTGGACCAGCCGCGTCGACGACTTCCGGCGCTCGCTCGCTGTTCCACCGTTCACCGCACAGGACGTGTCCAGCGCGTTCCGCGAACGGTTCGTCGAGACGCTCCAGACACACCCCGGCGTCGGCGTGTACGACGCGGAGGCGTGTCGCGTGGAGCGAGACGGGGTGACTGGACAGTCGAGACAGCCACCCCGGAGTTCCGGCACGCTCCCGAGTGATCCCGACTTCCCGCTGTCCGCCTACGCGGCGTGTCTGACGGCAGATCAGGGCCGGAGTCTGCGCGCACTGGAGCGACTCCAGACACCCGGGTCGGCGGTCGTCGTCGAAGCCGACAGAGGCCGCGGGAAGTCGAGCGTCGCCGGACTGGCGGCGGCGTCACTCGCGGCCGCTGGCGAGCACGTCGCCGTGACCGCACCCGCGCCGTCGAACGCGGCGACGCTGTTCGCCCGCGCTGCCGACCTCCTGACCGAACTGGAGGACAATCGGGGAGCGGAACCCACAGGAGAGGACGGCCAGTTCGACAGTTCAGTCGACGCCGACGACCAGTCCGCGATTTCGGTTGACGCCGACGACCAGTTCGACAGTTCAGTCGACGCCGACGACCTCCACCTCTCGACTGCGGCAGGTGGCAGCGTCGAGTACGTTCCGCCGTCGAGACTCGACGAGTGGGACGACCAGCGAGCCGACGTGGTCGTCGTCGACGAGGCGGCAGCGCTCCCGGTCGAGCGGCTGTCGGGGGCGCTGGCCGCACCGTCGGTCGCGTACGTCACGACGGTTCACGGCTACGAGGGCGCGGGGCGCGGGTTCTCCGTGCGGTTCCGCGAGCGGCTGGCAGACGCGACACACACGGTGACGGAGACGACGCTCTCGGAGCCGATCAGACACGCGCCAGCCGATCCGGTGGAGTCGTGGGCGTTCCGTGCGCTCGCGCTCGACGCTCGTCCCGCAGTGGATCAGCTGGTCGCCGAGGGGGACCCGGAGACGGCGACGTACCGTCGTCTCTCGACGGCAGCGTTACGCGAGGACGAGCACCTGCTGCGGGAGACGTTCGGACTCCTCGTGTTGGCACACTACCAGACGGAGCCGACGGATCTCGCGCGCCTGCTCGACGCGCCGAACCTGACCGTCCACGCGCTCCTCGTCGAGGGACACGTCGCGGCAGTCGCGCTGGTCGCCAGAGAGGGTGGACTGTCGGCAGCCCGGCGAGCGGACCTGTTTCGAGGCGCGCGGATTCGCGGAAACATGATCCCGGACCTGCTGACCGGTCAACTGCGGGACCCCGATGCCGGCCGTCCCGTCGGGTACCGGATCGTCCGGATCGCTACGCACCACGCCGTCCGGCGGTCGGGGTTCGGATCGCGGCTGCTCGCAGCGACTCGTGCGGATCTCGCCGACGGGATAGACGACCGCGAGCGGTTCGTCCCCGCGGACTATCTCGGCTCCGGGTTCGGCGCGACGCCGGGAGTCGTCGACTTCTGGCGCGCGAACGGCTACCGGACGGTCCACCTCTCGACGACCCGCAACGACGCGAGCGGTGAGCACTCTGCGGTCGTGATCGACCCGGTCACTGCCGACGGCCAGCGACTGTTCGAGCGTCACAGCCGCGGGTTCCGCGACCGGATCGGCGGAGTGCTCGCGGACACGCTGCGCGATCTCGACCCCGACGTCGTGCGGGCGACGCTGCGAGCCTGTGGTGCCGATCCGGGGCCGCTGACGGAGCTGTCGGACTACGAGTGGCGGATGGTCGTCGGGGCGTCTACCGGACCGGGACTGTACGCAACTGCGCCGCGACCGTTCCGACAGCTGGCCGTGGCGTGGTTCCTCGACGACGGGCAGACGGGCGAGTACGACAGCGAGCCAGCGGGCGACGAGGAACTCACAGCCCGCGAGGAGCGTCTCCTCGTGCGGAAGGTGTTGCAGGCACAGCCGTGGGACGAGGTGGCCACAGAGTTGGACTACGTCTCGACGGGCGAGTGTATGCGCGCACTCGGTTCGGCGTACGTGACGGTCGTCGACCGACTCGGTGACGAGACGGCGCGTCGGGAACGCGAGCGGTACGAGCGGTGAGTCGGCGAGGACGCGAGCGGGAGGAGTATGGCCCACCGAGAGCGCAGCGCCGCTCTTCACGGCGTTCCAGTCAGACGTGTGTTTCGAGGAAGTCGACGACTTGGCGGTACGCTTCGATCTTGTTGTCCAGCTTGACGATGCCGTGTCCTTCGTCGTCGAAGATCAGCTTCCGCACGGGCACGTCCTGTTCGCGCACCTCCTCGACGATCTGTTCGGCCTCGCCGACCGGGACACGCGGGTCGTTCTCGCCGTGGAGGACGAACAGCGGCGCGGTGATCTGATCGGCGCTGTGGATCGGCGAGATGGACTCCAGAAACTCCCGGTCCTCCGCCAGCGATCCGTACTCGGCCTCGCGGAGTTCCCGCCGCCACTCTCCCGTGTTTTCGAGGAAGGTGACGAAGTTAGCGATGCCGACCACGTCGACACCGGCAGCCCACAGGTCCGGGTACTCGGTCATCGCCGCGAGGACGACGAACCCGCCGTAGGAGCCACCCATCACCGCGATTCTGTCCGGGTCGACTACGGGATGATCGTGGAGCCAGCCGACGGCTTCCCGTACGTCTCGCACGGAGTCCATTCGTCTCTCCACGTCGTCGAGGTGGCTGTACGCTCGGCCGTAGCCGGACGAGCCGCGTACGTTCGGCTCGAAGACGGCGTAGCCGTTCGACAGGAAGTACTGTTTCACCCCGTCGAAAGAGGGCCGCCGCTGGGCCTCCGGGCCGCCGTGAACGTCGACGATCACTGGCGTCTCTCCGTCCGTCGCGTCGTCGGGCGTCGAGAAGAACGCCGGAATGTCCCGTCCGTCGAACGTCGGGTAGTGGACCAGCTCCGGTTCGACGAACGTCTCCGGCGGAATCCCGGCCGTGCCGGCGTGTGTCCACTGCTCTGCCGTTCCCGTCTCGATGTCCACGACTACCGAGTTCGTGTTGACCGTCCGACCGGAGACCGTGGCCGCGAACGCGGCCCCGTCGTCGCCGAAGGAGACGCCGCCGGCCACGCCACGCGGGAGGTCTGGCTCTGCAATCGTCTCGACTGTGGTCGCGTCGGTGAGTTCTGCGACCGTGAGTTCGGTGTAGCCGTCCACGTTCCGCGAGTAGACGAGACGCCCCGTCTCTTCGTCGACCGCCACCCCGTCCACGTTCCACGTCTCGTCGGCGACGACGGTGGTGAGCGCTCCGTCGCTCACGTCGAGGTGCGCCAGCCGCAACAGGTCGCCGTCGTGATCGGTCACGGTGTACACGCCCTCACCGTCCGGTCCCCACTGCGGACTCTGGAACCGCGCGTCTCCCTCGTGAGGGGTGATGTGCGTTCGCTCGCCGGTCGCCACGTCGAGCACGTAGAGGTCGTGATCGAAGCTCCCGTGTGACTCGTGTACCAACAGTCGGTCGTCGTCTGGACTCCAGCCAACGACAGAGAGCAAGCCGTCACTCTCGTAGGCGCGGTCTGCGTCCGTGCCCGTCTCGGTTCTGTGTTGCACGTACACGTCGAACGCCGCCGTCGAGCGACGGTTGGACGCGAACGCGAACCGCTCCCCGTCGTGACTCCAGCCGCCCCAGCGGTGTTTCGCGTCCGGCACTCCCGTCCACTCGTGGACTCGGCCGGCGTCCGGGTCGAGCCGGTACAACTGCATCCGCTCGTTGCCGCCCTCGTCCATCCCGAAGGCGAGCTCGCGGCGCTCCGGCGACCAGTCGACGAACGCCACTCGTTCGTCGTAGAACGTGCGCTGCCGCGGCCACCTACCCGCCTCGTCGAGTGTCCACACCTGTGGCGTCCCTGTCGTGTCCATCAAGAACGCGAGTGTCCCGTCCACTGCGAGGTCTGCCGGTCCGGCCGACCTAATCTGGAGGTACCGCGCCACGTCGTACGCCTGCTCTGCGCCAGCCGCACGGTCGTCTCCCGCTCCCGTCTCGGAGTCGGGAGCACCCTCTCTCGTCATGTGAACTGCTACTGCCGGTGCTGTGGAAAGTGTTCGGGTGGCTACTCGAAAACGAACGCCTTAGTTGCATTTACAATTCGATAAATACGAATGCTGGGGCAGGGGTTGGTGTTGCTCGCCAAGCTGATCTCACTGTTCGAGGGAGAGTGACGCCCGACGATGCCAACTGCCCCGTCGACGACTCGGCACCGCTTCTCTCCCGGCAGTCCGCCGTCGACTCGGCACCGCTTCTCTCCCGGCAGTCCGCCGTCGACTCGCCGTTCACTCTTTCGACACCTCGTCTGGCGAGTCGAACGACCGGAGTGACGGTTGTGGTTCCTCCCGGTCGCCCGCGTTCTGTGGTTCCTCCCGGTATTTCCCGTCGTCGTCGGTCGCTTCCTCATGGTGTTTCCCGTCGCCGGTCGCTTCCTCATGGTGTTTCCCGTCGCCGGTCGCTTCCTCATGGTGTTTCTCGTCGTTCCGCGTCCCAACGCAGTGTTCGCGGTCGCTCTGCGCCCTACTGTAACGTTCGTGGCTGTCGTCGACTGCTGTCTCCGCCCAGTCAGTCAGCGTCTCGGGTCGCCCAGTCTCTCCGTCTCTCGCTGTCGTCGCTGTCTGTCCCCGAGTCCGCGCAGACTCGGCGTCGGACCACTCGCCGAGAGTCGTGTCGTCACTGCCGTGTGCGCGGCCGTTCTCCGTCGTCTCTCGGCGGGAGTTGTCACCGTTCACGTAGTCGTCGAGGCGACGGTCGGGGCCGTCTTCGGCAGCCGAGTCGCGGTCGTCGTCCGCGTCGTAGCCGTCGAGCTTCGTCTGGTCGCCGCCGTCGAACGAGAGATTCGAGACCCGGACGCCGAGCTTCCGTACCGGCTCGTCCTCGAACTCCGCCACGAGGCCGAGAGCGACGTCACGGACGAGCTCCGGGTCGTCGACCGGGCCAGACAGCGACTCTGCGCGGGTGTTCACCTCGAATGGGGGCTGCACGGCTTTGATCCCGATGGTGCGGTACAGCGCGCCACGCGACTGGGCGCGTTCGGCCACGTCTGCCGCCAGCGCGCAGATCCGCTCTCGCTTGCGCTCCGGGTCGGCAGTCGCCTCGGTGAACGCCGACTCTCGGGACAGCGACTTCGGCCGTCCGCGGGGCGTCACGTCGCGGTCGTCCCGTCCCCGTGCTCTGTCGTACAGCTCTCGACCACGCTCGCCGAACCGGTCGACCAGTGTCGTCGGGTCCGTCGCTGCCAACTCGCCTGCGGTCTCGATGCCCATCTCGCGTAGCTCTCGTGCGCGAACCGGTCCGACACCGTGTATCTCTTCGACCGACAGCGGGGCGAGGAAGTCGGTGACCTCCGCTGGCGGGACGACTGTCAACCCGTCCGGCTTGTCGTAGTCCGACGCCACCTTGGCGACTGCCATGTTCGGCGCGACGCCGACGCTCGCCGGGACGCCGACCCGCCGCTGGATCTCCTGTCTGACGTGGCGCGCGTACCCCTCCGCGAGTGTTCGTGCCCCCGTGTCGTCGCGGCCGGTCGACTCGCCGCCCGCGTCGTTACTGTCCGACGACTCACTGCCCGCGTCGTCGGTGACCCGTCGCCACGCCGTTCTGTCCGTCACGTCGAGGTACGCTTCGTCGATGCTCACCTCTCGCACTGTGTCCGCGAGGTCGTGTAACACCGTCTTCACCTCGGCCGCGACCGACTCGTAGAACTCCATGTCCACCGGTCGGTAGTGGCCTGCCTCCTCGGGGTTCGGCGCGTCCGGGTCCGTCGGGTCCGCGTCGGCGACCCGGGGGAGTCGCTGGAGCGCGTCGGAAATCGGCTGTGCGGAGTCGACCCCGTACTCGCGTGCCTCGTAGCTCGCCGTCGCCACCGCGCCGTGTGTCTCCCCCGCCTCGTACCCCATGCCGACGACGACTGGCTCGTCGTCGAGCGCTGGCTCCTTCAGCCGCTCACAGGAGGCGTAGAAACAGTCCATGTCGACGTGGCAGATCACACGCTCACCCGGCCCGTCCTCGCCGACCCCGGGGAGCGTCTCCTCCATACTGTGGTGTTCGTCGCGAGCGGGTGTGAAGCTTCGCCTCGGGCGCAGTGGAAGTGGAACGAGGTGTTCGAGTTGTGAGGAACTGACGGTGGAACGAGACGGCACGCTCACACGCCGCGTCCATCACAACGGACAGACGGGATCGATTCCGTACCGTTGCGCGCGGTCACGCAGCGCCGGCACGCGCTCGGCGAAGTCGTCCGGCGAGTGTGCGTCGGTACCGAGCGTGAACTCCACGCCGCGGTCGAGCAGCATCTCGAAGACGCGGCCCTCTGGGTGGAACGCGGCAGGCTTCTCCTCGTCTTCGAAGCGGCCGGCGTTCAGCTCCGGCACAGTCCGGGAGCGTTGGAAAGCGTCGGCGACCCGTTCGGCGTGCGCACACGTCGTCAGCCCGGAGAGATCCGGGTGTGACTCGACGATGTCGACGTGAGCGGCGATGTCGAACAGCTCGGAGTCGATCAGTGACACCACCGTGTCGTAGTAGTCGTCGACGAACCGCCGCCGTTCCTGTTCGCTCTCGGCCGCGAAGGAGTCGTACCCGAACACGTCCGGGTCTCCGACGTAGTGGACGCTCCCGAGTGAGTAGTCGAACCCCGCCTCCTGCAGGAACGCCGCGATGTCCTCCTCCGCAGCGGGCTCGTAGTCCACCTCGACGGCGTCGAAGACGGTGAGATCCGTCTCCGCACGAACTGCCGCCAGCGCCTCCCGCCGACGCTCGTAGGTGAGATCGAAGTTGCGGTGGTACCGCGCCCGCTCGCGCTGTCGCCGCGCGTCGACGCTCAGGTTGCAGTGGTCCGCGAACCCGACCGCCGTCACGCCCGCCTCCGCCGCCGCCGCCACCATCGGCTCGAACCGACTCCCGTCGGAGTAGACGGAGTGGACGTGGTAGTCGTACACACCCGAACTGTGGGGCTCCGTCTTACAAAGCTTTCGAGCAGAACACAGACGCTGCTGACGACAACTGCGTGCTCGTGGGGGGCGCTCGCGCCACTCGTCGTGTGCTCGCCGAAGACGCTCGCGTCACTCGACAATCGTGTGCTCGCGGACGACAGCAGCCTCCGCTTTCCGGAGGAGCTCTCCTGCGGTGCTGTGCGCACAGTCGAGTGCAGCGGCCACGTCCGCGACGCTGCCCTCGCGTGGCACCTCGTAGTACCCAACCTCCACGGCGGCGTCCAGCGCCGCACGCTGGCGGTCGGTGAGCGCTGCCGGGGACTGCCGACGCTCGAACGGGTGGACACGCTCGATAGAGACGGACCCGAGCTCTGCGAGTTCGTCGTGGAGCGTGCTCACTCGTGTCGGCGACGACAGTCGGTACTTCCCAACCGACCTAATCGGCGTGGTAAATCGCCGGTTTGACTACT
>CAKZQY010000360.1 GCA_937142015.1 uncultured Halobacteria archaeon
TGCCGGCGACACGTCCGCGCGGCATGAACGCCGCGCTGGTCGCCGGCAACACGGGGTTCCCTCGCGCGCGAGAAACGCGCGCGCCGAGAGCTGTGTAGTGCGGATCGGCGAGGAATGTGCGTACGCTGAATTGACGTGGTACGTACTGGTCGCGGATCAACGAGAGACGTGCTGAAGGTGAATCGACGAGAGCCGTGCTGAAAGTGAATCGACGAGAGACGTGTTGAAGTGAATCGACGGGAGACGTGTTGAAGTGAATCGACGAGGGGTGGGCAGTCGAGTCGGTCAGGGGAGACGACGTTCGGCGAGTTCCAAGCGGCGGACGACCTCGTTCTGTTCGCGTCGGAGTTGGAGTCGGAGGAACCGGGCCTCGTCGGAGTCGGGGTCGAGACGGTCGAACGCGGTCGCGGCAGCGTACTTCGGGTACGGCTGGCGGCTGCGCGCCGGGTCCTGCTCGAACTGTCCGTCGCTGGTGAAGTTGAGTCGCGTACACGTTCGCCCGAGTCGGGTGATCGTCTCGTTGGCGACTGCCGAGTCGATCTCACCGTCTGTCACGCGGTCGTAGAACTGCTCGACGGCGGCCCGGAGCGAGGATAGCGCGTCCAGTGTCGGCTGGAAGTCGAACTGCTCTCCCGTGACTGTCTGGTACTCCTCGACGATCTCGACGTGTCGCCGGAGACTCCGCTCGTGGTCGAACGGGAGCACGTCGGCCGTGAGCACCCGTGCGAGGAGCACCGCGTACATCCGGATGTCGCGCTGGAGCTCCTCCCGGCCCGCCGTGTCGAGCGTGTCTGTCGAGAGGTGCCACGCGTCGGAGTTCCCGCCACACCCGCCGACGGGGTGGTAGCCGCGATGCTCCCGCTCCGCGGCCGGAATGTTCGACGAGAGGGTGAACATCCCTGTCACGCCGATGTTGTTGAACGAGTAGTCGCCGGCACGACGTGGACGGTTCTCCGCCCACGGCGCACCTGTCACGTCGTCGATTGTCTCGGTGACGACGCCGTGTGCCGCCGGCATCCAGCAGGCCATGTCCGTGTACTCCGCGGAGTCGGCCGCACCCGGCGAGTCCATGTCGACGTGTGCGACGCAGTTCTCTGCGATGTCGAGCGCGAACTCGTCGGCGTACCACGTGGAGCCGGCGTACCGACCCGTCGAGTGACCGGGCCACCACGCGATCCGGAGGTTCCGGTCCAGTTCGTCCGCGAACTTGTCGAAGACGCGCGCACACTCCAGCAGGCCGGCGTCGCCCGTCGCGTTGTCGGTGATCCCGACGAACCACGAGTCGTAGTGCCCGTGGAGGAGTGCGAACTCGTCTGTGTCCGTCCCGCCGGCTTCGATCTCGGCGACGACGATCGGACACGCCATCCAGTCTGTCGTCACCTCTGTCTCGATCTCGACTTCGACGCCGTCGCGGCGCTGTGCGACCTCCTTCAGGTGTTCGCCGTCTGGCTTGCGGACGTTGACGACGGGAATCTCCGGTCCGTCCTCGCGCTGGTCGTACGGCGGCGCGCCGCCCCAGATCCACGTTGCGATGCCGCTGTGTGGCTCCCGCTCGTGGGGGTGAATCGAGACGATTCCGGCTGCTCCCTTCTCTTGGAGCGCCTCGATTGCGCTGATCGACAGCGCCCCCGTCGCGGTGAGTGCGAACTTCCCTGCCACGTCCGACGCTGTCAGGTCCGCGTACGGCTCCGACACGTCGAGTGCGTGGTACTGTGAACTCTCTGCGGCGTCCGTGCCGACTGCCGACCGCGTCGCGTCGCCGACGGACACTAACTCGCCGGAGAACTCTCCCGACGCCGAGAAAGAGACCGTCTTCACCGGCTCCGCTTCGAACGGGGTGTCCGCGACCCGGAGGGCCGCCTCGCCCGGCTGACTGATGTACAGCTCCGGCTCGTACCGCTCGTAGTCGACGCCGAACGCGTCCAGCCTGTCCGTGATGTAGTCGGCTGCCGCACGCTCGTCTGCCGACCCGGAGACGCGCTCGAGCTCGCTGAACCGCTCCAACAACGCCCACGGCTCCTCGGTGGAGACCGTGTCGACCAGCCGTCGTTCGAAATCGCTCAGCGCGCTGGGCTCTGGGATCTGGTGGCTCACAGTGTCACCACACAGTCTCCAGCGCCCGGAGCACGTTCTCACCGAGCACCATCCGGATCTCTTCGTCCGAGTAGCCGTTCGTCACCAGCCAGCGCGGGATGTTGATCCACGCCTCTGTCGGGTTCTCCAACCCGTCGACGTACGCAGACTCCAGCGTCGAGTCGGGGAGCTCCATCCCCTGCGAGGCGGCGAGCACGCGGAGCAGTTCCGTGTGATCGCCGTACAACACGTCCGGCCCGAACGCGACGTGTTCGATCCCGACCAGGTCGACGATGTACTCGAAGTGCTCCATGTACGACTCGATGTCCGGCAGGTGCGTCGAGGACAGCAGTCCGATCACGCCGCCGGTGTCTGCAATCGCCTCGAACACCTCGTCTGAGGTCCCGCGCGACCCCATCCCGGCACCCTGCGCCAGTGCGTGCGTGTCGAACACGGGCTCGTCACTCACCGCACACACGTCGAGTGAGGTCTGTGGGCTGGCGTGACTCACAGAAATCGCCATCCCCACGTCGTTCATCCGTTCGACCGCCGACACGCCGAATCCGGTCAGCCCGCCGTCGCGCTGGTACACGTCGCCGCCGCCGGTGCCGAGGGCGTTCGACGCGCTGTAGGTGATCCCCATCGAGCGGACACCCATACCGTACAGCTGTTCGATCCGGTCGAGTTCGTTCTCGATCATCGCCGCCGACTCCAGCGCCTGCACGACAGCCAACCCGCCCTCCTCGCGGGCGCGGTGGATGTCCTCGACAGAGCGACACTGTCGGGCGTACGCCGAGTGGGCGATGTCACAGGCGCGCATACTCACCTCGTGGACGATGTCGTCCCACTTCCAGCCGTTCAGCGAGTGGACCGTCGAGAGCCCGTCGAACTGCATGTCGAAGACGGCGTCCAGCGACGTCTCCGCGAGGTAGTCGTACGCGGTGTGGATGCGCCCCTCTCGGACGTAGTCGCGCAGGTCCGCGTCGATGTCCGCCGGGAATCTGAACGCGTGGTCGTGCAGCGAGATGACCGACTCCGCGGTGAGCGCCTCGAGCCGGGCACGCTCTTCGTCTGTCACCTCGATGGTGCGTGGCTCGAAGCCGGCGTGCTTCTCGCTCAACTCGAACGCACGGTAGTCGTCACCGGCGTCGAGGTAGTCGTACGGCTGGTACCCGTCGTACTGCTTGTCGGTACCCATGAGTACACCAGCATAGCTGTCCGAGATCCACTTAGTCGTTCGGAATGCGTACGGTGTCGGGGGCGACTCGCTCGGGAGTGCGTCCCGTGGAGGGGACCGCTCCGACACGACAGCCCCGGTCAGGATTCCGCGGTCGGTAGTTACTTGACGCTCTCACACGCACTCCGACTGTATGCGAGCTGTTCACGTGACGCAGTCGGGAGACCCAGCGTCGTCAGTCGCGGTCGCGGAGGTCGAGACGCCGACACCCGGCCCGGGAGAGGCACGCGTCGCAGTCGACGCTGTCGCGCTCAACAGACTCGACGTGTTCGCCCGCCTCGGCCACCCGGCGGAGTCCGACGAGTTCCCGAAGCGCACCGGGGTCGACATCGCAGGAACTGTCGACGCGGTGGGTGAGGGTGTCGACGACACACTCCTCGACACGGACGTGGTCGTCTACCCAGTCGTCGAGTGTGGCGAGTGTGAGTTCTGTCACGCCGGAGAACAGACGCTGTGTCCCACCTACGAGATTATCGGCGAGGATCGTCCCGGCGGGTTGGCAGAGTACGTCACCGTCCCGGCACACACGCTCGAACCCGTTCCAGACGAGTTGTCGATGGAGACCGCCGCGGCGACGCCCGTCGCGTTCACCACGGCGTGGCGGATGATCGTCACCACCGGCCGTCTCCGTCCGTCGGAGTCGGCGCTGATCCTCGGCGCGAGCGGCGGCGTCGGTCACGCCGCGCTCCAGCTCGCGGACAGGACCGGCGCGCGGACGTACGCGACCACCTCGACGAACGAGAAGGCCGCTCGTCTCCGCGAGCACGCCGACGCGGTGATCGACTACACCGCCGAGCCGTTCGACGAGGCAGTTCGCGCAGAGACCGACGGCAGAGGTGTCGACCTCGTCGCCGACCACGTCGGCGAGGAGACGTGGCAGTCCAGCATCGACGCGCTGGCACCCGGCGGTCGGATGGTGATCTGTGGGGCGACCTCCGGCGCGGACCCGGACATCGACATCCGCTCGCTGTACCAGGCCCACCGCCAGATCAGAGGCGCACCGATGGGCAACCGCGAGGACTTCCGCGACGCGCTGGATCTGGTCGCACGCACCGACGTGGGACCGCGCATCGACCGCGTGCTCCCGTTCGAGCGCGCCGCCGAGGGTCACGCCGCACTGGAGAACCGCGAAGTGGTCGGAAAAGTCGTCCTCGAGCCGTAGGGTTGTCGAAAGTAGTCTTCGAGCCGTGAGTGTCACTCCGCCAGCGCGGTCCAGACGGCGGCCGCACGGAGCGCTGTCGCGTCTCCGCCGCGTCGTCCGACGAACTGGAGTCCGACTGGGAGACCGTCGACTGTACCCGCCGGGACACTCACGGCCGGGTGACCAGAGACGTTGAACGGGCCTGTGTTGGCGAGCGCGGCCGCCTCTGCGTCTGCGAGATCAGTGTCGTAGGCCGCTGCGTACGCTCTCACTGTTTCGGCAGTGACACCACTCGCTCCGGCAGTGTCGTCAGTCTCCGCGGTGCTCCCTTCACCCTCGACACCGTCGTCAGTCTCCGCGGTGCTCCCTGCGACACTGTCGTCAGTCTCCACAGTGTCCGTGTGGTCGTCTCCCATGGCGGCTGTCTCCCCCGACTGCCAAAAGTATTTGTCGGTCGCCCGAGAGACCAGAGTCGGGATCAGTCCTCATGAGAGCCGAAATCGACGGTGCCGAGTTGTACTACGAGGTCCACGGCGACCCGGACGATCCAGCAGTCGTCTCGTTGCACGGGGGCCCCGGCATCAGCGACCACAGCAAGGGGAAACAGGCGTTCGAACCGTTGACCGACGAGTACCAGTTGGTCGTCTACGACCACCGCGGGTGTGGGCAGTCGGAGCTCGCTCCGCCGTACTCGAACGAGCAGTACGCCGCCGACGCGGAGGGGCTCCGCCAACACCTCGATCTGGGCGAGATCGTCCTGATCGGTGGCTCCTACGGCGGATTCATCGCACAGGAGTACGCGACGCGCTACGAGGACACCCTCGCCGGCGTCGTGTTGCGCGACACCGCCGCCACCCCGGAGTTCGAGGAGGCCGCACAACAGAACGCGAAGGAGACGTTCCCGGAGATGAAGGAACGCGACTTCGACGTGCCCGACATCTCGTGGGAGGAGTTCACCCGCGTGATGGACGGGAACGTCCGCTCCGACGAGGAGTTCCGACGCGGCTTCCACGGGATGCTCCCGCTGTACGCGCCCTCGCTGGACGAGTTCGACGCCGAAGCCGCCCGCGAACAGATCGAATCGCTCACCTTCCACCACGAGACTCACAACGAGATGTTCACTAACGCGTACCCGAACATGGACTACACACCGGACCTCCCGGACGTGTCTGTCCCGTTCCTCGTGACAGTCGGTCGACACGACTGGATCACCCCGCCGGCAGCGGCCGTCGAGATCGCCGACCTCCTCCCGGACAGTCGACTCGTCGTGTTCGAGTCCAGCGGCCACTCGCCGAACCTCGACCAGCAGGACCAGTACATCGCCCGCGTTCGGGAGTTCTTCGCCGAGATCGACTACGGGACGCCGTACGGAGGTGGTGCTGGTGACGGCGAGACAGAGGCGAACGACGCGAGGGCAGACGAGACGGGACCCGACGAGACAGAGGCGAATGGGACGACGACAGCCTCCGGAGGTGTCGAGTCGTGACTGACACCGCAGACCCGGACGTGATGAACCTCGCCGACGCGCTGTCGGTGACGTGGCGGCCGCGTGGCGAGAGTGGTCGTGGAGGCAGTGGCGACGACAGTGACAGCGCCGGTAACACCGCGGCACGAGGCGACGAGCGGCGACTCACGTACGTCGAGCGTGAGCGGGGGGCAGACACGGTCTACGACTACCGGTTCGACGTGGACGCGTCCGAGCGGGTGGTCGCGTTCGACGAGCGGATCTCCGGCCGCTGGGGACAGGTCGACTGGAACGCAGACGGGCGTCTGTTGGCCTACACCCGCGGCGGCGACGTGCGGGTGTACGACACGGAGACGGGTGAGGAGACGACACCGGCACCCAGCGACGCGTTCGACGCCGCGCCGCGGTGGTCTCCGACGGCCGACAGACTCGCCTTCCTCTCCGGACGCGGCGAGGCGGGCAACGACGTCTGGGTGGTCGACGCTGACGGCGAGAACCTCCAGCGGGTGACGACCGGCGCGAACCCGCACGACGACAAGCGGTGGGAACCCTCGTGGTCGCCGGAGGGGGACCGAATCGCGTACGTCGGCGCGGCCGACTGGAACGGCCGCGACTGGGCGGACGAGGCGCACGTCGTCCACGTCGACTCCGGCGCTGTCACACGACTCACGGACGGGCTGAGTGTCACCGCGGTGCCCTCGTGGGGACCACACGGCGACCGCGTCGCGTTCTTCGCCAAACAGGTCGCCGAACCGTGGTACCGCCACTCCGAGGATGTCCACGTGTACGACCTCCGAACTGGGACACAGACGGTCTACCCGGTCGAAGCCTCACACCAGTACAACGTCCAACAGCCGCTGTGGGACCCGGACGGTGACCGGCTGTTCTACCCCGTCCGCGAGCGTGGCGAACAACAACTCGCCGCGCTGCTGCTCCCCGAAGCGACCGACACCACAGACCAACACCCGCAGGCGACAGACGCTGCCGGCGTTCCGACCCGCGTGACAGTCCACGACGGCGTGTTCGGCGCGGGGCCGGTCGCGCTCTCCCCGGACGGGGAGTACCTCGGCTTCTCGTACGCCGAGCACACGCTCCCGCCACACCCCCGGGCCATCTCCACAGCAGGGGGTGACGAGCGACAGCTCCGCGACCCCGAAGTTCCGGAGGGAGTGATCGAGCCGGAGAACGTCACCTACGAGTCGGCAGACGGGCTGTACGTCAACGCCTACCGCTACGTGCCGCCGACGGTGTCGGCCGACGACCCCGCACCCGCGCTGGTGCAGGTCCACGGCGGCGGCCACTTCCAGTACGGCACCGGCTGGCACCCCATCGAACAGTACCTCGCGGCCCACGGCTACGTGGTGCTCGCAGTCGACTTCCGCGGCTCCGGCGGCTACGGCCGCTCGTTCCAAGAGCTCTCGATGGGTGACTGGCACGGCGGCCAGATCGACGACGCACGCGAGGCTGCCCGGTTCGTCCGCTCGCTGCCGTACACGACCGACGAGGTGGGCATCTACGGCGGCTCGTGGGGGGGACTCGTGAGTCTACTCGGCATCACCCGCTACCCCTCCGTCTTCGACGCCGCTGTGGAGTGGTACGGTGTTGTCAACCAGTTCACAGACTACGAGGAGGTCGACCGCGTGGGGCGGCTGCTCACCGAGCGCGACATGGGCGGGACGCCGGAGGAACAGCCGGAGCTGTACGAGGCAGCGAGCGCGAGCACGCGACTCGACGCGGTAGAGACGCCGCTCGCGGTGCTCCACGGCGCGGAAGACGAGCGTGTGCCGATCAACCAAGCGGAGGAGCTGATCGACACGCTGGGTGACGCCGACGTGCCGTTCGAGGCGACGATCTACGACGGCGAAGGCCACGGCTTCCGCGACGAGACGAACCGCCGGGACGCCGTCGAGACGACCCGTGCGTGGTTCGACGACCACCTGCGGTAGTTCGACACCACACCACCCCCAGAGGTAGTCCGACGCCGCTCTCCAGCGGTGCTGTCGGAACGCCGTCGTAGCCGGGAAAACTTTTATATACTATCAGGCACTCCCTCGATACAGATTGACATGACAGAGCAGACAGAGGAGCCAGCGGATCGGTTCGACAGACGCGACTTCGTGCAGGCCGGCGCACTGGCAGGAATGTTCGGCGTGGCTGGCTGTCTCGGCGGCGGTGGGGAGGGCGGCAGCGGCGAGAGCGCGACAGCGAGCCCGACGGCGACAGCCAGCGACACTCCGGAGAGCACGGCGACCGGCACCGAACTCGAAGACTCCTCGGACGTGAAGACCGGGGGGAAGCCCGTGGTCGGGTTGGGTGCGGAGCCGCAGGCGTTCAACCCGTTGGTCACCTCCGACGCGGACGCGTGGGCCATCATGGACCAGATGTACCCGTATCCGACCGCGCGGGACCCGGAGGACGTGACCGTCACCGCGCCGTTCGTCTTCAACGAGTGGTCGTTCGACCCGGAGAGTCTCGAAGGCGAGGTGACACTCACCGAAGGGTTCCAGTGGTCCGACGGAGAGCCGCTGACGGCCGAGGGCGTCGCGTGGTGGTTCAACTACCTGATGGAGGAGACGGGTCACCGCTACGAGGGGAACACGAACCAGATCGAGAGCATCGAGGCGACCGGCGAGTACGAGTTGTCGTTCACGCT
Source organism: uncultured Halobacteria archaeon (assembly GCA_937142015.1). GTDB lineage: Archaea > Halobacteriota > Halobacteria > Halobacteriales > Haloferacaceae > JAHENP01. The sequence continues at coordinate 8,570 of CAKZQY010000360.1, forward strand.
CGCCTCCGAGACGGCGGCGGTGTTCACCCCGGAGACGGGTGTGTTCGCGGTTCCGATCCTCCCGGCGCACATCTGGAAGGAGGTCGACGACTACACCAAGTACTCGCCGACGGAGTTGGTGGGCGCACAGGGGTTCGAGTGGGCCGACTCCTCGGCGGGGAACTGGTACGAGTTGAAGACCAACCCGGATCTGCTGCCGGACGAGATCCACCCGGGGCCGTACGTCGACCGGCTCCGGTTCCGCGTGTTCGGCGACATGACGACGCTGATCCAGGAGCTGAAGAACGGCAACGTCGACGTGACGTACAGTTCGATCACGCCGAACCGCGCGTTCCAGCTGCAGGACACTGACAGCGTGAAAGTGTGGAACTCCAAGTCGCGCGGCTACAACTACATCGCCCACAACATGCGGCGGGTGCCGTTCGACGACAAGACGTTCCGCCAGAGTCTCGGGTTCGTCTACCCGTTCAACTACCTGGAAAACCAGCTCCGGCGTGGTCTCACCGAGCCGGGCGACTACGTCGCCGCGAAGGTGTACGAGCCGTGGCGACCGGACAGCTTCGACGAGCCGATGGACCACGGTCCGTACAAGACGGACGACGGGCAACTCGACGTGGCGCAGGCGCGTGAGTTCCTCACGAACGCCGACGGCGCACACGACTACACGTTCGGCCCGGTGGAGTCCTCACAGGTGACTGGCGACAAGGAGATCCGCGTCGACGGCGAACTGCTCACCGAGGCACACACCAACAACGACGGCGAGGGCGGGCAGGGCCCGATCAAGCTGATCATCACGCCCCCCTCGACCGCACCGGTGGAGGCGCGTGCCGGCGCGCGGTTCGTCGAGAACCTGAACGAGGTCGGGATTCCCGCGGAGACACAGCCCGTCGCGGAGGGCTCACAGAACTCCCTCGTCTGGGCGAAAGAGGAGTTCGACATGTGGTCCTCGGGGTGGATCTGGATGCCGAAGCCGCACATGTACATGAGCTTCTGGCTCACCAGCTCTCGCGCCGACATGGAGTCGAACAGCGAGGACTTCAACCTCAATCCGATGGGGTACGGCAACGCCGACGACCTGGTCGCCGACGTGATGTCGACGTTCGACCCCGAGACACAGAAACAGGCGACGAAAGAGGCACTCGCACGGGTGTACGAGGACCAGCCCGCGCTCGTGACCGAGTACCCGAACCGCCTCCACGCCTCCTCGAACGCGTTCGACGGGTGGGTGAAGGTCCCCGGCGGAATCACGCAGAACCCGTGGACGTACCTGAACGTGCACCAGGCCTGAGTTCTTCGCCGCCCACACACCACCCGTTCCACAAGGTATAAAACCGATCACGCCGATCCGTTTCGTAGGCCGACACATGGCACGGATCACTGGCAGGTACTTGCTCAACAGACTGCTCGTCAGCGTCGTCACAGTGTACGTGCTGGCGACACTCCTGTTCGTCCTGTTACACGCGATGCCGGGGAGTCCGATCGACTCGTTGATCGGGCCGAGTATGTCGACAGAACAGATCGAGAACATCGAGGCACGGTTCGGTCTCGACCAGCCACTGTGGATCCAGTACGTGCAGTTCATCACGTCAGTGACGGTGTTCGACTTCGGGTTCTCCGTCCAGACGCTGGAGCCGGTGCGCCAGCGGCTGATCGACAGACTGATTCCGACGCTGGTGTTGTTCGCGCCAGCGTTCATGATCCAGTACTCGCTGGGGTCGGTGATCGGCACGTACCTCGGCTGGAATCGGGGATCGAAGCTCGACTTCACCGGGTTCACTGCCGGGCTGTTCATGTACTCCATCCCGTTCTTCTGGCTGGCGTGGATTCTGCTCGGGGTGTTCTCCTACGAGCTGGGCTGGTTCCCCAGCGGCTCGATGGTGCCGCCGTACACCACCAGCTTCGACTGGCTGACTGCGGTGGTGGAGCTGCTGCTCCACATGACGATTCCGGTGTTGTCACTCGCACTCGTCGGGTGGGCCGGCCCGATGTTGGTGATGCGGACGACGATGCAGGACGTCGTCGACGCCGACTACGTCGACTTCGCCCGAGCACAGGGGTACGACGAGCCGACGGTGATGACCCGTTTCGGCGCGCGCAACGCGCTCATCCCGGTCGTCACGCAGGCGATCATCGGGATCGCGTTCATGATCGACGGCTCCGTCATCGTCGAGACTGTGTTCAGCTGGCCGGGGATCGGCCAACTGCTCGTGAACGCCATCTTCTCGAAGGACCTCCCGACGGCGCTTGCTGCGTTCTACACGCTCGGCGTGATGATCGTCGTCTTACGGTTCTTCACCGACGTCGTGTACACGCTGTTGGACCCGCGGATCGAGTTCGGAGGAGAAGCATGAGTGATTCCACAGTTCGTGACACGAACGAGACAGTCAGCTCGTCGACGAGAGGTGGTGTCTGATGGCTGGTGACGTGGGCGATCCAGTCCGTCCGGAGGCGGAGGGCGCGACCAGCGGTGGTCTCCGCGAGCGGCTGTACCCGTTCGTCGTCGGCGCACGCCGGACGTGGGGGCAGTTCACACAGTCACGACTCGGCGTGATCGGTCTCCTCGTCATCGCCGCGATCACCGCGATGGCAGTGTTCGCGCCGGTGCTCGCGCCCCACCCCTTAGAGTGGCAGGCGTTCGGCGAGAACCCGACGTTCAGCGAGGCCGGGAAGCTCCCCCACCCGCCCGCGTTCGGCGACCCGTTCTTCGCGCCGTTGGGCACCGACAGTCTCGGACACGGAATCTTGACGCAGCTGATCTACGGCTCTCGGACCGCGCTGTTCATCGGAATCGCGGCCGGCACACTCTCCTCGCTGGTGGGTGTGCCGCTGGGGATCGTCAGCGGCTACTACTCCAACTCGTGGATCGACGAGTCGATCCAGCGCGTCGTCGACGTGATGTACGGGCTGCCGTTTCTCCCGCTGGTGATCGTGTTGGTGTTCATCAACGGCGTGACGACGTTCAACATCATCATGGGGATCGTCGCCAAGTCGTGGCTCAACAACGCGATCGTCATCCGCGGACAGGTGTTGTCGCTGTCGGAACGGCCGTTCGTGGAGGCCGCAGAGGCAAGTGGCGCGAGTGACGGCCGGATCATGTGGCGACATCTGCTCCCGAACGTGTTGCCGCTGGGGTTCATCTACCTCGCACAGGACGCCGCGTTCGCCATCCTCATTCAGGCGAGTCTGGCGTTCCTCGGGCTCGCGGACTTCACCAAGGTCTCGTGGGGGACGATGCTCCAGTGGATTCAGGTGGAAGGGTACATCTACACCGCGCCGTGGTGGCTGTTCCCGCCCGGGATCATGATCGCTCTCCTCGCGGCGTCGTTCTACTTCATCGGCTACAGTCTCGAAGACGTGATGAACCCAGGAGGTGGCTCGTGAGCGGAACTGTTCCCCCGAGTGATTCGGACACAGACCCCGAGTCGAACCCGGAGTCGGCTCTCGACTCGGACACGACGGCAGCTGCACAGACAGACGGCCCGGTGATCGAGGTCGAGAACCTGTCGGTCACCTACCGGATAGGCGACGAGCCGGACATCCAACCCGTACAGGGGGTCAGCTTCAGCGTCGACCCCGGCACGACGTTCGGACTCGTCGGGGAGTCCGGCTGTGGCAAGACCACCGCAGCGCGCTCGCTGATCGGACTGCTCGACGACAACGGCGAGGTGACCGGCGGGAGCGTCTACAAGGACGGGCGCGACCTCACCGCGGTCGACGAGGCGACGATGCGAGACGTGCGGTGGGACGAGATCGCCACGATCCCCCAGAACGTGATGAACGCGCTCAACCCCGTCGAGACGGTCGGGTCACAGATCGTCGACGTGATCCAGCTCCACACCGACCGCGACGGCGAGGCGGCACACCGACACGCCGCGTCGCTGTTCGAGCGGGTCGGGATCGACCCCAGTCGGATGTCGGAGTACCCACACGAGTTCTCCGGCGGGATGCTCCAGCGGGCAGTGATTGCGATGGCGATCTCGTGTGACCCGGACCTGCTGATCGCCGACGAGCCGACGACCGCGCTCGACGTGGTGGTCCAAGACGAGATTCTCTCCGAGTTGGCGTCGCTCCAGGCGGAGTTCGGCGTGGCCGTGCTCGTGATCAGTCACGACGTCGGCGTGATGGCGGAGATCTGTGACGACGTGGGCGTGATGTACGCCGGGGAGCTGATGGAGATCGGCAGCGCCGAGAACGTGTTCGGCAACCCCTCGAACCCGTACACGCTCGGGCTGGAGAACTCCTTCCCGGACATCGACGACCCCGACCGAGAGCTGGTGTCGATTCCCGGCACTGCCCCAGAACTCACCGACACACACGACGGCTGTCCGTTCGTCGAACGGTGCCCGTTCGCCACCGCGGAGTGTCGGGAGCAACGGCCCGCACTCCGAGAGACTGGTGAGTACACGGACGGTGTGGCGACGCGAGACGCGGACGATGTGGCGACACGGGACACCGACAGTGTGGCGACACGAGACACGGACGATGTGGCGACACGAGACACGGACGATGTGGCGACACGAGACACGGACAGTGTGGCGACACGGGGCACTCGTGGGACCGCGAGACGAGAACGAGAACACCGGTCGCGGTGTCACTACGTCGACGAGGTAGACAGACTCCGCGAGGAGGCGGCAGACCCGGAGACGTGGGGTGGCGGCGTCGCGGCGACGGCAGACCCGACGCCGAGCGACGAGTCGTTGCTGGAGGTGGACTCACTGCGGAAGTACTTCGACAACCAGTCGGGGTTGCTGGACACGCTGCTCCGGCGGGAGCCGACGCCAGTCAAGGCGGTCGACGGGGTCTCCTTCGAGGTGCGAGAGGGAGAGATCTTCGGGATCGTCGGCGAGTCCGGCTGTGGGAAGTCGACACTCGGTCGGACGCTGTTGGACTTAGCGCCCGCGACGGACGGGACGATCAGCTTCGACGGGCAGCGTCTCGACGAGGTGTCCAACGAGACGTTCAGACGCGCGGTACAGATCATCTTCCAGGACCCCTTCGAGAGTCTCAACCCGCGGCTGACGGTCCAACAGACGATCACGGAGCCGTTGGCGCTGTTGGACGACCTGACGTACGCCGAGCGGGTGTCAGTCGCGGCCGACACGCTCGCCGAGGTCGGGCTCTCGCCGCCCGAAGAGTACCTCGATAGGTTCCCCGACCAGCTCAGCGGTGGTGAACGCCAGCGGGTGTCTATCGCTCGCGCGCTGGTGGTCGACCCGTCGTTCCTGTTGGCAGACGAGCCGGTGTCGATGCTCGACGTGAGCATCCGCGCGAGCATCCTCAACATCCTCCGCCGGCTCCGACGGGAGGAGGACCTCACGCTGTCGGTCATCAGCCACGACCTGAGTCTGATCCGGACGATCTGTGACCGGACGGCGGTGATGTACCTCGGCGAGTTCGTGGAGGTCGGCGACACGGACCGGATCGTCGAGGAGCCGAAACACCCGTACACGGAGGCGTTAGTCGACTCCGTGCCGTCGCCGGACCCGACGAGCGAGCGCGGGTCGGCGGAGATCGGCGGAGAGCCGCCGTCGGCGCGAGATCCGCCGAGCGGCTGTCGGTTCCACACGCGGTGTCCGAAGGTGATCCCGCCCGAGGGGTTCGAGTTCGAACAGGAGCGCTTCCGCGAACTCGTGGATCTCCGTACGGCTGTCGCGGACGACACCGTCCGACTCGACCGCGCGCGACGCGACGCGGAGAATCCGGAGGATCCGGCGGCCGTCGCGGCCGCCCTCCGAGACGACTGGTTCGACGGCCCGTTCCGCGATCCGGACGCCGAGGAGATCGTCGACGAGGCGCTGGAGGCGCTGGCCCGCGGCGAGACGGCGACCGCCCGCGAGCGACTGGCGGAGGCGTTCCAGTCGCCGTGTGAGGTCTCCGATCCCGAGCTCCGCGAGACCGACGACGGCCGACTCGTTGGCTGTCACCTCTACTGATAGGGTCGTGCGTAGATAGGTACCGCCGGCTCGACTCACAGGTGCAGTAGCAACGCGGTACCGTCCAGTACTCCGTACCCAATCGAAAATCCCTACGCACGACCCTATGACCCTGTCGGTCACAGGAGCAGCAACTCGACGGTCAACGCAGCATCGCGTACGCGAGAGCGCTGCCAGCGACGATGGCACCGCTGCCGATCCCGACCACGAAGAGTCGGTCGGTCGTCGTCGACAGGAAGTCGGAGAACGCTCCGAAGACGACGAGCGAGAAGCCGACGGAGCCGACGACGGACGCGAGGATCAGACTCCCGAGGAACAGTTTCTGGCCACCACTCCGGAACAGAACTCGACGTAGGCCGCCGGACTCTCCGGCACTCATACCTCACGGGTGGGCTGTCTGGTTGATAACGTTACTGGCTCGCCGGGGGCCGAGGGCAGAGCCGTCCGGGAGTCGAGGGCAGACCAGTCTGGGAGTTGAGGGCAGACCAGTCTGGGAATTGAGGGCAGACCAGTCTGGGAATTGAGGGCAGACCAGTCTGGGAATTGAGGGCA
>CAKZQY010000361.1 GCA_937142015.1 uncultured Halobacteria archaeon
ACCCTTCGCGGATGCTCGTCTGGTGGTTGAGCACCACCACCTCGGCCTCGAACTCGCGGACGGGCGTCGGGTCGGCCGACCGCGGGACGAGCGCCATCCCGCGTTCCACGTCCGCCTCGTCGACGCCTTTGAGCGCGATGCCGACGATCCGGCCCGCCTTCGCCTTGTCGACGCGGTGGTAGTGCATCTCGATGGAGCGGACTTCCACCTCGCGGAATCGGCCGTCGGGCATCGGCCCGAGCAGGAGTTCGTCACCCGTCTCGACCTCGCCAGACCGAATCGTGCCAGAGGCGACCGCGCCGACGCCTTTCACGTCGTACGTTCGGTCGATGTACATCCGGAACCGGCCGTCGGCGTCGTTCGACTGTTTGGGGAGCGCCTCGAACAGGCTGTCGAGCTTGCCGAGCCCTCGCTCCGTCACGGCGGAGGTGCGGAGCACCGGCACCACGCCGTCGCCGATCTCCTCGACCGCGGTCGCCACGCCGTGGCGGTCCACCCGCAGCGGGGTCTTGCCGACGTCGCGCAACATGCCCTCGACCTCGCGCTCGACAGCCTCCACTCGCTCGTCGTCGACCGTGTCGATCTTCGTCAGCGCGACCACCGTCGGGAGGTCGGTCGCGAGAAGAATCCCGAGGTGTTCGCGGGTGGTCTTCGTCGGTCCGTCGTCGGCCGCGACGGTCAACAGCCCGTAGTCGAGCTTCTGACCGACGAGACCGCGGATCGTCGTCCGCAGCCACGGCTCGTGGCCCACCGTGTCGACGAAGGAGACGAGCCGATCCGACTCCCGGACGACACGCGCCCTGTCGGACTTGCGGTGGGGGTTGTCCATCCGAATCGGTCCGTCGTCGTCGAAGCCGTAGACGCCGTACGAGAGATCCGCCGACAGCCCACGTTCCATCTCGTGTGGCTGCACGTCGAGGAACGAGCGGGTGCCGCCCTCCCCGTCGTCCGCTTGGCCGGTGACGAGCGAGCCGACGAGCGTCGACTTCCCGTGGTCGACGTGTCCCGCCGTGCCGACGACGATGTGCTCGTCGTCTGTGTCCAACATCGCGCCCTCACGGACAGTAACGAGTCCGACCAGTCCGTCCTCGTCGGCTGGACCGTCGCCGCCGCTCCACGTCTCTACATCTTCGATGTGGGCGTCCGCCTCCTCGGCCAACAGCGACAACACGTCCATCGTCTCGGAGAACTCGTCTGGAGCGATGCCGGCGATGCCACCCTCGTCGGTGACACCGACCACGTACAGCGCCTCACCGTCGCCGGACAACACCCGGTGACGGAGTTGCGCGACCAAACTCTCCATCCGTCCGTCACCGAGGTGGACGTCGCGGGTGAGTCTAGTCTTGAACTCGACGTTGCCGCCCTCCTCCTCGCCGCGCTGGATGGCCCGCCTGAGCGGAGCCCGATCCGCGGACATGACTGTTCCTGTGTTGCCCCCGAGTATCAACCTTTTCACGCCGCTCAGTGTGGTGACACACCCGAACGCTCCCGAGACGACCGATCACTCCGGGAACGAGGGAACACTCCCGAGACGTACGGATCGCTCTGGAGAGACCCGCCGGCTACTCTGTGTCGTCGAACGCGACACTCACTCCGTGTCGTCGAACGCAGCCTCGGCGTCTCGGAGATCAGACAGCGCGGAGTCGAGTCGCGCGAGTGCGGCGTCCGGATCGAGGTAGCCCTGCTCGTACTCGTCGTACACCGCGTCTGCCTCCCGGAGGAACGCCGTCACACCCGCGTGGAGCGTGTCGGCGTCTGCTGTCTCCACCTCACCCGCGTGGAGCGTGTCGGCGTCTGTCATCTCCGCCTCACCCGCGTGGAGCGTGTCGGCGTCTGTCGTCTCCGCCTCACCCGTGTCAGTTTCGTCGCCGATCGATCCGTCTCGCGTCACGCTGTCGTTCTCCTCGTTCACACACCGTCTCGGAGCGCCGACGTTCTCTGTGTTCTGGTTCGTCGTCTTCGTTCCAGCACCCGCTCGTCCAACGCGGGGCCGATACTGTCGACAGACGGTGTCTCGTCGGTCACGAGCGGCCGAGTCGTGTCACTCGGCCCACAGATTCTTAATCGTTGACACGAATTCTGCGCCGATGGAATCGCAGCGGGGACAGACACTCCACGCTCTCCACACGGCCGCAGCGGAGATTCAGGCGTCCGAGTCGGTCGAAGCCGCCTGCCAGCGGACAGTTGAGGCTGCTGCAGAGGTGTTGGACCTGAAGATGTGTACCGTGCTCCACCACGACGACGGGTGGCTGGTGCCAGTCGCACTGTCGGAGGGAGCGCGGCCGGACGGTGCGCGTCAGATGCGATCCGACCAGGGACTCGCCGGGAAGACGTTCCAGACCGGCGAGTCGTACGTCGTCGACGAGATCGAACCGGACGACGACAGCGACCCCGCCAAGGAGTCCTACGAGTCCGGGATCAGCGTGCCAATCGGCGACACTGGCGTGTTCCAAGCCGTCGCAGACGAGCCGGCCGCGTTCGACGAGACGGACGTCGAATTCGCCGAACTGCTCGTCGCACACACCGCACGGACCATCGACCGGATTCAGTTCGAGCGAGAGCTCCGAGAGCAGCGAGCGGCACTCAGACGCCAGAAAGAACGGCTGGAGGAGGTTATCGCCGGCGTCAGTCACGATCTGCGGAACCCGCTGAACGTGGCGAAGGGTCGGCTAGAGTTGGCCCGCGAGGCGTGCGACAGCGAGCAGTTGGACACTGTCGCACAGCAACACGAGCGGATGCAGACACTGATCGAAGATCTGTTGACGCTCGCCGAGCAGGGGCGACCAGTCGAGGACCGCGAACCGGTAACGCTGGCGTCGGTGAGCGAGCGGTCGTGGGACCACGTCGAGACGGACGATCACACGCTCGTCGTCGACACGGAGCTCACTGTCACCGGAAACGCCAATCGCCTCCAGCAGTTGTTCGAGAACCTGTTTCGAAACGCCGTCGACTACGGCGGCGACGACGTGACTGTCACTGTCGGGACCCTCTCGGACGAGACGGGATTCTACGTCGCCGACGACGGCCCGGGTATCCCGGCAGAACACCGCGGGGACGTGTTCGACCGTGGCTACTCGCTGTCCGACTCCGGAACTGGGTTCGGACTCGCTATCGTCCGCGAAGTCGCCTCCGCTCACGACTGGTCGGTGCGAGCGAGTGAGAGCGCCGACGGCGGCGCACGCTTCGAGTTCACTGGTGTCGAACGAACGACGGAGACGCCCCCCGTGTCGTGAGACACGTCGGACGAACGACGGAGACGACTCCAGTATCGTGATACAGTCGGTCACACGAGCATCAATCCGGAATCGACAGGTGGCTCGACAGCCTCGGAGCAGCCGTGCAGGTTCGGCTGTGGTTCGAGGACGGCGGAATCCGACTGAGTCTCGACCGGAGCAGTGCGACTGACGGTCGGAGCGACGCGACCAGTGGACAGGAGGACTCGGCATCGACCGCGACCGGTGGACAGGAGGACTCTGCGTCGACCGCGACCACCGCGTTCGACCCGACGACACTGCCCGGTGTCGAGCCCGACGAGCGCACCGGGGGGTACCGTGCGCCGGCGTACCGTTACGCCGCCGTCCGCGACGCGCTCGCGGGCCACGCCGCGACAGCCGCCACAGGAAACGACCAGCCGACAGTCACCGTCTCGGACGAGGTCGCGCCGACGTTCGCGTGGGACCAGCAGCTCGACACGCGCTACGAACTCCGCGACTACCAGGCGGACGCGCTCTCGGCGTGGGAGGCGGCAGACAGACGCGGTGTCGTCGAACTCCCGACGGGCAGCGGGAAGACGGTGATCGGGCTCGCCGCCATCGCCGCCTGTTCGACACCGACGCTGGTCGTCGTCCCGACTATCGACCTGTTGGAGCAGTGGCGACGCGAGTTGCGCGCGGAGTTCGACGTGCCGGTCGGTCAGTTCGGCGGCGGCGAGCAGCGCGCGGAACGGCTCACCGTCGCCACGTACGACTCCGCGTACCTGAAAGCCGACAGCGTCGGCGGCGACTTCGGACTGGTCGTCTTCGACGAGGTCCACCACCTCGGCGGCGCGGGCTACCGCGACGTTGCCAGACTGCTGGCCGCGCCTGCCCGACTCGGGCTGACGGCGACGTTCGAGCGACCGGACGACGCACACGAGGTCGTCGAAGAACTCCTCGGACCGGTCGTTGCGAGTGCCAGCGTCGACGATCTCGCAGGCGACCACCTCGCGGAGTACGACCTCCGGCGGATCGAAGTCGACCTCACCGACGAGGAACGCGAGGTGTACGAGGCAGCGCAGGGAACCTTCCTCGAGTACGTGCGGTCGGCGGGGATCACCTTCCGCTCGGGCAGCGACTACCAGAAGCTGGTGAAACGGTCCGGCAACGACCCCGAAGCGCGAGAGGCGCTGTTGGCGAAACAGCGCGCCCGCGAAGTGATGATGAACGCCGACGCGAAGCTGGACGAGCTCGCGGACATCCTCCGACGACACCGCGGTGAGCGCACCATCGTGTTCACCGCACACACGGAGCTCGTGTACCGCATCTCCGAGCGGTTCCTGATCCCGGCGATCACGGCCGAGACGGGAGCCGCAGAGCGCCGGGAGATTCTCGACCGCTTCCGCGAGGGCACGTACTCCCGTGTGGTCTCTGCCAACGTGCTCGACGAGGGAATCGACGTGCCTGACGCCGCTGTCGGCGTCGTCCTCTCCGGCAGCGGGAGCCAACGGGAGTTCACACAACGACTCGGGCGACTCCTCCGCCCGGGCGAGACGAACCACGCCGTGCTGTACGAACTCGTCACCAGCGAGACCGCCGAAGAACGTGTCTCCCGACGACGACGGTGACTCCGGCACAGCGTGTCGCCCGACGACGACGGTGACTCCGGCGCAGCGTGCCGCCCGACAACGACAGTATCTCCGGCCAGCGTGTCGCCCGACAACGGCAGTCGGGTCGCAACTCCAGCCGAGCGCACCGTCCGAGGAGAAGACACTTACCGCCTCCGGCGACTCGTCGGGTCGTGCGCCGTCGAACGGTCCTCGCAGCGCTCTCCACGACGCTCTCCGGCTGTGTCGCGTTCGGCAGTCCTGCCGACGAGACGGAGACCACCCCAGCCGACGGGAGCGCCGACACCCCGACAGCCCGACAGCATCGAACAGGGACGACCCACCCGACACGAGACGACGCTCCCGCGGACAGCCGGACAGACTCACCGCACGGCTCCGAGTCCGAGACACCGACAGACGCGGAATCGACAGACACGGCGTCGACAGCCGAGAACCCGCAGCCGACGACCGCCGGCACGCCGACGGTGACGGGTGCGTGGCGGCACCCGCTCCACGACGCCGGTCACTCCGGCTACACGGCTACGACCGACGAGAGCGGTGAGACAGCCGGCGAGACGGGGTCCGCCGCGGGACCGACAGACACCCCGGCGACGGCGTGGCAGCACGAACTCGACGACAGTCCGACAGCGCCGGTCGTCGCAGACGGGCGACTGTACGTCGCCGCCGGGTGGCAACTCAGCTGTCTCGACGCGACGACTGGCGACCGGCAGTGGCACCACGACCACCGCGGGAGTCGGTCGTTCCGCGTCAGTGTCGTCGCCGGGACCGTCTTCGTCGGCAGCGAGACCGCCGTCACCGCCGTCGCAGCGGATACCGGCCGCGAGCGGTGGCACTTCGCGCCCGCGTCTGACACGACCCTGTTCCCGGTCGTCGGATCGAACGCTGTTTACGTGACGGAGTCGGCGACGATCAGCGCGCTCGACCGCGAGACCGGCAGTCGGCGGTGGACTGCGTCGCTCGACCGCGGTGGACCGCTCGAACGCCCCGCGCCAGTCGGCGACACCGTCTACGTCTCCGACAGCGCCTCTGCCGGCCGCCTGCTCGCGTTCGACACGGCGGACGGGACAGTCCGCTGGGAGACGGACGGTGTCGGCAGCCACCCGACGGCCGTCACTGTCCACGACGGTCGCGTCTTCGTCGGGGAGTTCTACGGCAGCGTGACCGCGCTGACGACCGAAGGAGAGAGTGCCTGGACTGGACAGGCCGGGCCGCCGGTCGGGCGAATCGTCGCCGGCCCGGAGTCAGTGTACGCCCACGGCCACGGCGGGAGCGGTGATGTCGTCGTCGCCAGTCTCGACGCCGCGTCCGGCGACCAGCAGTGGACGCGTGCGACCGGCTACCCGCTGGCTGCGACGACCGACCGCGTCTACCTCGCCGAGGCGTCACAGACGACGGCGGCTGCCGCCGACACCGGCGAGCCGCAGTGGACAGTCGACACGAGCGGGTCGCGGGCGGCAGTCACCGACGACTCGCTGTTCCTGTCGACCGACACCGGCGTGCGCGCGCTCACGACGACGACGTAGTGCGGTCAGCGACGACGTAGTGCGGTCGGCGACGACGTAGTGCGGTCAGCGACGACGTAGTGCAGTCGCAGCCACAGTCACAACACGCAATCGGCGACGAGCGCCGTCGCTCGACACCGTTCCAACCCGAGACCAACGGCCGACACTAATAGGTGGGTGTAGCTCGTGGCGTACAGTGCATGCCGCAATGCAGGAACTGTGGTTCGTTCGTCACGGAGCGGTACGTCCGAGTGTTCGCCCCGCCGGGGATGGACGACGTTCGGGTCTGCCCCTCCTGTGAGGATATGGTCCGTGAGGGGGCCAGCGTACGTGAGGCTCGTTCGAAGCGCGTCTGACGCGAACTCGGAGGGCTGAACTGACAATCGACGACCGGCTGGCCGGACCGTGTCGGGGTGGTGCGCGCTGACCCGACTGTGACCGGCTCTACTCGGACCGGCGGGCCGGACGGGCGCGGGTCGGTGGGGAACCCGCGGCCGACACGGAGCAACTCTCTTTCCCCTTCTGTGGCACCTCCCGTAGAGTTTTGTCCGAGCCAGTCGAACCACACAGTCTGTCATGGAGGTTCTGTGTGCGGGCCACGTCAACTGGGACGTGACGCTCAGTGTCGACCGGTTGCCGGAGCCAGACGGGGAAGTGACACTCCGCGGGAGTCAGCAGGCGGGGGGTGGCAGTGCGGCGAACGTCGCCGTCAACCTCGCGGGACTGGGTGTGTCGGCGTCAGTGTTCGGCTCTATCGGGACGGACGAGCCGGGGTCGAACGCGCGTCGAGAACTCGCTGCCTCGGGTGTCGAGACACACCTCGTCCGCGCGGACGGCGACACCGCAGTGAAGTACCTCGTCGTCGACGGCGACGGCGAGGTGATGGTGTTGTCCGGTGCCGGCGAGAACGAGGCGTACACGCCACACGACCTCCCGCCCGACGCGCTCGACGTGGACGTGCTCCACCTCACGAACCAGCCGCCGTCGGTGGCTGCCGGGCTGGCTCGCCGCGCACGCGAGGCGAACGTGACGGTGAGTCTCGCACCCGGTCGGCGCATCGCCGAGCGCGACTTCTCGACGGCGCTGGGGCTGGCCGATCTCGTCTTCGTCAACGACCGCGAGGCGGCGGCGCTCGGTCCCGACCCGTGGTGTGACTGGCTGCGTGACGACGCCACACTCGTCGTCACGCTCGGGAGCGAGGGCGCGCAGGTCCGGACACGGGCCGACACCCACCGCCACCGAGGGTACGAAGTGAAACCACTAGATACTACTGGCGCGGGTGACGCGTTCGCTGCCGGATTCCTCGCCGCTCGGGGGGGCGGCCTCGCAGACTCACCGCTCGCCGAGGTGGTGGCGAGACTCGACGCGACGGACGAAGAGCGACGCCGAGACGCGCGAGGAGACGATCTGACACCGGCGCTGGCGGTCGCCAACGCCTGTGGCGCTGTCGCGTCGCGTGCTCTCGGCGCGCGTGCCGACCTCGATCCCGAGGCGCTTCGCGCGGTGATCGCAGACGAGAACTGACTCGCGGTCGTCGACCAGCGCGACCCGGCTCGCCGTCGTCTCGACCCGGCTCGCCGTCGTCTCGACCCCCGCGAACGCTCTCTTAAAATCCACTTGGTCGTGTGCCGGCTTCGAGCGGCCCCGTCCGCGTTAACACCGACGCAGCGAGTCGTTCGGGCAGGATGGCGTTCCAACTCGGCGGTCTGATCGGAGGTATCGTCGCAACAGTGGTCATGACGGGTTCGATGATGGCGCTCGGGGACGACTCACCGCCGCCGACGGCGGTGTTGTGGGCGAAGTTCGTCGGCGATCAGGGGCCGGAGGCGTACCTCCCGCAAGGGATGGCGCTCCACCTCCTCTACGGGACGGGCGCGGGGTTCGTCTACGGCCTCCTCGCCGACGGAGAACTCCTCGCGCTGGGGAGTCCGGGCGCGCTCACTGGTGGCGTGCTCAACGGACTCGTCTACGGGCTGATCCTGATGGTCGGGGCAGTCGGCTGGTCGCGTGGCGTCATCGGGATGGATGCCGACCCGAAACAGATGGGGCTGATGACGTTCCACCACGTGCTGTACGGCCTGATCCTCGGCGCGTTCGTCGGCCTCCAACTGGTGTAGGGCGCTCGGCACGCTGGCGGACGAGAGTAGTCTCACCGACTGACAGGCCGGGCCTCACCGACCGACAGCATCAGTCGTCCTGACAACAGCCGCCAGCTTCGCCGCCGAAGTCGACAGACAGCGGGTCCGAGATCAGTTCGTTCAGCGTCTCCAGCCGGCGCTGGAGCGCCTCCTGTGCGTCGAGGTACGTCGCCATCGTCGGCATCGCGTGGAGTTCCTGTTGTGCCTGTCGGACCTCCTCGACGGCAGCCTCGTCCGCGCGGCCGGTCTGGCGCGCGAGCGCGAACTCCTGTCTGAGCCGTTCGAACTCGCTGATCTTCTCTTGTACGTCCGGGTCGGCTTCGACTGCCGCTCTCGCCTCCTCGAACGTCTCGTACTCCGGCAACTCGGTGATGGCGTCACCCAACTGACGTGCGAGTGCGTCGACATCGGGCTCTGCTGTGGTCTCGAACTCGCCGTCCGACTCCGTGCTCATACCTTCTCGTTGGAACTAGAACTACTTGAACAGTCGTCTCAGGAGTGTTGTTCGATCAGCGACCGCAGTTCGGCGCGGACTCGCTCGGTGTCGGTCGACGTGATCGTCGTTCGCGTGAGTCGTTCGTCGGTCTCGGCGAGTTCACTCAACATCCCGCCACGGCGGTCGACTTCGACGAACAGATCCAACTCGTCCGGTCCGGGCTGTGACACGAGTTCCACCTCGTCGACACGACCGCGGAACTCGCCGCTGCTGGCACGGAACTCGAACTCCTGGACGAACCCGCGACCGGCGGTGTACCGCCCGTACGGGTCCGCCTCACACTCCGCCGTCCGGAGCGAGAAGCCGAGTCCGTCCATCGCGTCGAAGACGGTCTGGAGCCGCGGTGTCGGCTGGACGTCGAGGTAGTCCGTGTCCTCCGGGTCGACAGCGAGGTCGATGTCGAGCTCCGTCTCGATCCACACGTCGACGTTGCCGTACGTGACGGGTGTGCTGTACGGCACGTCGATTGTCACCTCGCGGACTGTCTCCTCGTCCGGCTGGATCGTCAGTCCCTCTGTGAGCGTGAAGCGGTCGACGTCTGCCTCGCGGTACCCCTCCTCCGTCCGGTAACGGGTCTCGATCTCGAACCGGATCGTCCCGACCTCCTGCTCTACGTCGCCGCCGACGATCTGCACGTCCGCGTCGATTGTCTCGCCGGGATAGACCGTGTCCGACGGGAGAATGGTGTCTACCGAGGCGTTCCCGATCCCGATACTGGCGAGTACCTTCTTCATCGGTCTACCTGCACCTCTCCGCGTGAGGTGGAAACTCTTGTGGTGGGTTACAGCTGCTGTGGCAGTGGTTCCGAGCGAACGGACACCTCCAGTCCGCCGAACAGAGGGACGGCGACACTCGATGCTGCGAGCCACAGAGCCCGACGCGAGTTACAGAGCACGGTGCGAGCCACAGAGCACGGTGCGAGTCACAGAGTCGGGGGGGATCACGGCATCGGGGGGATCACGGCGTCGGGGAGGACCACGGCGTCGGGGGGAATCACGGCGTCGGGTCCGTGACGAACTCGAAGCGCGCGCCGCCCGTCTCGGACTCGCCGGCAGCGACCGTCCAGCCGTGTGCGTCGGCGATCTCGCGGACGATGCTCAGTCCGAAGCCAGTGCCCCCCTCGCGCGTGCTCGTTCCCGGGTCGAACAGCTCGGCGACCGAGACAGAGGGGAGTCCAACCCCGTCGTCCTCGACCGCGAACCCGTCCTCCGTCGGACAGACACGCACGGTGACCGGCTCGTCGTTGTGCTCTAACGCGTTACGGAACAGGTTCTCCAACAGCTGTCGGAGTCGGCTCTCGTCTGCGCGGACACGACAGGTCGTGTCACACACCAACTCGCCGTCCGTGTCGGCGTCCGTCTCCGTGCGCGCGGCGGGCCACGCCGCCTCTGCCACCCGCTGGAGCCCGACTGGTGTCACCTCGGTGACGTGGTCTCCCTGCCGCGCGAAGGTGAGCATGTCCTCGATCAACTCGTCCGCGCGGTCGAGCGCCGCCAGCGCCTCGTCGAGGTAGTCGGGGTCGTCCTGAATCCGCGCGAGTTCGACGTTGCCTCGAACCACCTGTAACGGCGACCGGAGATCGTGACTCACGAGACTGGCGAACCGTTCGAGTCGTTCGTTCTGCCGTTCCAGCTGTGCCTCTCGACGGTGGAGCGCGCGCTCGCCGACCAGCCTGTCGAGCACGGCTTCGAGGTTGTCCGCGAGCACCCGTCCGAGCTGTACCGTCCGCGAGTCGAACACCCGGTCTGCCTCTGCGTCTCGCTCTCCCGACGGTCTGTCCGTGTCCGCGTACAGACAGAGCACGCCGTGCTCTCCCAGCGGGTACGCGACCGCCGCAGCGACCCCGTCTGGCGTCAACTGCTCGCCAGTTGGCGGCTCCGCCGACTGCTCGCCAGTTGGCGGCTCCGCCGTGTCGGACGCCGAGACGGTCTCGTCCTCTGTGTCACGTCCACCCCCGGAAGCCGCAAGCAGTTCGCCCTCGGACGAGACGCGGAGTGTGGTCTCCCTCTCGAAGGCGCGGCCGACCAGACCCTCACCCACGTCGCGTGCGACAGGGACGATGTCGTCCGTCGTGCCACGTCGTGTGAGAACGTGGAGTCGGTCCGCATCCGGGTCGTAGCGGTGGACGGCACACAGCGACGGATCGAGGAGATCGACCGCGACCGTGATCGCGTCGGCCGCGGCCTCTTCGAGGGAGTCCGCGCTCATCAGCGCGCGGGTTGCCTCGTGGAGACGCGTGAGCCGCCGTCGGTAGCCACGCGTCGCCTGCTCGCGGGCGACACGGTCCAGCGCCGCCGCGGCGTGTGCGCCCAGCGTGTACGCCAACTCCCGGTCGAACGGACTGAACGCGGCAGTGGTGTCGGCTGCCAACAGGAGCACGCCCCACCGTCCGACTGGCACACAGATCAGCGAGCCGACACCGTCCGTCGCAGTCGCGGTCGGGTGGGCCCGCGCGTCGTCGACGCGCACCGCCTCTCGTTCGCTGTACGTGTGTCCGGCGACGCCAGACTCCGTCGGCCGAGGGTCCGCCGCACTGAGGTCGGTCCCCGCCGTTGCGACTGGCTCTAACACGCCGCCACGCTCGTGGTAGAGGACACACCTGTCGAACGACAACACCCCCGAGGCGGCATCGACAGTCGCCTCGTGGACAGCCGCCGGAGTGGCGGCGCTCCCGAGCGCTAGCGCCGACTCCTGCAGCGTTGTGAGTCGGTCGCGGTCGACCGCTCGCTCCGACACGTCGACGTAGACCCCCCACGCGAACACCTCTGACTCGCCTCGACTGCTGGCCGACCGCTCTGCCGGGCCACTCGTCGCCGGCACGACTGTCACGAGAAACGACCGCTCTCCCTCGACTGTGGTGAGTCGTGCGTCCACCCGCACTGAGTCGCCGTCTGCGATAGCGTCTGCGACACCCGAGCCGACGGTCGTGCTCGACCGACCCCCGGAGTCTGAGCGCGGCGCGACGGCGGGAAACCGGTCGAGTGACTCGCCGCGGAGTCGCTCCCGGTCGACGCCGAACGTCGCCGCGGCGGTCGGGTTCAGATCCCACACCTCGAACCCGCCGTCGTCCGGCGAGAGCCACCCCGACACGACCGGAAACGGCGCGTTCTCGACGAGACTCCCCGTGCGCGTGTCGTCGTCGCCGTCCCCAGTCGAGATGGCGCGGTCGATCCGCTCGGCGACCGTCTCGAAGTGGTCCCGGCCACGCCCCTTCTGGATGTAGTCTGCTGCCCCCAGCGCGACGACGTCCGCCGCGACGGACTCGTTGCCCTTGCCGGTGTACAGCACGAACGGGAGGTCGGGGTGCTCGTCGCGGACCGCCTCGAGCACGTCGACGCCTGTCCAACCGGGCATCTCGTAGTCGCACAACACACACTCGATCTCCTCGTCTGCCGCCAGCCTGTCTGGCACTGCCGTCGGGTCTAACTCCGTCACTGTCTCGATTCCGGCCACCCTGTCCAGCATCTCCGCTGTGAGCGTCAGAAACTCTCGGTCGTCGTCGACGTGTAACACCCGTGGCCCCGACATCGAACGACTGACGGTTCGGCTCCCCCCCATTTCTGTCTGACTCACGCTCCGGCTTTGTAGAATACTCATATTACCTAATTCTAGTTAGAAATGTAATGCGTTCTCGGACCAGTCGCCGGCGTGGGCGGGAGCGACCCGCACCCAGCAGATTGAAGACGGGCGGGTCACGAGCGTCTAGGAACGAGCACGAGCGACACATGGAGCCGAACCTCGTCTTACTCTACCTCTTCGTCGTCGGGCCGCTGCTCGCGCTCGTCGTCTCGGTCGTCGGCTCGGTGCCGGTGATCCTCGACGTCGGCGAGCGGTGGCTCCTCGTGTTGATCGCCGTTCCGGTGGTGATGATCGGGAGTCAGGTGATCGAGCTGCAGGTCGCGCTCCAGACCGGCGTGGTGCCCGGAACCCCGGGGGGTGAGTTCGTCGAGACCGTCGTGAACGTGCTCACTGCGGGTGCAGTGTACTACGGGCTGTCTGTCACCCGGGACAGGCAGTCACTCGCGGAGACGCTGGCCGCACAGCAGCGTCGTCACGAGCGGCTGGTGGCGGAGGCGCTGTCGCCGATTCTGGTCGTCTCGGACGGAGAGATCGTCGAGGCGAACCCGGAGGCGAACAGGTACTTCGGAGCCACCGAGACCGGGTTAGACGGCTCGAAGATTCGTCGTCTGATCGCAGACGACGCGTGGCCGGCGTTCGAGAACCGACTCCAGCGTGTCGCAGAGACGGGCACCCCGGAGCAGATCACGGAACTCGGCTGTCGGACACGAGACGGCGAGGAGCGTCTCGCCGCCGTCGTGCTCGGACCAGCGGAGTTCGCAGGGAGCGACGCCGTGCGTCTCACGCTCCGCGACCTGACGGAACACCGGGAGATGTCCGCGGAGTTGGATCGAGTCCGCGACCGGCTGGAGGAGACGTTCAACAACACGAACGACGCGATTCTCGTCACCGACACGGCGTGTGAGGAGATCCTCGAGTGCAACCAGACGGCGTGTGAGCTGTTCGGGGCCGACCGCGAGACGCTGTTGGAGACGGCTCCCAGCGCCGTGTACGACCGGGCGGCGCTGTCGTCGTTCCTCGACCGTGTGCGCGCCGAGGACGGCGAGGCGACGGCGGAGTTGGTGTGTGAGACCGCGACCGGGGAGACGGTTCCGACGGAGGTCTCGGCGTCGCTGACCACACTCGGCGACCGCGAGGTGTTGCTCGCCATCGTCAGAGACGTGCGCGACCGCCGTCGCCGCGAGCGCCGGATCAGAGTGATGAGTCGGCTCCTGCGGCACAACCTCCGCAACGACATGACGGTCGTGCTCGGGCACCTCGACCGGCTCCGTGCGGCCGCCCCGGATGCGGCCGCAGACCACGCCGACCGGATCGAGACCGTCGTCGAAGATCTGCTCGACCTGAGTGGCGAGGTGCAGATCGCACAGGACACACTCGACGACCCGACGGTGACTGTGCTCCACGCGGAGACACTGCTGGAGAACGCGGTCGACGCCTGTCTGTCGTCGACGGACCGAGATCCGCAGGTCACCGTCGACGCGCCAGCAGACCTCCGCGTACGGACGGACCAGCTGTTGGAAGTCGCGCTGCGTCACCTCGTCGACAACGCCGTCGAGCACGCGGACCACGAGAGACCGACCGTCACCGCGGCGGCGCGGCGCGACGGCGACGCCGTCCGGTTCACCGTCGCCGACGACGGTCCCGGAATCCCGGACGTCGACCGACGGGTCGTCACGGGCGACACGGAGATCACCGACGCCGAACACGTCGACGGGTTCGGCCTCTGGGTGGTCGCGTGGGTCACGGACACGCTCGACGGCAGTGTGGAATTCCGCGACAACGAACCGTGTGGGACCGTCGTGGAGATTCGTGTCCCCGACGCGGTGGTTGAGGAGGGCGACTCGGTGGACCCATCGCCTGCGACTGCGACTGGCGGCGGATCGTGACTGGCAGCTCGTGACTAAGGAATCGTGATACTGTCGGTCACAAGTGTTGATAGATTGTTGCGCTTCACTCGGGGTTCCAACGCGTCTCGTTCCGGTTCTGTCGACCCCGGGTTCGATGGCTTGTGACCGACAGTAGAGTGGCGGTTGTCACGACAGCTCCGAGACGGGACGGCTGTCGGAGGCGGTCGTGGTGACACGCGGGCTGTACAGGTGTCGGGGCTCCGTCTCCGGTCGCTCGAATCCGTTGGCGGCGAACATGTCGTTGCGGTGGATCTCGACAGATGCCTCGTACAGCGGCCAGCGCTCGTGCGAGACGGTCGCGTACCGGAGTTCACCGTCCGGAGCTTCGGTGAAGTAGCGCGCACGGTCGGTGAGAAACGACGCGAGCGAGCCAGACTCGGCGGTGAACGACCCCCCCGTCGGGCCGTAGTCGGCGGCGAACGACGCCGCACGCGCGCCGGGGTGCCGCCGTCGACTCTCGAACCGTACCTCGCCGTTTCGCTCGCGGAGGTCGATGTCGGCGAGGTAGTACGGGAGACTGTGGAACAGCCGCGCGCCGGAGACGCCGAGAATCCCGTCCGCGTCGAGACTGAAGAAGTAGACGCCGGCTTCCGGCTCCATCCACGGCGCTCCCGCCTCGTCGGGCGTCGGTCCGTCGTCGGGTGTCGAGGCG
>CAKZQY010000362.1 GCA_937142015.1 uncultured Halobacteria archaeon
TGCTGCACCGAGGACGGCGGGATCGTCAACGACTTCGTGCTGTTGCGGCCCGAGGCAGACGAGTTCTGGTTCTCCATCGCCGACTCGGACCTGTTGCAGTGGCTGGAAGGCGTCACGGTCGGGAACGACTTCGCGGTCGACATCGACGAGATCGACGTCTCGCCGATGCAGGTTCAGGGTCCGAAGTCCCCCGACGTGATCGAGTCGCTCATCGACGACCCGGTCGAGAACGTTCCGTACTACGGACTGTTGGAGGCGACCATCGGCGGTGCCGCGACGCCAGTGAACGGTCGGCGGCGGATCGCTGCTGGAATCCTGTCGTTGGGACAAGACGTGGACCACGAGACTTCGCCGTTTCAGGTCAATCTCGGCTATCAGGTCCCCGACGACAAGGACGCGGACTACGTCGGCAGAGCCGAACTGGAACACCAGACGGACGCCATCGAGAACGGCGAGTTCCCGTTCACGCACAAGCTGGTCGGGCTGAAGATGGCCGGCGAACCGATTCTGGAGTGGGCCTCGGACTTCTGGCTCGTCTCGGACCCGGAGACGGGCGAGGAGTGTGGCTATCTGACATCGGCGGGGTGGAACCCGGACCTCGAAGCCAACATCGGTCTCGGATTCGTGCTAGCGGCGAAGCTGCAGGCCGTGACGGACGTGCCGCTCGACGACTCGGTCTACGACGTTGATCTCGACTTGGAGTTCGAGGTCCGCCTCCCGGACGAGTACGCCGAGGAACCCGGCGAACCCGTCTACGCGACGGTGGCGAAGGTCCCGTTCGAGGAGTCGGTCAATCCCAGTGCCCGCGAACAGGCCAAGATTCGGGCTGGGGACGACGTGGACGAGTGAGCGTCCTCTCTCCGAAGCCGACGTGTGAGGAACGCAACACCCGCTCAGGCACCGTGACCGACTCAGTTAAGTCACCACACAGCCACCGCTACAGCACCGGTAGCCACGTCGCACTGGCAGCACCCGACCGCGTCGCACTGGCAGCACTCGACCGTGTCGCACTGGCAGCACCCGACCGTGTCGCACTGTCAGGTCTGACCGCCGAAGAACGGCCACTGCGCGCGACAGCACAGGTTACTCCACGGCCGGCAGTCACGCTACTGCCCACGTCACGGCCGGCAGTCACGCTACTGCCCACGTCACGACACCCACGATAGAACATGACAGATATCAAAGCGGTCGTCCGAGCCAAGCACCCAGACATCGTGCTCTCCCAGACGGTCGCCCACGACCGGAGCTCGAAAGTCAAATCCGTGTCGGAGGCAGGAACTGATCCGACATCGGGGAAGTTCTTCTACCGAATAGAGTCCGCCGACTTCTCTCGGTTCGAGGAGGGGTTGCGGGGTGACAGCACCGTCGGCGAGTTCGAGCGAGTCATCGAGACGAGAGACAGGGAGGCGATCTACAGCTTCGAGTACACGGACGAAGCGAAGGTGCTCTCCCCGGTGATCTCGGCCGCGAACGGCGTCATCCTCGACATGGAGAACGAAGGGAGCGCGTGGATACTCACAGTTTGGATGCCCGAGCGAACGGATCTGGGCCAGCTCTGGGACTACGCACGACACAACGACATCGATATCCAGTTGTTGCGTGTGAACGAGTACGCCAGCTTGGGGAATACCGACGCTGGACTCACCGATCGGCAGCGGGACGCACTCCTCGTCGCACTCGAGACGGGACACTTCGAAGAACCGCGGGACGCGACGCTCGGCGAGGTCGCCGCCGAGCTGGACATCTCGCAGCCGGCTGCCAGTGGTCTCCTCCGACGTGGGATCAAGCGACTGATCGTCTCGTCGCTGGTGGACGACGGCGATACTGTCGGTCACGAGCGTTGATACAGTGGTGCGTCTCACTCGGGATTCCAACGCGTCTCGTCCCGGTTCCGTCGGCCCCAACTTCGATGGCTCGTGACCGACAGTAGAAACACCGGAGTGAGATCCGCCCACGGCCGTCGTGACCGACAGCGGAGCCGCTCCGCCGCAATCTACTTAACCAGCCAGAGCCAACCAGCAGGTGTTCACCCGAGGTGCGACTAGTCCCTGCTGTCCGGAGCAGTTGGCAAGCGTTAAGTGGCGGAGTACCGAACGGAGCCGTAGCACCTCGTGCAGACTTCTCCCCACGATCAGACGGCAGACGGACACAGCGACCCAACACCCGAGACATGGTAGACGTAAGCCAACACGACCTCGTACCGGACCACACCGTCCTCGACGACCCGGCGGACGTCGAGGAGGTGCTGGAGGAGTACAACGTGAAGAAGACAGAGTTACCGAAGATCAAGCGCAGCGACCCAGCGCTCCCCGGCGACGCGGAGCCGGGTGACGTGGTTCGCATCGAACGAGACTCCCGAACGACAGACACAGCAGTCGTCTACAGACTGGTGGTCGAATGAACAGAGACACACGACGGACCGTCTCCCGCGAGTACTTCACGCAGGAACGGCTCGCCGAACACCACTTCCGCTCGTTCAACTCCTTCCTCGACCGGGGGATGCAGGAAGTGGTCGACGAGAAGGAGACTATCGACACTGACATCGGCGACAAGGAGGGGCAGGAGCCGGTGTACGTGGAGCTGGGCGACGTGCGTGTCACGACGCCGCGGGTCCGCGAGGCGGACGGCTCCGAGGAGCTGCTGTTCCCACAGGAGGCGCGTCTCCGCAACATCACCTACGCCGCGCCGGTGTTCATGGAGATGGCCATCGTCCGCGGCGGCG
>CAKZQY010000363.1 GCA_937142015.1 uncultured Halobacteria archaeon
TGCCCGAACAGCCGATCCCCGTCACCAACAACACCTCTTCGGGGGTGCGGCCGACCTCCGGCATCGCACCTTTCAGGGCTTTCAGCACCCCGAAGTCACCACAGCCCGGACACCACGTGGCCTGCGGCTCGATCTCGGGGGTGTACTCGTCACGCTCGATCTCGCGGTCGTCGTCGATTGCACTGAACGCGCTCATTGTCTCTGATCAGTCTCCCGCTGCCGGGACGAACTTGGTCTCGTGGCCGGGGAGCTCCCCGTCCTCGACGATGCGTGTCTCGAACCCCTCGACGATCTCTCCCGGCTCGAAGGGGTTGCCGTTGTACTTCAACAGTGAGTGGAGCTTCCCGCCGAAGCGTCCCAACTCCTTCTGTGTCAGTCCGCGGAACTGCGCGGACGCGTTCATCTCCACGACCATCGCCTCGTCGACTGATTCGAGGAACGCCGTCACTGCCTCGACCGGGTACGGCGCGAGTTCGGCGACTGTCAGCGCCTTCACACTGTGCCCGTTGTCGTTCAGGCGGTCGACTGCCTCCTCGACGGTGCCCTGCTGACTGCCGAAGGTGAGGACGCCGTACTCTGCCTCCTCGGGTCCGTGTGAGACGAGCAGTGAGTCCTCGTCGAGGTCCGCGCGGATCGCCTCCTCCTTCTCCAGCCGGCGGTTCACCTGCGCGACGCGGTTGTCCGGGTCCTCGCTGATGTGGCCGGCCGGCTCGTGTTCGTTCCCCGTGACGAGGTAGCGACCACCCTTCTGACCGGGAATCGACCGCGGGCTGACGCCGTCCGGCACGTCGTGTTGGAACCGGTGGAACTGGCCGTCCGGGGTGTGCGGCTCGTCTTCCAGTTCCGCCTCGGTGAGCGTCTTGCCGAGCGACGGGTTCGGGTCGCGGTCGAAGTGGCTCGCCGGCACGTTCGTCGCCTCGCCGGACAGCTTCTGATCGTACAGAATAATCGTCGGAATCTGGTACTCGTAGGCGAGCTGGAACGCCTTCCGTGCGTGGTCGTACGCTTCTTGGACCGTTCCGGGCGCGAGCACGACACGGTGAGAGTCGCCCTGACTCGTGTACAGGACGTGTTCCAGGTCCGCCTGTTCCGGCTTCGTCGGCATCCCAGTCGAGGGACCGGCACGCATCGCCTCGACCAGCACGACGGGCGTCTCGGACATCTCCGCGAGTCCGAGCGGCTCCGACATGAGCGCGAACCCGCCGCCGGAGGAGCCGGACATCGCCTTCGCGCCGGCGTGACTCGCTCCGAGCGCGAGCGACGCCGCCGCGATCTCGTCTTCGACCTGCTCGGAGATTCCGCCGAGCTCCGGCAGGTTCTGACTCATGATGGTGAACACCTCCGTCCACGGGGTCATCGGGTAGCCGGCGATGAACCGACAGCCCTCGTCGATTGCCCCGTAGGCGATTGCGTCCGATCCCGACATGAGCACTTGTTCTTCGTCGTGGCTCCCCTCCGGCACGGAGATGTCCGGAGCGTCCACGTCGTACTCCTCGGTGACGTGGTCGTAGCCGAGCTGGAGAATCTCCAAGTTCGGTTCGAGGATCTTGTCCGGCATCGCGTCCCGCATCAGCTCCTCGACGTACGACAGGTCGATCCCGGCGATTGCGGCCGTCACACCGACACCCGCGGTGTTGCGCATCACCTCACGGCCGTGCTCGCGGGCCATCGTCCGGAGATCCACGTCGTAGACGTGCCAGTCGTTCTCTTCGACCCGCTGCTCGAAGTTCGGCACGTCGTCCGTGTCGAGGAGCCCGGAGTCGTAGACGATCACGCCGCCCTCGCGGAGCTCGTCTAAGTTCTCCGACAGCGGCTTGACCTCCTCGTTCCCGTAGTACGCCTCCTCTTGGGGGTTGCGTGCGAAGGAGTCACCGAGCGCTAACAGGAAGTTGTAGCCGTCCCCCCGGGATTTCACCGGGTCCTCGGACGCCCGTACCTCTACGTACGTGTGGCCGCCGCGAATCCGCGAGGGATAGTGTCGGTGGGTGAACACGTTCAGCCCCGCGCGCATCAGCGACTTGGCGAAGTTCTGACTGGTCGAGGCGATCCCGTCGCCAGACCCGCCGGCCACTCGCCAGATGAGTTCGTCGTCGGTCATGGTTGTCCACGGCCTCGGAGAGGCCTTCCAGGGAGTTGCCACGCACCGGTAAAATGACTTGCTATGGGTCCACAAGCATCGTTCGTGATGGTTCGACACACTGCCGGTGTCACGACGGCGCGCCCGGCGGCCCAGAGCCGAACGTGACGTGCAGACGGCGACGGCATCGAGACACGGGACTCCGAGGCAAGTCGGGAAACCCCAGCAGTTCGAGGACCAGCGCCCCGAAGTGATCGGGCGAAGCTGACAGGCGGTCGATATTTTCTAGGGCGACTCGCTGGTCAGACGAGATTTCAAGTAGGGAAACGGAACCAGACGCCCCACTCGATGGACACGAGCACACGTACACGTCGACAGGCGGGCGCGATTGCCGTCGTTCTCGTCGCGGTCGTCGCTCTCGTCGCGGTCGTCGCGCTCTCCACGGGAGCAGCGGTCGTGACAGAGCCAACTGCCGCGATCACTGGGGGCGATCAGACCGCGCAGTTCAGTATTGGCACAGGGACACCCGGGAAGACGCTTGGAGCGGGAACAGGGACACACGAGGCAAGCGTCGGACTCACAGCGGGGTTCAACGACGACAACGGCCCTCCGCGTGCGGACGCCGGTCTCGACCAGACTGTCCCGGTGGGTACGACCGTCTACCTCGACGGGAGTGGATCACTCGACCCCGACGGATCGATCACCGGCTACGAGTGGCGAATCACGACGCCGACAGGGAACTCGGTCGCCCCCGTCGACGCGACAGCAGCGAGAACACGGTTCACCCCGGCCGACCGCGGCCAGTATCGGGTGACGCTGGTGGTCACGGACGACAACGGTGCGACACGCCGGGATACGGCCTACGTCACTGTCGTCGCGCGGGAGACGGCGACTCCTGTCTCGACAACGACGGCGACACAGACGGTCGGTCGAACACCGACAGGGGGACAGAGCCCGACTGCGAGGGATCAGACACCGATAGTGGGAGAGCAGACACAGACAGCGACACCTGCGTGGGGAACAACACCGACAGAACAGCAGCCGCCGACAGATACGCCGAATCCCCCACGACTCACCGACACGCCGACGCCAGCGTCTACCGCCACCCCGACACCCGACCCACTCGACTCGACGCTGCCGTACCCGGGATCGGGGTCCTCTCTGACACCAATCGGGGGACTCGTTCCCGACGGATCTGGCGGAGCTGTCGTTCCGGGACCGGGACACGACGACGACTCGAACGGCTGACGGGGAACTGGGGGGAGCGGTCTGGCGGTCGTCTGCTGTGCGGCCACGACCTCTCACCCGCCGTGGATAACACGCGAACGCCCATCTGCCGTGGGTGGCAACGACCGCTCACTCGTCGTGAGTGACGCGGACGTTCCGGCCGACAGCGTCGCCGACCACTCCCGCGTCGTCGGGAGTGTCCGAGACGAGGCCGTGAGCGTCGTACACCACGTTCCCACGGACGAGAGTGAGCTCCGGGAACACAGCAGTGTGGCCCTCGAAAGGTGTCCACCCGCAGTCGGTGTGGAGCGTCTCCGCCCGCACGGTCGTCGACTCCTCCACGTCGACCAACACGAGGTCGGCGTCGTGCCCGACAGCGACGCGTCCCTTCCGCGGGAGATCGAACACCGACGCCGGCGTGGTGGCGGTGAGATCGCGGACGCGAGACAGCGAGAGCCGTCCGTCGGCGACTTCGCCGAGCAGCAGCGGGAGCATCGTCTCCACACCCGGCACACCGGAGGGGGCGTCGGTGAGCGTCGCCTCCTTCTCGGCGACGGTGTGGGGAGCGTGGTCCGTTGCGATCAGGTCGACAGTGCCGTCACGAACTCGCTCGAACAGCGCGCGACGGCGACGCTCGCTCCGCAGCGGCGGGTTCATCCGCCCGAACGTGCCGAGTTCCGTCGCGTCCGCCCGCGACAGCAGGAGGTGGTGTGGCGTCACCTCACAGGTCACCGTGCGGTCGTCGTCGGCCGACGCTCTCGCGTCTGCGACGGCGTCGACAGCCTCCGGCGTCGAGGTGTGAGCGACGTGAACCGACGCACCGACGGACGCTGCCGCGTCGAGTGCCGCCTCGACGGCGGCGATCTCCGCCTCCGCCGTTCGGTACTGACTCCAGCGGTCTGCGTCGGCGTCGCCTCCCGTCGCGGGTGTCTCCCGTTCGTCCTCCTCGTTCGACAGCGCAGACGAGTCGAACAGCGTCGCGTCCTCCGCGTGGACGGTGACGGTCGTGTCAGTCGCCGCGGCACGCTGGAGCGCGTCGCGGAACAGCGCCGTCTCGATGCCCATGTCCCCGGTAGAGTCGGCGAGGAACACCTCTCCCAGCGCGAACAGCGGGCGGTCGAGCAGCGTCTCCGGGTCCCAGTCGGCGGTGACACCGCCGTTCAGCCCGTAGTCGACGACCGACTCCGCCGCGAGGGCCGCCTTCTCGTCGAACGCCGCACCGGTCGTCGTCGGTGGCTCCGTGTTCGGCTGATCGACGACCGTGGTCACGCCACCCGCTGCCGCCGCCTGCGAGCCGCTGACCCACGTCTCCTTGTGTGAGAATCCAGGCTGCCTGAAGTGAACGTGTGCGTCGACCGCACCGGGGAGGAGCTGATAGTCGCTGGCGTCGACGACGGTCTCTCCCGACGCT
>CAKZQY010000364.1 GCA_937142015.1 uncultured Halobacteria archaeon
CTACTGCACCTGTGAGTCGAGCCGGCGGTAACTATCTACGCACGACCCTATCAGTGATACACGGCCGATCCACAGGATATCCGGGGCTACAGCGATACTGTCGGTCACAAGTGTTGATATGTTGTTGCGTGTCACTCGGGGTTCCAACGCGTCCCATCCCGGTTCTGTCGACCCCCGGGTTCGATGGCTCGTGACCGACAGTAGAGAAGTACGACAACCGGATGGACCTGCTCGAAGGGAGTGACGACCTCGCCGAGGAGGACCGCGACGCCATCCACAGATGGACGATCCACCTGCGGACCAACGATCCGGACACCCAGCCGCTGGGGACGGTCGGACACCTCGACCGAATCCGCCCGACGGTCGAACGCTCCAGCGGCCGCGAACCATCTGGCCCCTCCGCCTGTGAACTAGTTGCGAACTATATCGACGACTCGTCGGCGGGAGGTCGTAACAACGGAGTAACACGTTTCGAACAGCGGCGTCAGACGCTCGGCTTGCGTCTGACGCGATTTTAATACCCTCCCAGCAGACCAGTCGACCGGGCGCGCTGGGCTGGTCCGCCGACGGCGGACCCGAGGGTCACCCCACACCGATGGCCTCGGTTTCATCCTCCCGACCGCGCGCCCGAAACCCGACACCCCACCCCTTTCGACGCACCGCGGCAGCCGAACCCCACCGCGACGCGGCCCTCGCGCCGCTCGCCGCCGACGCCGCGATGCGTCCGACGTACCGCGGCAGCTGACACCCACCGCGGCAGCCGAACCCACCGCGGCAGTCGTGTGCCGCGAACACACGCTGGACCCGGAGCGGTCACAGACAGACTGTGCAGACAGCAGCGAGGCGGAGGCGGCGACCGTCGGAGCGAGAGAGCGTTGACGCCGTCACGGTGGGGGCATCGACCCTGTCGCGGTGTGGACATCGACCCCGTCGCGGTGTGCCACCCGAAACCCGTAAGTCACGGGACACGAACTGTGTAGTATGAGCGAGTCGGTCGTCGCCGATTTTCCCGGCTGGTTCTACAGCCACCAGGTGGCTGGTGAGCCGCCCAAGGGGCGCATTCTACTCAACAAGAAGCAACTCGTCGTCGCGTCCGACGACGTTCAGGAGAACATTCCGGTCTCGAATATCTTCGACGTGAAGCTCGGAGACGTGCCCGACCAGCTCCGAGCGTACTTCAACGACACCGTCACGGTCGCGTACAAGGACGGTGACGCCCGCCGCGTCGTCGCCATCGAGGGGGAGGACAAACACATCGAGCGGTTCTCGACAGTGTTGTTCAAAGTCCTGCTCAACGGAACACCGACGCTCGTCCGCCACCCGGCGCGGAAGGGTGGTCGCGTGACGGACGTCGACCCAGTGACCGCGAAGCTCGACCTCCAGTGGGAGGAGATCGGGTTCGTCAACAAGAACGGTGACCGGGTCGTGATCCACTTGGACGACGTGATCGGTGTCGACCGCTCGGAGCGGGACATCGGTGCCGGCTCCCACCCGGTCGTCAACTTCCGTCACCTCGTCGACAACGAGGCGGTGATGACGGAGGCGGGGATCAAGTCCGAGCGGAAGACGAACCTGCTCGGCCGGTACGTCAGAATGCGCTACGCCGACATCGAAGAGGAGCTCGCGGAGCTCACGATCACCGACGAGGAAGAGGAGATTCTCGTCGCGCTGTACTCCGCGCCCGGTGTCTCTCTGTCGGACGTTGTCGACTTCAACCCACAACGGCTCACCATGGTGCTGCGCGGTCTCCGGGAGAAAGGCCTGATCGCCGACACGACCGACGAAACGACCCTGACGATGAAGGGGAAGGTCGTCGCCGGCAACAGACTCGAACAGGTGAATCGCTGATCTGGCAACGAACGTCTTACTCTCGCGAGAGAGCCGCTACAGCGCGCTCCCGGGCTGGTACTCGCCGAACACGTCGCGGAACACGTCCGCGATCTCGCCGACAGTCGCGTACGCTTTCACGGCGTCGACGACGGACGGCATCACGTTGCTGTCACCCTCGGCGGCGTCACGCAGTGCCGCGAGCGCCGCGTCGACGGCTTCCTGATCCCGCGACGCGCGCAGCTCTTCGACGCGCTCGATCTGAGCCCGTTCTTCCTCCTCGCTGACCTCCTCTAAGTCCATCTCCGGCTCGTCGTCTTCCACTTCGAACTCGTTGACACCGACGACGATCCGGTCGCCGCGTTCGATCTCCTGTTGGCGCTCGAACGCAACGTCTTGGATCTGTCGTTGGACGTACTGGCTCTCGACAGCGTCCAGCATGCCGCCGCGGTCGTCGATCTCCGAGAGGATCTCGCGGGCCTCCGCTTCGAGATCGTCCGTCAGCGACTCCACGTAGTAGCTCCCCGCCAGCGGGTCGATGGTGTCTGCCGCGCCCGACTCGTGGGCCAGAATCTGCTGGGTACGCAGCGCAGTCCGCACGGACTGTTCCGTCGGCAGCGACAGCGCCTCGTCTTTCCCGTTCGTGTGGAGACTCTGCGTGCCGCCGAGGACGGCCGCGAGCGCCTGGTACCCCACGCGGACGACGTTGTTCTCGATCTGTTGGGCAGTGAGCGTCGAGCCCGCCGTCTGCGTGTGGAACTTGAGCTGTTTCGACGCCGGATCGTCCGGGTCGAACCGCTCGTCGACGAGTCGTGCCCACAGACGGCGTGCTGCGCGGAACTTCGCCACCTCCTCGAAGATGTCGTTGTGCGCGGCGAAGAAGAAGGAGAGCTGTGGCGCGAAGGAGTCGATGTCCAGTCCCGCGTCGACCGCCGCCTCCGCGTACTCCAATCCGTTGCCGAGCGTGAACGCGATCTCTTGGGCGGCCGTCGCGCCGGCCTCGCGGATGTGGTACCCGGAGATGGAGATGGTGTTGAAGTTCGGCGTCTCCTCGGCACAGAACTCGAAGATGTCGGTGATCAGTCGCATCGACGGCTCCGGCGGGTAGATGTAGAGGTTGCGCGCGATGTACTCCTTCATGATGTCGTT
>CAKZQY010000365.1 GCA_937142015.1 uncultured Halobacteria archaeon
TGTCGGCTTCATCCACACCCGTGAACGAGTGGGCTTTCGCCTCGAACCACTGTAAACGTGCTGACTCCGTCCCGGGCCCGGAGAGTTCTCAGACTCCGTGGATTTATCGGGGCTGGCGCGCAACTGTCGCACAATGTCGTCAATCGAACTCACGTCGAGCCAGCGAGACATCCTGTCTGCGCTGGTCGACCTCCACAGAGAGCGGGAGGACGCCGTCAAGGGGGAGACGATCGCGGACGAGGTGGGCCGCAACGCGGGGACGATCCGCAACCAGATGCAGAGCCTGAAAGCCC
The DNA here is from genome assembly GCA_937142015.1 of uncultured Halobacteria archaeon. Taxonomy (GTDB): domain Archaea; phylum Halobacteriota; class Halobacteria; order Halobacteriales; family Haloferacaceae; genus JAHENP01. The sequence continues at coordinate 294 of CAKZQY010000365.1, forward strand.
TCCAACTCGTCGAGGGTGTCCCGGGGCCGAAAGGAGGGTACCGTCCGACTACGCGAGCGTTCGAGGCGCTGGACGTTCAAGAGATGGACGAGCCGGCCTCGACACCCATCGCGCTCGAAGGCGAACGACAGGAGAGTCTCAACGTCCAGGAGATCGACCTCACCTCCGTCCACCACCCAGAGCTGTGTCGCGCCGAGGTGACGGTACAAGGCTCGATTCGTCACATCAGCGACGGAGACAGTGTCACTGTCGGCCCGACGCCCCTGTCGAAGCTGGTCATCGAGGGCACTGTCGACGGGCGAGAGGTCCCGGCGAACACGCTGGTGTTGAAGATCGACGGAATGGAAGCGCCCGCTGGCGACCCGTCGCACTGACCCGCGTCGGCCTGCCCACGACGAACGTCTCCGCTCGCGGCTCTCACAGCGGCTCGTCTCTCTGTGTCTCGTACTGTCGATCACGAACGATGACCTCTGCGGGATGGAGGTGTTCGAGAGCGGGTGGGCGCTACGGGCGCGGTGGTCGACGCGGGCGGACGACTGCTGTTGGTCCGTGACGCGGACGCTGAGGCGTGGTACGCGCCCGGCGGGACAGTTCAGCCCGGTGAGTCGCTGCGAGAGGGGCTGGTGCGCGAAATCGAGGAACCCGGACTGACCGAGGAGTCTATCGAGACTGCGGCGTGGTTCGAGTCGTTGCCGGAGGAAATGCTGTGAGAAGAACGGCTGGTTGACGTGGTAGCGCGACTGAGGCGGTGGTGGGCGCGTACTACAGGTGTACCACTGTCACCTCACTCCGGAGATCACTCCTGCAACTCCGTCTGTCTGCCACTGTTGTCGACCACTTCCATCGTGAAGCGAGGGGTGCCGTCATCGCCGACCACGATTCCGTCGACCTCCGCGAGTTCCTCTGAGAGGTCCTCGACGGTGACCTCCTGTCTCTCGGACTGACTCCCGCAGCGACCCATACGCTACGGTCTGTCGGCAACGGAGTTAATAGTGTGGTCGGCGGTGCCGCACTCGCTGAATATCACAAAATTGTCGGTTTTGGCGTTGTCGTGACTCCACACTTTACTGTTTCGTATTTTCACTTCTATTTCGTGTTATATACAGTTGTATCGCTGTCTCACGTCGCTCTCACGCGAACTTCGACAACCCACGCGACGAAGAGGACGTACGCGACGAACGCGACACCGAGGACTGCTCCTCGAACTCGCCCGATGGGCGCGAGGAGTCGGAGGCTCACGGCGACAGAGAGACTCGTCACTCCCAACACGACGAGACAGAGTGTGACGACGAACTGCCTGACGTTTGTCTGGACTCTCGGGCGGTTCTCGTCTATCGCGTCGGCGTACGCGGTCAACAGCAACACGTGGTATGCCTCTCGTCCGTACCGGGAATCCCGCACGCTGCGCGCTGGGTCGCTCGTGAACGACGAGCGAAACCGCGTCGTGACGAACGTGCCCGCGGCGAAGAACACGCTCCCGACCAGTGACACTCCGGCGACTGCGAGTGCGATCTCTGTCGCGGTCGACAACGGGTTGCTCGGTGTCGCCCCGAGAACGCTCACAGTCGTCTTGTCTGATCCAGTTCCGAGGCCGAGCACGACGAACACGGCCCCGACGAGGGCTGCGACGAACCTGAGCAGCTTCGAGGCCTTCTGGTCGATCCGGTCGAACCGTTCTCGCTGCACGTCCAGCGTTCGCTCGGCTCTGTCGACGGCGTCTGCTCTTGTCTCTCGTACCTCCTCGTCGGTAACGCCGGAGTGTCGCTCTCCGGCCCGAGTGAACGGAGGATGTGGCCGGCTACTCACGCGCACTCCTGCCTCTCACCTCTATTTAAATGTGTGTCGGGGAGGTGAGTGTCTCTGTCAGTAGTGCCACGGGAACCCGGAGAAATCGGGCTCTCGACCCTCTAAGAACGCGTCACGGCCCTCCTGTGCTTCGGGTGTCATGTACGCCAGTCGCGTGGCTTCGCCCGCGAACACCTGTTGGCCGACCATGCCGTCGTCCGCCATGTTGAACGCGAATTTCAGCATTCGGATCGCCGTCGGGGACTTCGAGACCATCTCGTCGGCCCACTCCAGTGCGACCGCCTCCAGTTTCTCGTGTGGAATCGCTTCGTTTGCCATCCCCATCTCGACGGCATCCGCGGCGGAGTAGGTTTTCCCACGGAAGAACACCTCACGGGCCTTCTTCTGGCCGACCTGTCGCGCGAGGTACGCGGAGCCGAACCCGCCGTCGAAGCTCGCCACGTCGGGGTCCGTCTGGAGGAACTTCGCGTGTTCCTCGCTAGCGAGGGTGAGATCACAGACGACGTGCAGGGAGTGGCCGCCGCCGACCGCCCAGCCCGGCACGACTGCGACGACTGGCTTGGGCATGAACCGGATCAGGCGCTGGACTTCCAGAATGTGGAGTCGGCCGGCTTTCGCCTCCCGAACGAGGTCGTCGTCGTCGTCGGCAGCCTCGTCGTCCGCGCGGTACTCGTAGCCCGACTCCCCCCGAACGGACTGATCGCCGCCGGCACAGAACGCCCAGCCGCCGTCCTCCGGCGACGGGCCGTTGCCGGTCAACAACACACAGCCCACGTCCGCCTGTTTGCGGGCGTGATCTAACGCGGCGTACAGCTCGTCGACGGTGCCCGGACGGAACGCGTTGCGGACCGACGGCCTGTCGAACGCGATCCGAACGGCGTCCGTCTCGACCGCGCGGTGGTAGGTCACGTCCTCGAACTCCGTCTGCCCCGCGACTGGCTCCCACGCCGCCGGGTCGAACAGCTCCGAGACCTCACTCGACATACCCGACGAGCGGGGTGGCCCGCGCAAAAGCGTTGCCGTCGGGCGAGACGCGAGTGTGACAGTCGGCAGCCACTGGCGTGCTGTCGACCGACACACCAGCGTGCTGTCGTTCGACACACACCCGTGCGAGTCGAAGCGCTTACGAGCGTACCACGACGAGTAGTGGTCACGACCGTTCTACGGAGTGATTTCGACATGTCAGACGCACACGACGACGCCGACCCGGCCGACGGCGCGGCGGACCACCCGGCTGCAGACGGGCTACGGACGCCCATCGTGGCAGTCTTGGGGCACGTCGACCACGGGAAGACCAGCTTGTTGGACCGTATCCGTGGCTCTGCCGTCAGCGAGGGTGAGTCCGGGGCGATCACCCAGCACATCGGGGCGACGGCGGTGCCCTTGGAGACGATTTCGGGCATCGCGGGCGGGTTGGTGGACCCGGCGGACTTCGACCTGCCGGGGTTGTTGTTCATCGACACGCCCGGTCACCACTCGTTCACGACGCTGCGCTCCCGTGGCGGGGCGCTCGCGGACATCGCGGTGCTCGTGATCGACGTGAACGACGGGTTCCAGCCACAGACGGAGGAGGCCATCGAGATTCTCAAGCGGACCGGCACGCCGTTCGTCGTCGCCGCGAACAAGGTGGACACGGTGCCGGGGTGGAACCCACAGCCGGACGAGCCGATCCAGCGCTCGATGAACGCCCAGAGCGACCGCGCGAAGTCGGACCTCGACGACCGCGTGTACAGTCTCATCGGCGAGCTCTCGGACGCCGGCTTCTCTGCGGACTTCTACTGGCGCGTCCAGAACTTCCAGCGCAACATCGGTGTCGTTCCGGTCTCTGCCGAGACGGGGGAGGGTGTCGCGGATCTGCTCACTGTGATGATGGGTCTCTCCCAGCGGTACATGAAAGACGAGATGGAGATCGACGTGACGGGACCCGGCGCTGGGACGGTGCTGGAGGTCAAAGACGAGCGCGGGTTCGGCGCGACGCTGGACGTGGTGTTGTACGACGGCACGGTGCGGGAGGGAGACACCATCGTCGTCGGCGGCGAGGGTGACGCCATCGTGACGGAAGTGCGGGCGTTGTTGCGGCCGCGCCCGCTCGCGGAGATTCGGACGGAGAAACAGTTCGAGCAGGTGTCGGAGCTGTCGGCCGCGGCGGGGATCAAGATCGCCGCGCCGGATCTCGACGACGCGATGGCCGGCGCGCCGGTGCGGGTCGCCCGCGAGGAGGACGACGTGGATCGGGTCGTCGCCGACGTGGAACAGGAGATCGCCGAGATCGAGGTCGACACCGCAGACGAGGGTGTCGTGGTGAAGGCCGACACGCTCGGGAGTCTGGAGGCGATTGCCAACGCGCTCAAGGAGGCGGAGATTCCGATCCTCCGCGCGGAGGTGGGTGACGTGGCTCCCCGCGACGTGTCGATTGCCGAGACCGCACACGAGAGCACCAACCAGGTGATTCTCGGGTTCAACGTCGACGTGCTCTCGGACGCCGAAGACGAGCTGGAGGAGTCGTCGGTGAGGCTGTTCGCCCACGACGTGATCTACCAGCTGGTCGAAGACTACGAGGAGTACGTCGACGAGATCGAGCGCCAACAACAGGAGACGGTGTTGGACAAGATCGTCCGCCCGGCGCGGTTCCGCATCCTCCAAGACCACACGTTCCGACAGAACGACCCCGCCGTCGTCGGTGTCGAAGTGATGTCTGGCACGGTGCAGAACAACCGTGCTGTCGCCGTGTTCGAAGACGACGAACCGACGCGTGTCGGTGAACTCTCGGGGATTCAAGATCAGGGCGAAGATGTCGAGGAAGCCCGCCCCGGTGACCGTGTGTCTGTCGCTATCGACGGGCCGACTGTCGGCCGCGACATCGAAGAAGGAGACGAACTCTGGATCGAACTGCCGGAGAAACACGCGAAGATTCTCGAACAGGAACTCTCCTCCGAGATTCCCGCCGACGAACGTGAGACGCTGAAAGCGTATCTCGACAAACGGCGGTCTGTGAACCCGTTCTGGGGGAAGTAGGCGTTTGTATGGTATTGTGACTGTGTAAAGAACAGTGTAGAGTTGTGATTGTGTTGACTTCTGCTATCTAGGGCGTTGAAACTGTGTGTGTGTGTCCGATGTACGGTGAGGGGATCTGTAACGGATTCTAGCTCACAAACCCTCTGCCGAGTCAACTTCAGGCAGCTTTGCAACGCGAGCCATCGAATAGCGAGAGGGAATCAATTATTTTAAATCTTATTAATATATTTTATAGATGCTGCGGTTGGTGAGTGTTGGATCTGAAGACGGGCAGGGAGATAGATACAGGACACATAACCAGAATTGACCACAACAACAATAAGTATCCGCCACTGCTACACAGGTATGAGGCTGGAACGGAGGAGATCTTTGACTTATGGTAGGGACCCCACTTGAGTCGCACCCGGGTGAAGAAACATATGACCTTCTCCGTATCCCGACACCCCGCCAGCCGCAGGATAGTTCCGAGTGTGTACGGTACGCTATTTGGATGGTCACACACTATATCGCAAATGAATATCCGAGTGAGGATGTCAGATCAAAGGTTAACCCGCCCAAGCTAGGAACAATTGCAGATTTTATTGAAGTTGGGAATGGTGGCTGGGAGAATATCGGTCAGGAGCCCCTAACAAAACTCGGGGCAAAAATTCAGGGTGTAAACATTTCTCTTTTTTCTAAGTACGATGCTGACACGACTATTAGAGAACTTACTGCCCCATATTTGCAAAAACACCTGCCATGTATAGTCTGGATGGACAGACTAATGCTTAAAGATCAGATTAGAGGGGAAGGCCCTCTGCATGCAATGGTTGTTTCCGGAATGGGAAACGAAAGGATGACATTGCACGACCCACTAAAGAGGAGCACGGACACCTTTGGAATCGACAAGATAGATGATGCTTGGGACCCAGAGATGAACACAGCGTTGCAAGTAGAACTAAGTAGCACGCTGTCCCCAGTGTACAGGGAGGAAGCATGAGTGTTGAGAAGGACACGGCCGTAACCCAGAAGGAGGCTCGAAGAGCGGCCGTCAAGAAGGTCAGAGAGAGACTTGGCACTCATCCTAGAGTCGGAGAGGGAAAGTACAGTCCAGAGTCCCAACAATACAAGTTTAACATCCGTATCAGGAGTCCAAAGCTTATTTTGGACGAAGATGGGGAAAATGCGGTTGACGTGCGATATCTTCAGCCTATTGAAATTGGAAAAGCTTTGGTTAGTGCTGCTGATAGAGAAATTTCTGTTGAATGCCCTACCAAGCAGCAGATGAACAAGCAGATCCGAGAGTATGAGAAGGAATTGAATCAAGCGATACAGAAGGCTCTGGTTAGGGCAACTGGTAGTAGCTTGTCACACCTTCCATTTCCGGAGAATCAATATGCGCCCGTTCAGGACATAATCTCAGAAGTGATTCTTAACGGCGAGATTGATACAGACGATCTCAGGATGATGGACAGCTTTGAGGAGTCAGACAAGTATCAGAAGTATGTGGACGATCTTGTAGAACTTGATCTTCTAAACCGCAGAGATAATACCCTAAAGAGCGGTGATGTTCTAGATACTATCCAAGACAAAGAAAGTTTCAAGGGGCATGATGTAAAAACGTACCAAGATGAGCTAGACGCAGCGCTCGGACTGTACTTCGAGCATAACGTTGGAGAGCTTGATATGATCAAGCGTACGTTGGGGCCATACCTAGCAATTGCAGGATATTATTACAGACGTGCTTTAGAGCTGGATGATCTACCAGTGATTGACGAGGAAGAGCTCAAGCACGGTATCAAGATAGAGTACAGTGGTAGACAAAAGCAAAAAAAGCTATTCAAGCTTTCACGATATCTAATCCAGCTTGAGAACGTCGGTGTTATCAAGTCTATTCATACTCGTGGGAAGCGTAAATGGGTTGGAAATGATGACACCTACGATAACCTGCGTCAGAGTACTGAAGAGATGGGACCAGTGTCGAATCTGATTAGTCCATCAGTCAACAACCAACGTACCCTCGGTCAGTCCGATTAAAGAGTGATTATCACTGCAGACTCACTCGGCGCTTTTTTATTCACTGTTTCATTAAGTATTGACTTCTATCACAACGCGTCGACCCGAACACTCATTAATTTTCTTGTATCAAAATACAATAATAAAATTGTAAAAAATAGGGTTCTCTCAATCCACTCCCCTCTTCCTAAACTAGAACTCAGATATCCGCCAGCTGCTGGCTCAGGACAGGAGCCTTCGTACAAAAACTACAGAAATGTAATATTAACAGGCTATCTTATTTCAGTTACCTTTGTTCTCATAGCCGTTTTAGATGCTTCCACTAAAAAGCCTCCTTGCTTTCCATATCACCAGTTCTTTAATACCTACGGCAAAGCCATTTTGATGGCCATTGTGGGCTGGATGTGGTTTGCTGAGGGACAGAACGTTACAATCCCGTACCATGGTCCAATCCGGTTTTCTCTGGGTACCATCCCACCAGTCCTCACCGTCTACTCTGCGGCGTGTATGTAGACACTGACTGCTATTCGCTTGCCCACTGCTCAAGATCACTCTCGGCTTCACGCGCCGCCATTCGTACTCCTGTTCGTCGACGTGGTGCTCACCCCGTAGCTCTGGGTTGTGACAGTAGGCATCCGCCTCTGCGAACAGTGTTTCGAGTATCCAGAACAGCCCGTCGGAGAGACCCCCTTCCTCGTTCTCGAACGTCTCCATGTACTCGATAGAGAACTCCTCTGTCCGTTTGTCACCGCTCTGCGTGTAGCTCTGAATCATCTCCAGATACTTCTCCGCGATCTCCGCTTCACTGGACGATCCAGTCGAATCGTCGTCTCTCCCTCGGCTGTCGCTGTCCGTGTCGTCGTCCGACCGATCAGAGGATTTCTCGCTCATCCGTCCAGTACGACTCGATTCACGAGCCACCACGGTAATCGTTCTGTCCAACCTTCGAACAGCGCGCACAGAGGAACAGAATCTCGCAACTGACAGCACCGCTAGGCTCGACACCCCGGCAACGTAGTTTATCCGAAGAAGCCATCAGAAAGCTATCAAAACTATTAACTCAATGCCTGCGCTACGACTAACCGCGACACGCCGGGCTCGCTGCTTCGGCAGAACAGCAGAAGTGGCGAGGGTGTTAGAGCCACCCTCACCGGGGTGTCGCAAAGGGCTGAACACCCATGACAGAATCCAACTCGCCGTCACAAGAGCGTGACGGACAGACAGGCGCACAGCAGTCAGACACCGCAGTCGCGGCGGACACGGACGAGAACCCACAGGTCGCCGCCGCCTTGGAGGAGGCAGACGCCGCACTCACCGCAGCAGCCGAGTCACACGACGACTACCGGGAGGCGATCACGGACGCAGTCGTGGCCCTCGACGAGGTGGATCGTCGTTGCGGGCGCGACCTCCCGGGCGAGGCGGGTGGAGCCGCCAGTTCGGTCGCGGACGCCGTCGCCGAGGCGGATCTCGACACCGCCGCAGCGCCGGCTCACACGGACGGCACCGGACACCTCGAACTGTACCAGGCCGGGCAGGTGCTCGTCCGCGCGGCACGCACCCTGAAGCGCACCGGCGCGTTCCCCGACGAGCGCGCGACGGCGCTGATCCAGACCAGCGCTCGCGCGTCGATCAGCCTCTGTCACGAGGCGGTGGACGAGCGCACGCTCACGGCTGTCGCCACCGAGGCAGTCGAAGGTGTCGGCGATCTCGCGGACGTGAGCCGGGCCGACGACACGACGGACGAGGATGTCGCCGCCGCCGCGACGGAGCTGTTCGAAATCCTCTCGAAGGTGGAGGAGGTCAGAGCCGCCGCGGACACGGGTCGGGGTGATACCACCGAGTGAGCCCCGGCGGACGGAGACACAGCGGAGACGTACTCGACAGTAGTCCGTCGGCAGTAGCCCGTCGACAGAGTCGGTCGAGGGACACCCCGCGACCGCGTTTTCAGTCCCGCAGTTCGTTCGAGAGCCTGTTGCCACAAATAACAAAAGAGATCAATAGAGAGAAGCACGAGGTAGAGTACGTCGCAACAGAGTGTCCTTTCAGTGAGGCAGAGGTAACCCACTCCACAACCAAGGAACGTGTGCTCGATCTCGACGAGAGTAACTGATACTGCTGGTTACGAGATCACCAGTTCAGAGTTAAGAGAGTGAACCGGAGGCGCGTCGTCCTACAGATGCTGGCTACGACAGGTATCTTGGTACGTGTGACGACAACGTGCGTGTGACCGGATTCAGTCGTGGGCTTCGGCCGCAGGCAATTCACAGGAGTCGTGGAAGCCGTGTGCCATTCCAATTTCGTCGTCGAAAACTGATACCGATAGCTCGAAACACGATGTCTCACTGAAATCCCTGTTGTCTCCGACGAGTGAATCGGAATTCGACGACGCACTGAGCTGTTGCCCGCCCACAGTTGTCTCGGCCGTCATCTCGTAGTACTCTCTGTCTCCCATCCAGTCCTTCGTCACTTCGGCGTATTTCTCCCCCAACTCTGTTCCGAGGGTGATCACCTCATCGTACACGAGGGTGCCAGACTTGCGTACGAGCAGATGAACGTTTACCTCCTCATCCGCACCGTTGGTTATCTCTATTTTTCGCAATCCCAGCGGTGGGTCGTTGCTTCCGAGACAGCCGACCGGCACCGTTGTCGAAGCACAGGCGAGCAGTACTCGCCTCCGCGTGCATCCACTCATCGTTATTTAATAGAACCTAATCGTTGGGCAGTATAATTGCGTTACGAAGGTCACTCTCGTTCGGAGACTGCTGGTTCGTTACGCGTTCGAGAACGACCGAGTGTGTCACAAGGCCGGTAGACTGGTGAGTGAGGAACCACAGGTGACGACAGTCACCCAGACGAACTCCCACGTTCGGCCATCATATCGGCAGCACGCTCGGCCCAGCCGGTGTACCGGAAGCCAGCGAGCGCGATCAGCGCCATCCAGACGTAGTGGAGCGCGACCGCCCAGTACGCGCCAGCGACGCCCATGTCGAGCACCACACCCAGCAGGTACGTGCCGCCGAGGAGCACACCGAACACGCCCGAGAGGCGCGCGACCAGCGGAATCCGGGTTTCACTCGCGCCTTGGAGCGCGCCGGACAGCACCACGTAGCCGACAAGAAACACCGCCGTCAGGCCGTAGACCCGGGCGAACCCGACGGCGTACGGCACGGCAGCGGAGTCGTCGGTGAACAGACTCACGAACGAGTCCGCGAACCCGACGAGCGCGAGGCCGATCAGCCCGACCGTGAGCAGCCCCAGACCGGTGGTGGCGTACCCCTCGAACAGCGCGCGGTCGGCGTCACCGTCGCCGAGCGCCTGCCCGACGACGACGGAGCTGGCGACGTTGAACCCCCGCGACAGCGGACCGGTGACCTGTTGGTACATCCGCCGACCGATCTGGAACCCGGCGTTCACCGGCGTTCCGAACCCGAGCAACAGCGCGTTGAACGGGAACTCCGCGGTCGTCGCCGCGAACCCCTCGACCACCCGCGGCGTGGAGACGCGCACGAGCTGTCGTGCGATCACCAGATCCTGCGGCCACACCAGACTCGCGCCCGACCAGTCGGTCCACATAGCGAGCAACAACAGCGACGCAGTGAGCACGTTCCCCGCGGCCGTCGCTGCCCCGACACCGACGATCCCCAGCTCGGGCGCGCCGAACAGCCCGAGTCCGAAGACGGCAGAGCCGGAGATGTTGAGCCCGTTCGACAGCACGTTCACGTACATCGGCGTTCGGGTGTCACCAGTTCCCTGCAGAGAGCGCGCGCCGATCAAGGCGACGTGGCGGGCGGGCGCAGTGGCGAAGATGATAGCGAGGTACGTGCCACCGAGTCGTGCAGTGTCCGGCGCAGCACCCAGTAAGGCGATAATCTCGCGGCCGAACAGCGCGCCGATCAACACGAACGGAATCCCGGCGAGAATGCCCATCAACACCGCCTGCGTGACAGCCTCGTCGCGGTTCGCCACCGCCTCCGCACCCGTGTCCTGACTGGAGAGCGCGATCGCCCCGCCGCCGAGCCCGAGACCGATCCGCAGCGGAATCCGGGCGTACAGATCCGCGAGTCCGATAGCGACCACCGCCGCGGGAGAGAACTGCGCCGTGACGACGATGTCGGTCGTCCGCATCGCCGTCCGGAACGTCTGCTCGGTGACCACCGGCCACGACAGGCCGAGAACGCGTCGCCACACGCCGAGCAGTCGACTCCCGTCCATGTGGTCGACTGCGGCGGCCCACAGTTCACCGTGTCGGAACCGGAACCGGAACCGGAACCGGACCAGACCGGAACCGAACCGGATCGGAACCGGAACCACACATCTAAGCGACTCGCCGTCACAGTGTCGGTCGTGCCGCGGTTCGCCTACCCCTGTCCAGACTGTCGAACGACAAACAGTCTCCACGAGACGGGCTGTGCGTTCGAGGGAACGGACTGGCACGAGATCGAGCAGGCGTACACGGACGTGTTGTCCGTCCTCGCCACCGGCCCGACCACGGAGTCGCGTCTCAGACACGACGTGCCAGACGGGCCGGAGGCGTGGTCCGGGCTCCACAGCGACGCGTTAGACCTCCTCGACCGCGAGGAGCGCGTCCGAGAGACCAGCGAGGGGCTCGAACTACTCTCCGCCGAGGCGTACCGCGAACAGGTGACAGAGCCGACACGCGAGCCGCTGGCGACGATCTACCGCGAAGGGTCGTACCCGGGCGCACACGACAACTCCGTGTTCGCGCTGATCGCCTTCTACGAGATGGTCGGGCTCTCGTGGCCCGAAACCCGCGAGACTGTCGTCGAGTGGCTCCGCGAGTCTGGCACGTGGCAGCGCGGCGGGTTCGAGGAGTCCTCTCCGGAGGAACTCGTCGACAAGAAACGACACGTGTACGAGGCCGGCTACGGCTGGAAGGAGAAGGCGAAGGCCGCGAAACGTGTGATCGACGCACACAGTTGATCGGCGCGCGATCAATCGACGCAGCACACAGTTGATCGGCGCGCGATCAATCGACGCAGCACACAGTTGATCGCGGCCGAGACGCAACACACAGTTGGTCGGAGCCGAACCGTGAGCGACAACGAGAAGAACCGAATCGAGTAGTCCTCGGCTCTCTACCCTTCGTCTTCGTCCAGCAGCTGTTCCACCAGCGCCTCCGGGTCGAACCGTTCGATGTCGTCGTACCCCTGTCCAGTGCCGAGGAAGAGGATCGGCTTTCCGGTGACGTACGCGATAGAGATCGCCGCTCCGCCGGAGGAGTCGGCGTCGGCTTTCGTCAACACCGCACCGTCGATGCTCGCAGCGTCGTCGAACTCCCGAGCGCGCTCGACAGCGTCCTGACCGGCCACCGCCTCGTCGACGAACAGCGTCATGTCCGGGTCGACGACGCGGTGGATCTTCGCCAGTTGTTCCATCAGGTCGTTCGAGGTGTGGAGTCGCCCCGCCGTGTCGCCCAACACCACGTCCACGTCGTTGGCGTCGGCGTACTCAACGGCGTCGTAGATCACCGCCGCCGGGTCACCACCCTGCTCGTGGCTGATCAGCTTCCTGTCGAGCGCCTCCGCGTGCTCGCGGATCTGCTCGTTCGCGCCGGCACGGTACGTGTCCCCGTTCGCCAACACGGTGGAGTAGCCGCGCGCTTCGAGGTGCTGTGAGAGCTTGGCGATGGTCGTCGTCTTCCCGACGCCGTTGACACCGGTGAACACGATGGTGACGGGCGTACTCGTCTCTGCGATCCGCTGCTCGAAGTCGAACTGTCCGACGGCGATCACGTCCAACAGCGCGTCGTGGAGCGCTTCTGTCACCAGCTCTTCGGTGGTCTCCACCTGCGCGCGCATCTCGCCGATCAGGTTCTCCCGAATCGACTCCAGCATCTCCTCGGCGACACTCATCTCCACGTCGGAGTCGAGCAGCGCCATCTCCAACTCCCACAGCTGGTCTTCGAGGTCCCCCTCCTCGATGATGACGCGACCGGTTGCGAACGCCTTCGCGCGCTTCAGTCGCCCCGGCCCGCTGTCTGCGTCGTCGTCTGTCCCACCGTCGTCCGCGTCGGGTCCAGCCGTCCTGTCACCGCCGGCTGCCGCATCACCGCCAGCTGCCGTGTCGCCACCGGCTGCCGCATCACCGCCAGCTGCCGCGTCACCGCCGGCTGCCGCATCACCGCCGGCTGTCGCGTCACCACCGGTTGTCGCACCGCTGTGTGCGTCGGTCTCGGCAGTCGTCGCTCCCGAATCACCAGCCGCCGCGGTCCCGTCCTCGTCTGCGGCAGCGTCCGCCTCGGCGGCCTTCTCCTCGACCTCCTCGGCGGCGTCGTCACGGAACGAGGAGAGCTTGTCTTTCAGGCCGTCGAACATCGGTTACTCGTCGTCGTCCTGCATCTGCTGCATCTGTTGCATCTGCTGTTGCTGCATCTGCTGTTGCATCTGCTGGGCGCGCTGCTCCAGCTGTTCGGACTCGTCTTCGAGGTCACTCTTCTCCGAGCGGAGTTCGTCGATACGGTCGTCTAGCGCGTCGCGCTTCTTCTTCAGTGCCGCGACCGCGTTCTCTTGGTCCTGTTCGGCCGCGTAGCCGCCGCCCAGCGAGACGATCACCTCGTCGATGTCCTGAATCTCCGCCCGGAGGTACGCGCCGCCGCCGAGGGGGACCTGTACCGTCGAGCCGGACTCCAGCGTCTCGATTGCCTCGATTGCCTCGCCGATCTCCGTCTGTTCCTGCCGCACGTCGGCGATCTCGTCGTCCAACTCGTCGATCTCCGCGTCGATAGCCTCCAACTCCTGGCTGATCTGCTGGAGCTGCTGTTGTCCACCGCCACCACCGAGACTCATGCGGCCGACACCTCCTCGATCTCCACCCGGTTGCGGTCGAGCCGGTGTTCCGAGCCGAACCGTGAGTAGGTCCGCTCGCGTGCGACGCTCTCGTTCGGTGCCGCCACCGTCCGTGTGAACGACTGGGTCCCGTCTCGGGTCTCGAACCGACCGCTCACCGTGTACTCGCTCATGTCTCCGCTTGGCGGGGGCACGGGGAAGTACCTTCCGACTCCCCCCGCAGACCCCGACAACGCTCACTCACAGAACGTCTCGACACCCGTAGCGGGGTAGCCGACGACGAGATCGGCACCGGCGTCTCTGAGACTGCCGACGCGCTCGCTGATCGTCTCGTGGTCGCCGACGAGCGCGTAGTCGCGGACCGCGGCGCTCAACACCTCTCTGGCGCGTCCCGTCGCTCTGGCGTCCGTCGCCGCGTCCTCGGGGAGCGCCCGCCGGACTGGTCCCCGTCGAGCGGCGTACTCGCCGACGGCGTCCAGAATCTCGTCCTCGTCGTCCGACGGCACCGTCGGCGCGTAGACCGCGACCTCGCCGTCGAAGCCGGCGGCCCGCAGCCCGCGAAGGTCACGCTCCGTCCGCCGGGAGAGGAGTTCGTACTGGACACCGCCGGCAGCCAGCGCCACGCGCTCGATACTCTCCGTTCCGACCCACGGCTCGGTCGCCTCCGCCACTGCGGCTCCGAGGCGCGGAGCGACCGCGCGCTCCTGTTCCTCGTCGTCGAGGTACGCCGGGTGACCGGCGACGAGCACGCGCCCGGCGTCGTCCGGCACCTGATCGACCAGCGAGTCGTCACCTAGCGGGTCGAACCCAGTCGCTCGAACCGGCGTCGTGACCCGGAGCGTCCGCTCCGCCGCGAGCTCCGCGAGCAGGTCGGCGTCCGGGAGCGCCGCTCGTCCCTCGTAGTCGATACACACCAACTCGAACGGGAGGTCCGTCGCCGCCGCCGGGTCACACTCCGTCGGCTTGATCACCGCGCCGTCCAGTCCCGTCGCCTCGATGCCGCCGTTCCGTCGTGCCGCGTGTGTCGTGCTCATCGTGTCGCCTCCGTGCCGCTCGCCGAACCATTCGCCGTGTCGATCACTGTGCCGTCCGTCGCGCTACTCGCCGTGTCGTTCGCCACGCTGCCCGTCGCGTCGCTGCGTCTCGCTCGTCTCCGACAGTCGAGCGAACTGAACTGCTCGTCGCCGTCGTCTCGCCGGTGGCTGTCTGCAGCCGTCGGCTGTTCGAACGAGTCGCGCCGCTGGCGGGCGTCAGTGACACCGAACCGTGCGTCGTGCCGTGTCGCTCCCGCGAGAGAACTACCGTGGTCGCGGAACGCGATCCATCGCCTGTGCGGCCATGCAGACCACTGTACCGTCGTTTGCATCATAAGTCTGCCGTCCGTGGCTGTTCTCACCGCGCAGCATTCTAGCCGGTCTCTCGTCACCCCCAGCCGACTCTGTCGGGCGTCGGTCCCGGTCGACCCTCCGTCCGCTCGCCGTCCCGTGTCCGTACATTTAGGTTCTGGCCTGCCGTCGGCGAGAGTATGAAGGTACTCGTCGCAGGCGGAACGGGATTCATCGGAACGCACCTCTGTACAGAGCTATCGGATCGTGGTCACGACGTGACGGCGGCCTCGCGGTCGCCGACCGGTGCCGACCTCCCGGCCGGAGTCGAGACGGCGGCACTGGACGTGACGGACGCGAGCGACGCGGCAGCGGTGGTCGAAGGACACGACGTCGTCGTCAACCTCGTGGCACTGTCGCCGTTGTTCAAGCCGAGTGGCGGCGACGAGATGCACGACCGCGTCCACCGCGGTGGCACGCGACACCTGATCGACGCCGCCGAAGACGCGGGTGTCGAGCGGTTCGTCCAGCTGTCCGCGCTGGGTGCGGACCCGGACGGCGACACCGCCTACATCCGTGCGAAAGGTGCCGCCGAGACCGCCGTTCGCGGCTCGCAGATTCCGGGCGTGATCTACCGTCCCTCCGTCGTGTTCGGTGAGGGCGGCGAGTTCGTCGGATTCACGAAGAAACTCAAAGGCTGGTTCGCTCCCGGACTGCCGCTGTACCCACTCCCCGGCGGCGGCAAGACGCGCTTCCAGCCGATCTGGGTGCAGGATCTCGTGCCGATGATCGCCGACGGTGTCGAGTCGGACGACCACCTCGGCGAGACGTACGAGCTCGGCGGCCCGGACGTGCTCACGCTGCGTGAAGTGACGGAGAGAGTGTACGAGGCCGAGAACAGCTCCGTCAGTATCGTCCCGCTCCCGATGGGACTGGCGAAGGTCGGACTCACCGCGATGGGTGCCGTCGGCGGACCGATGGGCGCAGACCAGTACCGCTCGCTCCAGTTCGACAACACGACTGCCCGCAACGACGTCGAGGCGTTCGGCGTCTCCGAGTCCGAGCTGACCACACTCGACGACTACCTCGGCCTCACAGCGACCGAGGCTGGCGGTGACACGACCGCGACCGCGTGACACGATAAGCCACTGTAGCGCGCGCGAGAGCGCGCTTCCGTCAGACAGGTGGCACACGAGAACCAGTCAGACAGGTGCCACACAAGATATTCATAAGTAGGGTTCCGGCGAGTCGTTCGGCTCGTCGACCAGTCACCGCCCGTATCCCGGCTGTACCCCCTCAGTCTGGCGATTTTACCGGGGGGAGTGTCCCGGTGAGTCGTGTCTCGTATCCCCGCCAACACAATCCTTTTATCTGTGGTCCGACTGGTTCCCCACTAATGGCGGGAGACGCATGAAACTAGCACTGATTGGGTTCGGACAGGCGGGGGGGAAGATCGTCGACAAGTTCGTAGAGTACGACTCGGAGAAGAACACCGACATCGTCCGCGCCGCGGTCGCCGTCAACACGGCGAAAGCCGACCTGATGGGGCTAGAACACATCCCGGAGAACAACCGGGTGTTGATCGGCCAGTCACGGGTGAAGGGGCACGGTGTCGGCGCAGACAACGAGCTCGGCGCGGAGATCGCCGAGGAGGACATCGACGAAGTACAGGGCGCAATCGACTCGATTCCGGTCCACGAGGTGGACGCGTTCTTAGTCATCGCTGGACTCGGCGGTGGCACCGGTTCGGGCGGCTCTCCGGTGTTGGCGAAACACCTCAAGCGCATCTACACGGAGCCAGTGTACGGGCTCGGCATCCTCCCCGGGTCCGACGAGGGTGGCATCTACACTCTCAACGCTGCACGCTCGTTCCAGACGTTCGTCCGCGAGGTGGACAACCTCCTCGTGTTCGACAACGACGCGTGGCGCAAAACCGGCGAGTCTGTCTCCTCGGGCTACGAAGAGATCAACGAGGAGATCGTCAAGCGCTTCGGCATCCTGTTCGGTGCCGGCGAAGTGGAGGAGGGCGGCGAGATCGCAGAGTCCGTCGTCGACTCCAGTGAGATCATCAACACGCTCACCGGCGGCGGCGTCTCCACTGTCGGGTACGCCCGCGAAGAGGTGGAGTCGCCGAGCAACAACAGCAGCGGCGGCGGTCTGCTCTCCCGGCTGACCGGCGACGACGACGACGACCAACTGGACACGGCACACACGACCAACCGGATCACGTCGCTGGTGCGGAAGGCGGCGCTCGGTCGGCTCACGCTCCCGTGTGAGATCGACGGCGCGGAGCGCGCGCTGCTCGTGATGGCCGGCCCGCCCGCGCACCTCAACCGCAAGGGAATCGAGCGCGGTCGCAAGTGGCTCGAAGAGCAGACCGGCTCGATGGAGGTCCGCGGCGGCGACTACCCGGTTCGCGGCTCGGGGTTCGTCGCCAGCGTGATCCTCCTGTCCGGCGTGACCAACGTGCCACGGATCAAAGAGCTCCAGCAGGTCGCAATCGAGGCGCAAGACAACATCGACGAGATTCGAGAGGAGAGCGAAGACAACCTCAACGACCTGATTCAGGATGACGACGACGAGCTGGAATCACTCTTCTAGGCTGTACGCCGTGCTCGCGGTCTGTCTGCTGCTGGCGGCGGCGGTCGCCCCCGCAGCGGCCGTCTCCGTCGGGGAGACGGACGTGCCAGACAGCGCCGCGGTCGGTAGTGAGGTGTCGGTCACGATCCAACTGACGGAGCTGTACAGAGAGCCCTCGCTCGAAGAGTGGGAGTTGGCCGGCTCGACGGAGTTGGAGAATCCGACGTGGACAGTCGTGTTCTTCGACCAGACCGGTTCGAAGATCGGGCAGGAGTCGTTCGGCGGACAGGAGTTCTCCGGTGCGACGGTGGCAGCCAGCGACGACATCGATCAGATCGAGGTGCAGTTGAGGGGCACGGTGCCGTCCGTCACGGAGTACACGTACGATCCACACCAGCGGTTCACCGCAGCGACACTGGAGCAGGTGCCGCCGGGCGGCGGCTCCAACGAGTTGGCGAGTGAGGAGGTGCCGTACTTCACCGAGGACAGCCAGAGCGCCCGCTCGGCGCTGGACGCGGCAGCCTCGGCCATCGAGAACGCGGGGAATCCGAACGAGGCGAGTAGCACGTTCGACCTCGCGGTGAACGCCTACGAGAGTGGGAACTTCGACAACGCCCGCCAGCTCGCACAGGAGGCACAGAACCAGGCAGAACGAGCACAGCAGCAGGACAACAGGAACCAGTTGATCCTGATGGGCGTCGGCGCGCTGCTCGTCGTCGGGCTCGTTGCCGGCGGCTTCCTCTACTGGCGCTCCCAGCAGGACAGCAACGACCGCCTCGGCTGAGATGGACGTGCTCGTGCCGTTCGCGGCCGAACGGCCCAAAACCCGCCTCTCCGACACGCTCTCTCTCGCCGACCGTCGCGCGTTCGCCGCGGCGATGTTGACGGACGTGCTCGCGGCAGTCGACGGCGCGGACTGTACCCCGGAGCTTCTGACGACGGAGCCGGTCGAGTTGACAGCGCTGCCGACGGAAGCGGTCGCGTGGGGAGACCCCTCCGAGTGGACCGTGTCACAGACTGTCGACGAGCGCCGGCTGGAGGATGCGGTCAACGCCGTGCTCGCCGACCGCGAACCGAACCACGAGGAGCCGCTCGGCGTCGTGATGGCCGATCTGGCGCTCGCCTCACCCGCGGCAGTTCGACGACTCGTCGAGCCGAGACCGACTCGCCCGCCCCCGTCTCGGGCAGACGAAGCCGCGACGGAGTCGTCCGAAGAGTCGGCGCAGACGGCGGACATCGTAATCGCACCGGGACTCGGCGGCGGGACGAACGCGGTGGTGGTTCGACACCCGGCGTTCCGCGTCGACTACCACGGCGCGTCCGTCCGAGACCACCGGCAGATCGCCAGCGAACTGGACGCGACTGTGCGTGAGGTAGACTCCAGACGGCTGGCGACGGACATCGACCGCCGGAGCGACCTCGCCGAGGTGTTGCTCCACGGCGAGGGTGCGGCCCGTGACTGGCTGGTCGATGCCGGGTTCCGACTCGTCACTGGCAACGGTCGTGTCGGTGTCGAACGTGTCGAGTGAGACTGTCGGTCACGAGTTGTCGGATGCGAGGTCGGCAAGACTGTCGGTCACGAACTGTCGGATGGGAGGTCGGCAAGACTGCCGGTCACGAGTTGTCGCGTGCGGGGTCGGCAGAACTGACCCGGGAGCCGTTGGAACCCCGACCGAGACACACCTGCACTGTACTCGTAGCTGGCAGTCCGCGACAGAACGGTACGCCAGTGACCGACAGCACGAGGAAGGGTGTCGTCCACTGTCAGAGAATTTCTCTGTAGGAGTCGAACTCCGAGACGAGGAGCTCGACAACTGCCTGCCGTCGCCCGTGGCTCTCGTGGTCGAGGACCCTGCCGGGAACGACCTCACCGTCGTCTGTCCGCACCTCGACAGTTCCTTCTGGTCTCTCTCTGCCCGACAAGTCGACCACGACGGTGTACTCGTTGATGTACTCGTCTACCTCGAGTGGACGACTGGTTGGGCTCACAGTTCGAATGTAGTTCGTTGCGTATTCAATGTTGCGCAATCATTCTGAGACACAGTACTCGGATTTTTGTCTCACTGGTTGAGATGCCGTCTGACCTCGTCGAATCGCTGGTGAAGTTCTCGCCACTCCTCCAGCGTCAACTCGTTCAGTTCGGTCGTCGCTATCGGTCGAGCGTAGATCGTCCTGTCGACAGAGCCAGTCCGAACTTCCTCACGAAACGCTTCCGCTGTGTCCTTCTCGTCGTCGTCGGTGAACGACCGATTCCACTTCGTTAGCGTAAAAAACAGCACTAAATCACCGTTCGACTTCTCACGTACCTTGGTTAGTCTACAGCGACCAACCCGGAGCTTGTAGTTGTGGTTGGGTTCCTCCACGTGGAGTCTGAACGGCAACGGTGCAGCGATGTCGTAGTCGCCGTCGACAGTTGCTCGAAAGTTCTTCTTGTTCTGGTGTTCAGGTTCGATGTATCCGGGCCCCTCTATCAACTGTTTTGCGTTGAGGTTCCGCTGTATCTGTCCGAACGTCGTCGACGTGTCCTCAATTCGCCGTCTCACAGACGCGAGTCTGAGACGGTCGAGTACTGCGTAGTCTGTCCCGAGGAGTATCGTCGTGACGAGTGGTACGAAGTTGACAACTGGGTCGGAGAACACGATCACCGCACAGAACCCACCAGTGAGAATGGCAGTCGTCAGGGCCTCTTTTTTGTACTGTCGAAGATAGCTCTCGAACTGGAACCGCAGGTGTTGAATTTGGAGACGAACTGTCTCTCCCGACAGCGAGACAGGGACGAGAGCCGGCGAGATCATACTTCGTCGAAAACACTGTGCGTACAAGTACGTTACTGAGACTCGAATATTTATCATTTTTGTAGAGCGCGAACACAGGTGACAGCAGGGACATCTGTGCTCGTTCTCCACCAGCCAATTATACTCAGTACCTCGCAGAGCGTCTCCGATCAGCTACTTCTGGCGGGTGTGGT
>CAKZQY010000366.1 GCA_937142015.1 uncultured Halobacteria archaeon
CCGGGTGGTCCCGCGCCAGCGTGGCGTCCGCCTGCACGTAGAACGGCGCGAGCCACAGTCCCGGCGTGTGACCCGCGTCGCCGATGGCTCTCCGGAGCGCACGCATGTCGTCGAAGCCGTCCGCGAGCGTCCGCCAGTCGCCGAACGCCGTCTCGTAGCCGTCGTCGATCTGTACCACGTCGACCGGCACACCCCACTCGTCGAGCGCGTCGACTGCCGCCCGCACGTCCGCGGTCGTCACCGCGGTGAAGTAGTGGTACCACGAACACCAGCCGGTCGGTGCCGACCGACTCGTCCGCGCGTCCATCCGACTGCCGACTGTCGCCGCGACGTGCCGGAGCCCGTCTGCGACTGACCGACTCGCGTCGATCCGCAGTGTCGCACTCTCCCGTGACGCGCCGGGTGAAACTGTCACCCCGTCGCCGGGACACGTCGCTGTCAGGCGCACGCTGTCGGCTCCCGTCCGTACGTCGAACCGCGTCAGGTACGTCTCGTGGTCGAGGAAGCCGAGTGTGAGCTCTCCTGCGTCGCCGACGAACGCCGTCACCGCGTGGCTGCTCCGCGCGTCGACCGGCGCGGCCAGATCCGTCATCTGTGGCCGGTTCTGTGCCGACTCCCCCGGGAACCACTCGTCGAGACGCTGTGTCCCCGTCGGTGACCACGACTGGTAGCCGTGCTCGAACACGCGGTCTGTCGGCGTGAACGCCGTCTGCGCCCCGTCGAACGGCCGGATTGCCTCCAACTCGACTGGCTCCGCGCTGGTGTTCTCGACTGTCACTGTCACGTCGACTGCCCCGTCTGCCGGGACCACCGCGACGCTCGTGTCGAGTGACGCGTGTGAACGCTGTGACCCCGACGCCGTCGTGAGCGCGCTGACGGTGCCGGCGACGAGCGGCGTCTCACCGTCGCTGGACGCGAGTGGTGTCTCGCCGTCGCTGGACGCGAGTGGTGTCTCGCCGTCGCTGGACGCGAGTGGCGTCGCGCCGTCCGCCGACGAGCGTGAGAGCGTACTGTTCTCGTCGGTGTTGTCACCCGTGTCGAAGACGGCGAGTCGGTCGGTCTCGGGGTCGTGGACGACAGTCGTCTCGCCCGCGGTGACTCGTCTCACCACTCGGCCACGCTCCCGTCTTCGTGCCGCCACACCGGATTGTGCCAGTTCACCTCGCCAGCGAGCTCCGCGACGTGTGCCTCGTCGATCTGGATACCTAGCCCCGGGTCGTCTGGGAGTCGGACGAACCCGTCCTCGAAGGCGAACACGGACGGATCGACGAGGTAGTCGAGCACGTCACTGCTCTCGTTGTAGTGGATGTCGAGACTCTGTTCTTGGATCAGGACGTTCGGCGAGCAGGCGTCGACCTGCACGCAGGCGGCGAGCGCGATGGGGCCCAGCGGGCAGTGGGGGGCCATCGCAACGTCGTACGCCTCCGCCATGCTGACGATCTTCTTCACCTCGGTGATCCCGCCGGCGTGGGAGAGATCGGGCTGGATCACGTCGACCGCGCCGCTCTCGAACACCTCCTTGAAGTCCCACCGAGAGTACATCCGCTCGCCAGTCGCAACCGGAATCGTGGTCTCGGCGGCAATCTGCGGGAGCACGTCGTTGTGCTCCGGCAACACTGGCTCCTCGACGAACATCGGCTCGTGTGGCTCCAAGGCTGCGGTGAGCCGCCGCGCCATCGACTTCGACACCCGGCCGTGGAAGTCGACACCCACGTCCACTGTCGGGCCGACGGCGTCTCTGACGGCTGCGAGTCGCTCGCGTGCCGCCTCGACTGCGGCCGGACTGTCGATCCGACGCAGTTCTGCCGTCGCGTTCATCTTCAGCGCCGTGAACCCCTCCGAGACTTTCTCCCGGGCTGCCTCCGCGACGCCAGCGGGCCTGTCGCCACCGACCCACTGGTAGACGCGAACCCGTTCGCGGGCACGACCGCCCAACAGCTCGTAGACGGGTGCGCCGAACTGCTTCCCCTTGAGATCCCACAGCGCCTGGTCGATGCCGGCGATTGCCGACATCAACACCGGCCCGCCGCGGTAGAACCCGCCGCGGTACATCGTCTGCCAGTGGTCCTCGATGGGTGTCGGGTCCTCTCCGAGCAGGTACGTGTCCATCAGCTCCTCGACGGCCGCGCGAACGGTGTGTGCGCGACCCTCGACGACTGGCTCTCCCCACCCGACGCGACCGTCGCTGGTCTCGACCCGTAGGAACAGCCACCTGGGCGGTACCTCGTACAACTCGTAGTCTGTGATACGCATCTCCTCTGTCACTCCGTGAGTCTTGTTGACATTTGCTCCGTCACTCCATCGGATCGGCCGACGGTCGACGCCGCGACTCCATCCGGCTAGTCGACGCTGCGACTCCGTCGGTCGCTCGGCATCTACTCTGCGACTCCGTCCACTCTGTTCGTCGGCTGGTCTCCCGTTCCCGGCGGGGCAGCCTCGTCAGTCTTCGTCTTCAGCGCCTCCCCAGTCTCCGGGTCGAACAGGTACACCGCCGACTCCGGAACGGTGAACGTGACCGGGTCACCCGGGGCAGGTCGCGCCGACGGGTCGATCCGTGCCGTCATCTCCTGATCGCCGAGCTGGGCGTACAGGAAGTTCTCGTTGCCCATCGGCTCTAACACGTTCGTCTCGACTGTGGTCCCCTCGTCGGCGAGCGTCACGTCCTCCGGCCTGATTCCGACGCGAACGGACTCGTGGTCTGCGACTGGCGTCGGGTCCGAGAGCACGTAGTCGAAGTCGCCCACGCCGTCGAGTCTGACGCTCCCGTCGCTCGTCTGACTGACGCTCCCGTCGCTCGTCTGACTGACGCTCCCGTCGCTCGTCTGACCGACGCTCCCGTCGCCCCCCGTCCGCTCGACAGCCGTGTCACCCGTTCGCTCGACAGTCGCGTCGAACAGGTTGATACTCGGCGATCCGATGAACTTGGCGACGAACTCGTTGACCGGCGTCCGGTACACCGCTTCCGGGGTGCCGACCTGTTGGAGTCGCCCGTCGTTCATCACCGCGATCCGGTCGCCCATCGTCATCGCTTCCGTCTGGTCGTGGGTGACGTACACCGTCGTCACGTCGAGCTCGTGTTGGAGCGTCTGGAGCTCCGTCCGCATCTCCGCTCTGAGTTTCGCGTCGAGGTTCGACAGCGGCTCGTCCATCAGGAACGCGGCCGGATCGCGGATGATCGCCCGTCCGAGTGCGACGCGCTGCTGTTGGCCGCCGGACAGCTCTTTCGGCTTCTGGTCGAGGAGGTCCTCGATGCCCAGCATCGACGCGACATCCTCGACCTGATCGTCGATCTCCGCCGAGGAGAGCTGTGTCGACAGCTTCAGCCCGAACCCGAGGTTCGTCCGCACGTCCATGTGCGGGTACAGCGCGTAGTTCTGGAAGACCATCGCCACGTCGCGCTCGCGTGCGCGCAGGCCGGTCACGTCCTCCTCGCCGAACCTGACGTGACCGCTCGTCACGTCTTCTAACCCCGCGATACACCTGAGTGTGGTCGTCTTCCCGCACCCGGAGGGACCGACGAGAACCAGAAACTCCCCGTCTCGAACCTCCAGGTCCACGTCGTCGACGGCGACGATCTGCTCGTCACCTGTCGAGAACTCCTTTCGTACCGTGTCGAGTGTGATCCCTGACATCGTTCACTCCTTGACCGACCCCGCCAAGATCCCGCTCACGAACTGTTTCTGTAAGACCAGGAACAGCAGGAAGATCGGGACGATGGACAGGGTCGCTGCCACCATGATCTGGTCGTAGTAGACGCGCTGTGCGCCGACGAGCTGGTTGATCGCCACCGGAATCGTGTACTTCCCCTGTTCGAGGACGACCAGCGGGAACAGGAACAGGTTCCACTGGAACAGGAACAGGATGATCGCCAAGGCGGCGAGTGAGGACTTCATCGTCGGCAGCGCGATCTTGTAGTACAGCTGGAACTCCGTCGCGCCGTCCATCCGGGCGGACTCCAACAGCGCGTCGGGGATCGACTGCATGTTCTGCCGCATGAGGAAGATCCCCAGCGGGTTCGCCGCCCACGGGAGGATGATCGCCCAGTAGCTGTTCGTCAGGTCCAACTGCGCCATCAACAGGAACAACGGGATGACCAACAGCTGGATCGGGAGGATCAGCGTGGCGAGGATGGCGTAGAACAACGGCTGTTTGAACCGGAACTCGTACTTGGCGAACGCGAACCCCGCCATCGAGCACAACACCAACGACAACAGCGTGTACACCACCGCGACGAAGACGCTCGATCCCATCGCACCCAAGTCCCAGAGGTGCCACACGTCGTAGGCGACGTACAGCGGCCCGATCTCGATGTACTGTGTCATCTCGCCGGGGTGGCCGACGAACTGGACGTTGTCTCTGGCCTGCAGCGCCTGGAAGTTGGAGAGGAAGCTGTCTCCCGGCAGGAGCCGCGGCGCTGTCGAGGACAGAAACTCCGACTCTTTCAGTGTGGAGGCGACGACGATCCAGTACAGCGGCACAAGTGTCACGACCGCGCCCAACAGAACGAACGCGTACGTGAGGAACTGCCACACTGCCTCACGCCGGGTCTCTTCACGCACTGTTGGCACCTCCAATTCGGAGTTGGACGATGGAGAGCACACTCACGACGGCGATGAGCACGTAGGTGAGCGCGCTGGCGTAGCCGAGACGGAAGTTGACGAACGCGGTCTGGTAGATGTACTGGACGATCGTGATCGTGGAGTCGAGCGGCGCGCCGCCGCCGTTGATGATCACCGGCTCGCTGAACAGCTTGAACGTGCCGATGGTCGAGGTGACGAACACGAACAGCAGCACGGGTCTGAGCTGTGGCACCGTCACGTAGCGGAACTTCTCCCACCGGTTCGCGCCGTCGATCTCTGCCGCCTCGTACAGCTGTTGGGGAACGTTCTGGAGCCCAGCCAGCAGGATGATCATGTTGTACCCCGTCCACCGCCACGTCACCGCGCCGACGATGGTCATCCGCGACCAGAAGGAGCTCGTCAGCCACGGAATCGCCGGCAAGCCGACGCTACGGAGCAGGTAGTTCACCAGCCCCGCGTCCTGCATCATCAGCAGGAACACCGTGGCGTACGCGACGAGGTTCGCCGACACCGGCAAGGCGAGGACGGTGCGGAAGATCCCCTTGAACCGGACGAAGGAGGCGTCCAGCGCCACCGCGAACAACAGCGCCAACACCACCATCAGCGGCACCTGCACCACGAGAATGAACGTCGTGTTGAACAGCGCCTGATGGAACAGCCCGTCCGACAACAGGGTCACGTAGTTCTGGAGGCCGACGAACTGGAGCTCGGCAATACTCGTGAGCTCGTAGGTGAACAGCCCCGTGTCGATCCACAGCAGGGTCTCGTCGCTCACGCCCTGGAACCGGAAGAACGACAGGTAGAACGTGTACAGGATCGGGAAGGCGAGAAACACACCGAACAGCGTGAGCGCCGGCAGTAAGAACAGGTAGCCGACGATTCCCTCACCTGCGTTGGGGAGCCGGCGGCTGAGCGCCTGCCGGAGGTACCGGAGTCGGTCCCGGGGGGCGGTCTCGAACGGCGAGAGAGAGTCACGCGTCGCCATGCGTCGACTACGCGAGATCCCGGTCGGTTCTGTCGGCGACCTGTTGGGCGGCGGCGTCGACCGCCTCCTTCGGCGTCTTCTTCCCGGTCATCATGTCGCGGAAGTGGGTGTTGATCGCCTTCGTCACCGCGGG
Source organism: uncultured Halobacteria archaeon (assembly GCA_937142015.1). Lineage (GTDB taxonomy): Archaea > Halobacteriota > Halobacteria > Halobacteriales > Haloferacaceae > JAHENP01. The sequence goes on from CAKZQY010000366.1 coordinate 5,699, forward strand.
CGTGTCGACGGTGTACCGGTACGGCGCGATGTTCGGCGCGACCTCGGCGAACATGCGTCCCGCCTCCTGCCCGCCGAGGAACGAACTCGACTGGTCGAACGCGTCGGACTCGTAGGCGGGCTTCAGCGCCGGGAAGATGCCGAACTCCTTGTACATCGTGATCTGGTGTTCCTTCTGTCCCAGCGTGTACGCCACGTAGTCCCACGCCCGCCGGGCTTTCTCGTCGGAGACCTGTTTGGGGATGGTGAGGTTCGATCCGCCCCAGTTGGTCGCCCGCGACCCGCCGGACTCGATTGCCGGCGGCTTCATCGCGCGCCACTTCCCGGCCGTGTCGCCGAGTTCGGCCTTCAGCGTCCCCTCGATCCACGCGCCGGCGGTGAGACTGGCCGTCGTCCCTTTCCCGAACGCGGTGAACCACGCCGAGGACCACGACGCGAGGTCGTTGGCGACCCCGGAGTCACGGATGCGCTTGAGGATGCGCGCCACGCGGAGGCTCTTGTCCGAGTGGATGTTGACAGCGCCGTCGGCGGTGAACGGCTGGCCGCCGATCTGGCGGTACATCATCCGCCACAGCCCGTCGTAGTCGTTGGAGGGGAGATTCAGCAGGTACTGGTCGTCCGGGAGCTTCTTCCCCTCTTCGATGTACTCGTCCCACGTCTCCACCGACGAGGGATCGACGCCGTACTCGTCGAACACGTCCGTCCGGTAGAACGTGCCGACCGGGCCGATGTCCCACGGGAGCGCGTACGTCTTGCCGTCTCTTTCCAGTGGACCCCACTTCCCTTTCACGAACTTGTCCTTGATCCCGGCGTCGGCGAGCCACGCGGAGATGTCTCTGAGTCCGTCCGTGTCCACCCACGCGGCGGCGTCGACACTCTCCATCATCGACGCGGCTGGCGCGCCCGAGCCGGACAGCAGCGTCGACTTGAACTTGTTCTTCAGGTCGGCGCGCCCGATCTGTGTGATCTCCACCTCCCCGCCGTGTGCCTCCTCGTACGGATCGTCGATCAGATCCAGCGACTTGGCTGCCACGTCCCACCCCCACACCTCTGCGGAGTCTGCCATCCGATCCGGCGTCGGCGTGGGCGTCGAGTCGTCGCTGTCACTGCCGCCGCCCCCGCTGCCACCGCCGCCTGCCGTCTCCGTCGGCGACGGCTCCGGGTCGCCGGTGCCGACACAGCCTGCCAACCCTGCCAGCCCCGCGAGTCCGGTGCCTCTGAGCACTGTCCGCCTGTCCACGCTGGTTCTGTCACGTCGTGACATGATCCGTCTCGGAGTGTCGGAGACAAAGTATATAAATTCTTTGCCTACTCGGCACCAAAGCCGAGTTTCAGGCTGTCTACCTGCTGTTTCTGGCTAACGAATTCACCTGTTTATATTCTACCTGTTCGGTAACAGTGAACGAGTCGGAGTGGCAGCACACGGGTAGTTCGACGGTTGTGGGCCGTCTACCGCCGTTCTTCGGGGAGTACGAGGAGGGAGCCGAATCTATCACGAACGTCGGTCACACTCTCGAACTGTTCTCTCACAGTGAACAGTTTTTAAACGCCGGAGAGTCAACCGAGCGTTCGTGACCGAGTACCCAGTCGGAGCGACAGAGACGACGGCACGCGTGGTGGAGGCGTTAGCGGCGGGTGGAGAGACGGGCGTGACGGAGTTGGCAGAGGAAATCGGCCTGTCGAAGGCGTCGGCACACAACCACCTCGTCACGCTCCAGCGGCTCGGCGTCGTCGTCTCGGAGGACGGTCGCTACAGGCTCGGGCTGCGGTTCCTCGACGTCGGCACGACAGTCCGCGACAGGCTGCCGGCGTACCGAGCCGCACGCGAGGAGCTGACGGGGCTCGCGGAGTCGGCGGGCGAGACGGTGGGGCTCGTCGTCGCAGAACACGGGTCGGCGGTGTACGCGGCCGTGCGCCGCCCGGAGCGCAACGACAGACGAGTCCAGACGGGGAGTCGTCTGCCCCTCCACGCGACCGCCTCGGGGAAGGCGCTGTTGTCTGCGCGGTCACCCGAAGCGGTCGCGTCGTACGTCGAAGAGACGACACTGGCGGCGCGCACCGACCGGACGATCCAGACGGCGAGTGCGCTCCGGGCCGAACTCCGGTCCGTCGCGGACCGTGGGCTGGCGTTCGACCGCGGGGAGGCGTTCGAGGGGGTGCGTGGTGTCGCTGCGCCGGTCCGTGCCGAAGGCGAAGCTGTCGCGGCGCTCACCGTCGTCGGACCTGCCGCTCGCCTCTCTGGGAAACGACTGGAGGAGGACCTCACTGGTCTCGTTCTCAGCGCTGCCAAGCGTGTCGAGCTGACGCTCGCGGAGTGATACTGTCGGTCGCAGGTCCGAGAACGGGTAGCCGTGCGTGGACACGAGCGGTCGTCCAGAACACAGGCAGTCGTCTGAACACGGGCGCTCGTCCACGGACACAGGTAGTCGTCTGAACACGGGCGCTCGTCCAGAACACAGGTAGTCGTCTGAACACGTGCCTCGTTGTCGGTCGTTCGGCGACAGTGAACACGAGTGGCACAGCCGACTCGTAGCGTTCGGTATTACTGTACAGCTGTCTGCCTGTCGACGGGATTCGGCGACAGTGAACAGCAGTGTCGGGGCGTTCGTTCTACTACGGGCGAAATTCACATTCTGCTGGCACGGGCGAACCCGACAGCCTGCTGGCACGGGCGAACCCGACAGCCCGCTGGCACGGGCGAAACTCACATTCTGCTGGCA
>CAKZQY010000367.1 GCA_937142015.1 uncultured Halobacteria archaeon
TCGCTCCACCGCTGTCTCTGGCTGTGGACCGTCTCCCCACACCCCTCGGTGGGCTGCCACCGCTCGACACGCTGGCAGTGCAACGTCGTAACGCTCTGCGACCCGTGCTGTTCGTGTCGCGTACCCGGTCGCTACCGCCGTCCCCGGCTCCCACTCGTCGCCGTATCGCCACCCGGCGTGTAGCGCCACCGCTGCTCGCGCGTAATCTGCCTCCTGTGGTGACGGGATCACCTCCCGCCGCCACGCAGTTTTCAGCAACGCCTCCAAGACGGTCGCGCACATCCCGACGTGTATCCACAGCCCGCGCTCACCGAGCGTGTACTCGCCGTACAGCCCGGATGTCCCCTGTGGTGCCACTGGCGCGTGCCAGAAGTACGCCGGGAAGCGTTGTGCCACGTCCCGCACTCTCGTCCGCAACTCGTAGTCCCGGATCAGGTCGATTATCGGGAGCCGCCGTTCTACCTCCGATCTCGTGAGCGCCGTCACGTGTCTCTACTCCCCCCTCGGCGGGTCGTCGTTCGTCGCCGCCGCTCGTGGTACTCGGTCTTCCCGCTTCTCGATACGCTGGTGATCTGTACAGTTCTCTCGGAACCGGCGTCACTGCCGGCGCGAACGTCTCTCGACATACTCAGAAGTGAACACCCCGCGGAGGAGGTGTTCCGTGTGCCTCTCACCGTGGTCCCGACGCCCCTCGGTGTCGGCCTTCGATGGCCCGAAGGGGAAGCCGACCGGAGTGAGGGTGGCTGGCTGTGTCGATTGATCGGGGAATCGGGTGCCAACCCGTCGGGACACGGCCAGCCCGGTGGCTGATCGTCGCACGACGAGGGTGCATGGCAGACGACGTGTCACACCACCGTGCTGTGGGCTGGCGGATGCCGTACGAGGCGCACCGCCAGCCCATTCCAGCCGGTAGAGCGACACGTGTCACGCAGCCACCTCGAAGTCGTCGCTGTGGACGAGACGGTTCCGACGACCGGTGGTGAGAAGGCGTCGCTGTCTCACTCGGTAGCGCGACCACTAACGGCCTGCCGACGCGTGAGTGATCCGACTGAGCGCACACTCCGTCGTGTTGAGCGTCCACTCTGTCGTGCCACACGGACGGGCTGGTCGCAGTGGGTGTCTGCACACCTCACTAGACGGGTGGAAGTGAAGTAATTCCCCAGAATACTCCCACTTTCGACGCGAGTGTGAAAAATCAGAGTAGACAACGACAAGAGAGCTACCCCTGGAGTGCCGTCTGGACAGCAGCCGGGAGTGGTTCGTCGTCGCCGACGGCAATTTCTCGGTGGAGTGTTCGGTCGGGTCGTCCCCGCTCGCCGTCGTGCTCCGGCACCGCCCTGACGATGCCGGCGTCAGTGAGGCTGTCGAGTCGTCGGTAGACAGTCGTCCGCGACGCCAGCCCCAGCTCGGCGGCGGCATCGGTAACCGCACGGACCGTGGCACCCGTCCCAGCAGCGGCCCACAGGAGGACCGCGACGGGATCGGTCGAGCAACGCGCTCGGGTGGTGACGAGCTCGACGTCCTCGGCGGCCCCCTGACCGGCGTGGCTGTCGAGCGTGTCGCGCACCGCCGACAGCGGCGGAGTGTCGATCTCGACCGGGGTGGAGCTGTCCCAGCGGTTGTGGAACTGTTCGGTCACCTCACCGCCGCCGTCGTCGACGTGGACGACCGGTGTCGGGACCGACGTGATCACGGCGGCGGTCACGGCCGGGCCGGCGAATCCGAAGTCTGTCACGTCTCCCTGTCGCCACGCCAACTGATCGCGGTCGACGAGATCCGCGGCGCGGGCGGCGATGTCCCACGCCAGCGCGTCCAAGATTCCGTCCGGCGCGACGATGCGGCACTGCTCCGGACGAGCGTCGTCGTCGAGGTCGTGGAGCGCGATGATCACCACCTCGGCCTGTTCACGACCCGGTACCAACACGACTGGCCGTCTGGCCCGCCGAAACGGCTGTTCGAGCGCGTCCTGCACTGGTCCTGCTGTAGTTTGCATTTACACCCCGCCTGTACTCGCACCTTCTTATAATTTACTTATCTAAAATCGAATTAGCTGCTTCTCAGCGGTGGTTTGTGTTTCTAGGCAGTCACACAATTCGTGCAGACTTTCGGCGAGAGGCAGTGTCCCCGGCGACGACGGCCGGGACAGTGGTACGTCCCGTCCGGTGCTCGCTCGTCTACTCGTCGTCAGCCGGTGTGCGACTCACGGCACGGACCTCTTCGACCTTCGAGAGAATCTCGAACAGCTCCGTGGCTGCCTCGGCGACCGTCTCTCGCGGACAGTCGTCGTCGCGTGCGAGCGCTGCGAGATCACCGACCCCCTCGACAGCCTCGGTCGCCACGTCCGCCAGTTCGTCGTCCGGCACGTCCTCGTGACAGAGGTGGATCGAGGCGCGAGCGCTCGTCTGGACGAGCCCCATCGCACGCTCCTGTGGGAACTCGCGCGAGCGCTTCAGCGTCCGCGCGGCGCGCACCACGACCTGTCCGGCGTGGTACAGTT
>CAKZQY010000368.1 GCA_937142015.1 uncultured Halobacteria archaeon
AGTCCCGACAGTGTCCGTCCGTAGTCTGTCGGTGTCAGTCGTCGAGCGTGTCGAGCAGGCGAGCGAAGACGAGTGTCTCCAACTGCGGTAGGTTCTCGTCGGCGACCGGCGTGTCGACGCGGTCGTGGAGCTCGGCGGCGGTGTGCTCGGGGTCCTCGCCAGCGAGGTGGTCGTAGACCGCGCGGACGGCGTCCGAGAGATCCGTGGCAACGGGGTCGATTGCAGACAGGACGGTCTGTTGGTCGATCTCGTCCCCGGTCTGCTCGGGGAGCAGTTCGAGGTAGGTGGCGAAGGCGACGCCAGCGGCCGTGGCAGCAGCGAATTCGTCGGTGTCTGGCTCGTAGTGCTCACGCTGGGTCCACGCCTGTTCAAGCAGCACAATGGCCGTTTCCGTATCTGCGCGTTCGCTGTTCACGAATACGAGTGCGTCGTGGTATTGGTCTTTCAGAGCGTATTCACCCCTCAGTAGTGATAGTAACTCTGCGAACATCACTGTCTCCAGTTGTGGTAGATCAGGATTTTCGAACGGCCGATTGACGCGGTCGCGTAGTTCGTCGGCTGTATAAGCGGGCTTCTCGCCAGCGAGGTGGTCGTAGACGGCACGAACTGGGTCGGAGAGGTCCACAGCGGAGGGATCAATTGCCGACAGTATCGAGTCAATCTGTTCGGTCACCTCGTCGGTCTGTTTTGGCAGCAGCTCAAGATGAGCGGCGAGACCGACCCCGGCAGCGGCGGCGACCGTGTGGTCGTCGGTACCTTGTTCGACTTCTTCACATCGTTCCCACGCCTGCTGGAGGTGCCAGACCAGTTCGTCCCCGTCGGTCTCCTCAGCTACGGATTCAAGCAGCGCCTGTCTGTACAGTTCCGTGACGGTGTGGTCTTCTGGGCCTTCGGCTGTCAGTGTCGCCAGCATGTCGGCGAACACCGCGGTCTCCAGTTGTGTCAGGTCAGGGTTCTCAGGCAGTGGATCGATGGGCTCACGTAGTTCGTCGGCCGCATGAGCGGGTTCCTCACCAGCGAGGTGATCGTAGACCGCGCGGACTGGGTCAGAGAGGTCTACAGCGGCGGGGTCAACCGCTCGAACGACGGCGTCTGGATCGACCGGCGTGTCTCCGTCGGTGTCGTCAGCATCGGCGACAGTGGCTGCCAGCAGGATGCCAGCGGCGGTTGCGGCCGCGTGTGCGTCGGTGCCGGGGTCACAGTCTGCGCGTCGTTCCCACGCCGTCGCCAGTGTGTCTGTCACCGCTTCGGTGTCGTCACCGCGTGCCAGACGGACGAGCGCACGTTCGTAGCGCTCTTCGACTGCAAGTTACTCGTCGTCCGACTCCTCGGACAGCGGTTCGAGCAGTCTCGCGTACGCTCGGTGTTCGAAGAGAGCCAACTGGCTCGTGCCGTCGTCTGGGTCGATTTCTTCGGCCCGTTCGCGGAGGTCTGCGGCGGTGGTGGTCACGACGCTGTCGGTCAGAGCGCGGTACAGACTCGTGGCTGGCACGGAGAGTGACTGTTCGGTGGAGTCGATTTCGCCGAGCACGTCGTCGACTTCGGCAGCCACCTCGTCAGCATCGGGGAGTTCTTCCTCACCCTCCACCTCGTCGCGTACACTGTCGATCAGCTTGAGGTGTGCAGCGAAGCCGACACCAGCAGCGAGTGTGACGGTGAAGGCCGGGGTGTCTTCGTCGTGGATGTCGCGTCGCTCCCACGTCTCGCGGAGTAGTCGCGCAGAGGTGCCAGCCTCGTTTTCGAGAACGTGGCCGAGGGCGAGGGAGTACAGTTCGAGCGTGCCCTGCGGTGTCTCGTCGAGACGCGCAGCCCGCACGCGGAACTCACGAGCGCGGTCGTCGAGACCGTCGAGATCCGACGCTTCGATCAGTTCGAGTGCGTCCTCGCAGGCGTCGGTCGCGGTCTCCTCCTCGCCGGCTGTGGCGGCCACCTGCGAAAGGTTCGAGAGGGCTGTCAGCGCGCGTCTGACAGCACCGATCTCGCGGAACACGTCGGCTGCGTCGCTGTAGTTCCCGATAGCGGCTCGGTCGTTCTCCTGCTCGCGCTCCACTTGCCCGAGATTTCCAAGACTGTTCGCTTCGGCGGTACTATCTCCAATCTCGCGGGCGATCTCCAGGCTCTCTTGATGACGCTCGCGGGCTCGCCCGTACTCCCCGAGGTTCTGCGCCACCAACCCGAGATTGTTGAGACTGCTGGCCTCGCTGCTGACATCCCCTGTCTCACGGAATATCTCTAGACTCTCTTCGAAGCACTCGCGCGCTTGTTCGTACTTTCCGTCATTCTGCGCTACCATCCCGAGATTGTTGAGACTGCTGGCCTCGCCGCTGCGATCTCCGATCTCGCGGGTGATCTTCAGACTCCTTTTGAGGTGCTCGCGCGCTTGCTCGTACTCCTCGCGGTACCCCGCTACTAGCCCGAGATTATTGAGACTAGTGGCCTCGCCGCTGCGATCTCCGATCTCGCGGACGATCTTCAGACTCTCTTCGAAGCACTCGCATGCTCTCTCGTAGTCTTCGAGGTTCTGTGCCACCGACCCGAGATTGTTGAGACTGGTGGCCTCGCCGCTACGATCTCCGATTTCGCGTTCGATTTCCAGACTCTGCTGGTGGCGCTGGCGGGCTCGTTCGTACTCTCCGAGGTTCTGCGCTACTAACCCGAGGCCACCGAGACTGCTGGCCTCACCGCTGCGATCACCAATCTCGCGGGTAATCTCTAGACTCTTTTTGAAGCGCTCGCGGGCGCGCTCGTACTGTCCGAGGTGCCGCGCCACCTCCGCGAGGCCTCCGAGACTGCTCGCTTCCCCGTTCCGGTCTCCGGTCTCACGGGCAATCTCCAGACTCTCTTGGTGGCGCTGACGTGCTCGCTCGTACTCTCCGAGATTCTGCGCCACCTTCCCGAGACTGTTGAGACTGGTTACCTTTCCGTTCTGGTCGCCAATCTTGTCATAGATATCTCGACTCTTCTGATAGTGGCTCTGTGCATCCTCGTAGAAACCCTGTTTCAGATCAATACCTCCCAGATTGCTGTGACTCACAGCTTCGTTTCTGTTGTTGTCACCGACCGGAGTAGTCTCTCGTGCTCGCTCGTGATAGTCCCGTGCTTCGTCGAATGCCCCCTGTTGGCTGGCGTGATGGCCGAGTCGTGCGTAGTAGTTTGCGAGGATCACACCAGTGTCGATACCCGCCTCCTCTGCCAGTTCACCGGCTTTCTCGACTTCGACCCGCTCACGATCACTCTCACCACGTCTGTTGAACATTCGACTCCGGCTGAACGCCGTCTCGACCTCCGTCCGCGCCCCGCACACTTCCGGTAGGTTGATCTGACTGTACTCGGTCGTCCCGTACAGCGGTTGGAGTTTCGGCCGATCCTCGCCGATTTCGAACAGATCCGTGACGAGCTGGTGCCCGAACGCCTCTGGCTCCCCTTCGATCAGTTTCAGCAGGTCCGTATCGGCCCGGAACACTCTCCGAATCTCGTTACGGAGGTCCTCGTCGTCGATCAGCCCGAACAGCGCGCCGAGTACCTCCTCGAACGTCCCGATAGCCTTCGACTCTCCGTGTCGCTCCAGATGCTCACTCAGGTACAGCCGCGACCACAGCGGGTGGTGGGTGGCGTACCTCCGGCCGTCCTTCTCGAACAGGAGCGGTCCCTGCAACCGCTCTGCGATTCCCTGTACCGTCTCGAACTCGTCACCGTCCTCGCCGAGTGACAGCAAGAACTCTTCACGAGCGGGATACTCGGCGGCGTTCACCACGTTCACCGCGAGTGCGAGTTGTTCCACCAACTCCGCCTCGCGGTCGGTCTCGGTCTCGATCTCGTCGTCCGCCAACCGTCCGTTTGCCAGCTTGAACACCGTCTCGACGTTCTGGATCAAGGCCGGCTCTTCGTCAGTGTGGTCCTCGATTTCGCCCTCCCAGACGGGGACGTGGTACGCCAGCAACAGCATCGGGCTGATGCCCGTCTGGCTCCGGATCTGCTCCAGCAGTGACTCACCATCGACGGGGTCTCTGCTGTGCCCGGTCACCTTCTGGTAGTTCTCGACGAAGCGCTCGACTTCGCGGGCGTCCAACGGCGGCATGTAGACCGGATCGAGGTACTCCGTTCTGGTCGCCCGCACGTCTGCGCTCTTCTGTGACATCCCGCCGAAGGTCTCTGTCATCCCCTCCTCGGAGTCGCGCCACTCGTTCTCGCGGGAGTTGACGAGGAAACTCACGTCCGTGTCGGCTCCGAACTCGTCGACTGTCTCGTACAGCGGGTAGGTGCCACGACGTGCAGCGTCTTCGACAGCGACCAGCACCGGCCCGTTCTCCCGGGCGGTCTCGATTGCCTCATTCAGTTCCTCGGGATCGAGTGGCTCTTGGACGCCCTGTTTCCGATACAGCACGGTGCCACCCTCGGTCTGTCTGTACCACTCGGCGAGAGCGATCCGAGTCGCGGTGGTCTTCC
>CAKZQY010000369.1 GCA_937142015.1 uncultured Halobacteria archaeon
TCCTTCAGGGCGTGGAGGAGGTCAATTGCAGCCGATTCGTCGGCTGTGTCACCCTACACCGCTTCGTCGAGTCGTCGCAGTTCCGACTCCGAGAGATCGATTTCGGCGGCCGCGACGTTCTGTTCGAGGTGGTTCAGATCCAGCGTGCCCGGGATGGGGAGCGTGACGGGTGAGGTCTCCAGCAGCCACGCCAGCGCGATCTGGTAGCGCGTTGCGTCGTGTGCCGCCGCGACAGCGTCGAGGTCGTCCGTGACCGTGTCGAGATCGCCGCCTGCGAGCGGGTACCACGGCACGAACCCGATCCCCGCCGCCTCACACGCGTCGAGAACAGCCTGTTCGTCGCGGTAGCCGACGTTGTAGCGGTTCTGCACCGTCACCACATCGACGATCTCGCGGGCCTGATCAAGCTGTTTCACGGTCACGTTCGAGAGGCCGACGTACTCGACGAGACCGTCGTCGACGAGCTCCGCGAGCGCAGTGACGCTGTCGACGAACGGCGTGTCGGGGTCCGGGCGGTGGTACTGGAGCACGTCGATGCTGTCGACTCTGAGTCGGTCCCGGGAGACGAGCGCTTGGTTCTTCAGGTAGTCTGGGTCCCCGTGTGGCAGCCACTCGGTGTCGCTGTTGCGGAGCAGTCCCGCCTTCGTCGCCACCACCGCGTCCTCGACGACGCCAGCCTCTCGGAGCAGTCGCTCGGAGACTCCCGGTCCGTAGGAGTCTGCGGTGTCGAGGAAGTCGACTCCGTAGTCGACGGCACGCTGTGCGACGGCGCGTGCGTGCGACTCGTCGGCTGGTGGTCCGACGATTCCCTCCCCACACAGCCGCATCGCGCCGAATCCCATCCGATTCACTTCGAGCCCGTCTGCGATCTCGAACGTCCCTGCCCGACTCGCGTCTGGTCGTGTCACACTGTCGATGTGGGCGGACACTGTGTTATACTGTCGGTCACGGGCTACCGAACACAGCACGAGAGGTCGTCCGGACCACGTGCCGCCACTCGTCGTCTAGCCACGGTGGAGACGTGTGTTCCCCGACCTCAGCCTCGCTGCCACCGAACGAGGCGACACTGGAATCGACGTATCGTGCCGTGACTCGACCGTCGTCCTCGTCGACGAGTTCGTCAGTCTACTCGACAGTATCAGTCGGCATCGACAGCCGCCGTGTTCCGGGCCTGCCGTTCCGTCATGTCACGGAGCGCAGCGAGTCGCTGTTCCACCGGCGGGTGAGCGCGGGTCTCCAGCGCGAAGGAGTCGAGCAGGTCCTCCCCGACCTGTACCGGGCCACCGTTCGCTCCGTCGTCTCCGACAGTCTCGGAGGCGTCACCCTCCGCAGCGCCGTCAGTCTCGTCACCGCTGGCCTCGTGGAAGCCGTACGGCAGCAGACACAGCTCAGAGACGTGACTCGACGGGCCCGGAGACCGCCCGCCGACAGCGTCACTCGACGCGCGACGCCGTGCGTCCTGTGCTGGTGCCGTCTCCGCAGTCAGCGTCTGGAGCGTGCTCGCGAGCGTCGCCGGCGAGCCGGTGAGCTGTGCGGCCGCGCGGTCGGCCGCGAACTCCCGTTCGCGCGAGAGTTCCCGCGCGAGGTAGACGGTCGCCGTCGCAGCGACGCCCACCACGACGCCGCCGAGAACGACAACCCCGACTACCGCGGCCGCGAACGCGCCCAGCGAGGCAGCCGAGCCAGCAGCGCCCGGGAGCGACGGCACCGCGAGCAGGTAGCCGACCGCGAGCACCAGCCCGCCGAGGAGCCACTGCCCCCCCACAGAGAGGTCGTCGACCCCGAGATCCGAGAGCGGGGAGTAGTCGCCGGCCACGACCGCGGGGAGGAACGACGCCAGCGTGAGCACCGCAGCGTCGCGGTTGCGGAGGTGAGCGAGCTCGTGTGCGAGCACGGCGTCCAGCGCGTCGTCGTCCAGCCGATCCAGCAGACCAGTAGAGACGACGACCGTTCCCGATGCGGTGCCGGCGACAGAACAGCTGTTCGGGACGGGCGAGTCGACGACCGCGACGTCCGGGACCGGCGCGTCCGCGGTGCCCGCGAGACGGGTCACACGAGCGTGGAGGTCAGGAAACGCCTCGCGGTCGACGATACGCGCGTCGACAGACGCGAGCAGTTCACGCCGGACGTACCGGAGCTGGACCGCGACCAGTCCGAGGCCGAGACCGGCAGCCAGCAGGCCAGTACCCAGCAGTCCGGAGGGGAGGATCGACGCCAGCCACGGGCGGAGCAGCGCGGCGAGACCGACCGCGACCACGGCGGTGGCGGCCAGCGCCGCCCCCAGCGTCGCGGCGACACGGAGCGTGCGAGAGCGGGTGCGGGAGACCATCGTCTCTGTGTGTGGTCTGGAAAAACATATACTTCCTCCCTCCCACGGTAGACACGAATGGGACACGACCCCGCTCGCGCCGCGACCGTCGGCGCGCTCGCCCTCCTCCTCCTCCTGACAGCCGCGCTGTTCCCTGCGGGCGGCTTCGGGAGCTACCCCGGCGCAGAACGGGTGAGCGCCGACGGCGGCGGCTCTGTCGACGACACTGCTCTCACAGACTCTCCGCAGGTCGACGCCGGCTCCAGCGGAACGGGTGCCGACACCGCGACAGCGACTCCGACTCCGACGCCGACACCGACGCCGACGCCCACACCCGCGCCAGACGAAGACGACAGTGACGACGACGGCGCGGCGGCGGGTGGTCCGGCGTTCGACGTGAGTCTCGCGGTGTTCCTGACGTGGCTCGGCGGGCTGGTGATCGCGGTGTTCCTCGGCTCGGTCGGCGTCACGGCCGGCGGGATGGCCGCCGCGAGCGACCACCTCCCCTCCGGTCGGCTCCCGCGCGTGCGACTGTTTCTCGCAGCTGTCCCCCGGGCGACGGTCGCCGTGCTCGTGAGCTCCGGCAGTCTGACGAGCGCCGTCGGCTCCGGGCTGGCGAGCACGCTGTCGGGAGTCGGGACGAGCACACTCGGCGGACTGGCGACCGCGACTCGCGGGGTCGGCACCGCGCTCGCGGGGATCGGCACCGGGCTCGCGTCGCTGTCGCTGCCGAGCGTCTCGCTGTCGGGGCTGACCAGCGGCGTCTCGCTGTCGAGACCGAGCGGGACCCGCGGTGGCCTCGGCTCGTCGCACACGAGTCGCCGCAGCGGTCGCTCACAGACGGACACGGCCGCCGACCAGACCGACGAGTCGGAGCCACCCGCCCCGCCGGAGACCGTCCGCGAGGCGTGGTCGCGGTTCCCCGCACACGTCCCCGGCGTCCGTGGCCCGGTCGAGACGCGTACCCCGGGTGAACTCGCGCGCCACGCCGTCGACGCCGGGCTCCCGACGGAGCCTGTCGAGACGTTGACAGACGCCTTCAGACGGGTGCGGTACGCCGGCGGTGTCGACGCCACCCGGCGGTCGGCGGCACTCGACGCGTTCGGCGAACTGACCGGCATCGGCGACGATCACGCGACCGACCGAGACGAGTCCCGGCGACACGACGGCGACGAATCTCCTCGGCACGATGGGGACGAATCTCCTCGGCACGACGGCGACGAATCTCCTCGATACGACGGCGACGAATCTCCTCGATACGACGGCGACGCCGCCGACGACGGTCGTGGTGATCAGAGCGGAGACAGCGTCGGAGGTGACACCGCGTGAGCCCGAGCGAGCGCGCCGCCCGGAGTCTCGGGCGTTGGCTGGGGCGGTTCGCAGGTCGAGCACGCGTCGCCACGCGTCGTCTCACGGTCGCGCTGTGGGGTGACGACGAGCAGCGTGGGCTGCTCGGCGGGCGAACCGCAGACAGTGGGCTGGTACCCGCTCGACTCGACGGTCTCGTCTCGCTCCGGCGTGGGCTCGACCTCCTCGCCGCTGTCGCCCTCGTCGCCGCCGGAGTCACACTCGCCGGACTGCTCCCGGGCGAGACAGTTCGTACTGTCGCAGCCGTCGCCCGCCCGGCACTCGGTGTGTTGGGGTTGGCGACCGTCGCCGCAGTGCTGCTCACGTGGGGCCACGAGAGTCCGACAAGGACCCACGAGAAGCCGACAGGGGCCCACGAGAAGCCGACGAGGAACCACGGGAAGTCGACGAGGACCCACGAGAGCCCGACAACTCGGGACACGGACGCGGCCGAGCCGGAGCGTCACGAGTGGAGCGAGTCGCTGTCACCGACCCCGCCAGAGCGGATTCCGGCAGGTGACGGTCTCCAGCGTGGCGCGTGGGTGACACTCGCGGCCGGCGAGGACGACAGAGTCGCGGCGGCGACGACGACGGGTCGTTACGGTGAGGGGAGTGCTCACGAGACGCTCGCGGACGCCGCAGTCGCAGCGGTCGCTGCGGACGACGACGTGGACGAGACCGTCGCAGCTGCGCGGGTCGCCGACGGCTCGTGGACGGACGACCCGCGGGCGGCCGCCTACCTCGCGGAGGGGCCGACGCCGACGGTGCCGCCGCTCGTGCGTCTCCGCGACTGGCTGAGCGGGGAGCGCCACAGCCGTCGCGTCCGAGCGACCGTCCGCGAGATCGAACGCCGTGCCGACGTCGACACACGGACGACGAGCGACGTGTCCGACGCCGCGACGACTGCGATCAGTGAGGAGTTCGGCCGCGGCGGCGGACCCGGTGGCCGTGATCCGACGGCAGACGACGCAGCGACGAGAGATAGCTATTCCGCGGACGACGGACCGAGAACGATAGACGACGGAGTCGAAGAGAGGAACGAATCGGACGACGGAATCGAAGAGAGCGACGAATCGGACGACGGAGTCGAAGAGAGAGACGAATCGGACGACGGAATCGAAGAGAGCGACGAATCGGAGGACAGAGAGGAACGTGACCCGGCCCGACTCGTCGTGAGTCACGGTGTGTTCTCTTGGGAGGTGGACCGGTGACACTCGCAGAGCGGTCACGCTACGCGCCGGCGATGCTGTTGGCAGTCGTCTTGGCCGGCGTCGGGGTCGTCGCGGGCAACCCGGTGGCACTGTTCGCAGCGGTGATCCCGCTCGCGCTCGTCGGCTACGGCGCGCTCGTCGTCGAGCCGCCGACGGACGCGCTCACTGTCGAACGGGAGTTCTCGGAGCAGTCGCCGCGGCCGGGTGAGCCGGTGACGGTCCAGCTCCGCCTCACGAACGAGTCGGAGCGATACCTCCCGGACGTGCGGGTGGTCGACGGCGTTCCCGACGAGGTCGCGGTGATCGACGGGTCTCCGCGCGGTCACGTGACACTCGGACCGGCGGAGTCGACGACACTGACGTACGAGGTACGAGTCCCACGCGGGACCCACGAGTTCGAGCCGGCGACAGTCGCCGTCCGGTCACTCGCCGGGACCGCGGAGCGTCGGACGACGACGGAGGGTGTCGCGTCGGTCCAGACGACGGTCGAGACGGACCCCCTCCCGCTGCACGGGCAGACAGCCGGCATCGCGGGTCGCATCGAGACGGACGACGCCGGCTCCGGAATCGCCTTCCACTCCAGCCGGGAGTACCGCCCGGGAGACCCGATCAACCGGGTGGACTGGAACCGCTACGCCTCGACCGGGGAGCTGAGTACCGTCGAGTTCCACGAGGAGAAGGCCGCGACAGTGGTGTTGGTCGTCGACGACCGGCCGCCGGTGCGTGCAGTGGCACGGCCGGGTGAGCTCGACGCCGGAGCGCGAGCCAGAGACGCGGCCCGCGAACTCGCCGGGGCGCTGTTGGACGCGGGCGACCGTGTCGGCGTCGCGGTCAAGGACTCCGGCGGCGGGTTCGTTCCGCCGCGGGACGACACCACCACGCTCCGCGTGTCGCCGGCGCAGTTCCGCGGCGAGGAGGAGGGGTACCTGCCGCCGCGTGGAGCCGGTGCGGCACAGGAGACGGCGTGTCGCCGCTACCTCGACCGACGCGCCGAGCGCCCGTCGCGTCTCCCGCTCCGGATCGAGGGGTTCTGGTTCGCGGGCGAGCTGGCCGATCACGTCCCGGACGACGCACAGATCGTCCTCTGCTCGCCGCTGACTGACGACGAGCCGGTCGAAGCCGCCGAGACGTGGATCGCACGCGGTCACGCGGTCACTGTGGTGTCGCCCGACCCGACACCGGACACCGTCGGCGGACGCGTCGAGACCATCCGTCGCCGTGAACGGCGGAACGAACTCGGACGAGCCGGCGCACGAGTCGTCGACTGGGACGGAACTGACACGCTCGACGCCGCCGTCGAGCGCGCGGAGGCGACACGATGACTGACACGACACCAGACACGACGGATGACTGACACGGCACCCACACCAGACACGACGGATGACTGACACAGCACCCACACCAGACACGACGACAGGGAGCAAATCGAACGCTACTGACGCCGAGACGACGCGCGTGCCACAGACCGCTGCGAGTCCCGTCGGCGGCGGCATCGCTGTCGCGGCGACAGTGCTCGCCGTCCTCGCCGTCGGAGTCGCCGCGGGGATCGGGGGACCGACGGCCGTGCTCGCGCTCGGCGCGCCGCTGCTGTGGCTCGGTCTCTGGTGGCACCGCGACGACAGCGGACTGCGCGACTGGGTTGCGGCCGCGCTCGACGACACGGACCCCTCACAGGAGTCAGATGCACTGTCACCACAGCAGCCAGATCCACCGTCGACACAGCAGCCAGATGCACTGTCGCAGGACGACCGTTCGGACGAGTCGGCGGTCGCCGTCCGCAGACACACCGCAGTCGTCACCTCACTCTCGGCAGTGACAGCCGGGCTGACGTTCGGCGGTGCAGTGACGGCGTTCACCGCGCCGGTCGCGTACGTGTTGATGTTCGTCGGCGGACTGGCGGAGTCGCTGACCGTGACGCTCGGTGCCGTCGCCGTCGCTGCGTCCGTGCTGGAGGCGTCAGTCGGCACGACGGGTGCGGACCGCGGTGTGCCGGACGGCCTGTTGAGTCGTGCGACGAACCCGGTGTTGGGTGCGACTGTCGCCGGCGTCACCCTGCTCGCCGTCGTCGTCGCGCTCGGCGCGGTCGGCCTCGCGGCCGGTCGGTGGCTGTTCGCCGGCGGAGCGGTGTCGCCGTTCCCGCTGGTGGTCGTCCTGCAGATCGGCGTCGTCGCGCTCGCCCTGTTGCTCCCGCGGGTCGAGCGCGCACTCGAAGATCTGCTCGGGCCAGACCGGTACGAGTCGCCGGCGGTGGCCGACTGGCTCGGCCGGACGCCCGACTAGATTCCGGCGACGTACTGGGCCGTGTTGACGGTGCAGGTCGCCGCAGTGTGGGGAGGGTTCGTGTTCGTCAGTTGGCCGACCGCCGGTCTCGGTGGACTGCTGGCGACCGTCTTCGGTGTCGTCCTCCCGCTCGCGCTCACCGCGGTCGTCGGTCTCGCACTCGCGGTCGTCGGCGGGTGGGCGCTCCAGCGGTTCGTGGTGGTC
>CAKZQY010000370.1 GCA_937142015.1 uncultured Halobacteria archaeon
CGTTCTACGGGGCGGTCGCGGAGGAGAGTCTCTCCGTCTCTCGACACCGACACGGACGACACACACAGAGACGCCACGGAGGGCTTTTTCCCAGTCCATCCCAATCGTCACCGTATGTCCCCGACACCCGCCGTCGTCGCAGACGACCTCGGAAAGCGGTACGGCGACACAGTCGCCGTCGAGACGCTGGACCTCCAGATCGAGCAGGGCACAGTGTACGGGTTCCTCGGTCCGAACGGCGCGGGGAAGACGACGACGATGCGGATGTTGACGACGCTGACGACACCCTCCCACGGGAGCGCCGAGATCGCCGGGCACCCGGTGACGGATCGTGAAGCGGTCGTCGAGCGGATCGGCTACCTCCCGGAGGAGCCGCCGTTGTTCGACGAACTCACCGCGCGCGAGCAGTTGGAGTACACCGCCGGACTGCGTGATCTCCCGTCGACTGCGGCCGACCGGATCGACACGCTGTTAGACACGTTCGACCTCGCGGCGGACGCCGACCGCCGGATCGACGAGTTCTCCAAGGGGATGAAACAGAAGACCGGCATCGTGCAGGCGATTCTCCACGATCCGGACGTGCTGTTCCTCGACGAGCCGACGAGTGGGCTCGACCCGCGCGCCTCGCGGACGGTGCGTGACACGCTCGCGTCGCTGGGTGCCGGCGACACGACTGTCTTCCTCTCGACACACATCCTCCCGGTCGTCGACGAACTCGCCGACGTTGTCGGTGTGCTCGCCGACGGGCGACTCGTCGCCGAGGGACCACCCGAGCAACTGAAGACGCGCGCCGCCGCTGGCGACCAACGGACGCTGGAGGACGTGTTCCTCGACGTGACTGGCGATGTCGGCGACGGTCTCGACGTTGCCGGTGGTGGCGACGACAGTCTCGACGTGGCTGGTGAGGACAGCGACGGGAGTCGGAACGGCAGCCAGACGGGAACGAACGGGACGACTCCGAACAGCCACACTGCCGACAGCGAGCAGTCCGTCGTCTCGGCGGACCACGAGGAGGGACAGGAGTGAGCAGCCTCCCCGATCCGGGTCACGTCCGGCTGATCGCAGTCACGGAGACCCGCCGGCGAATCCGCGCGCTCACCGACCAGCCAACGCGTCTCGTGGCGATGGCCGTGGCGGGGCTGTTCCTGTTGCTCCCGCTCGCGGCGGTCACGGCCGGAGCGTTCTTCGCCGGCCGGAACCCGAACCGAGCGCTCGTCGGGACTGTCGTGACGGTCGCTCCCGCTGGCTTGTGGCTCCTCGCGGCAGTGTTCCTCGGACTCCGGGTGTTGACCGACAGCTCCGACCCCGACAATCTCGACGGCTACCTCACGACGGTGCCCGCCCGAGAGCTGTTCGCCGGCGTGGCCACCGTGGAAGCGCTCGGCACACTGCTGTACCTCGGGCTGCCGACGCTGTTAGCTGCGACCGGGTTCGCGGTCGGCAGCGGGTCACTGCTGGCACTGGCGACGGTCACTGTCACCGGACTCGCGGCGACGGGACTGGGTCTCGCCACGGGGCTCGCGGTCGGCTTCGGCGTGAAGAACGTCGCCGTCAGATCGCGGCTCGTCGCCCGGCTCCGCGTCCCGATCTGGACCGCGGTGTTTCTCGCGTACGTCTGGACGTTCCTCTCGGGCGAGGCGGAGTCCGTGTTCGACCCGCTGCTCCGGACTGTCGCGCGTCCGCCGCTGACGTGGCTCGGCGAGTTGGCGCTCGCGCCCGTCGTCGGACCACGTGTGCCGACGCGTGGACTGATCGCTCTCGCACTCACCGTCGCAACGACGGGCGTGTTGTTGGCCGTCGCCGCAGCTCTCGCGCGGCTGTTGTGGTACGCGGACGGTGTCGAGACCGACAACGGAGCGGTCGATGACAGGCAGACACAGGTCACCACGGGAGCGCTCGGCCGGGTCGTCGGCCGCCAGACCGCGTGGGTCGCACGCGTCTCGACCGCCAGAGCACGACGCGCGCCGCTGAAGCTGTTGTTCGTCGCCTACCCCGTCTTCCTGCTCGCGCCGTCCGTCACGGAGGCAGTCGAGACGGGCACCATCCCGGCGTCGCTGCCGGCGGTCAGCGCGCTGTACGCCGCGTGGGCCGGCGGAGCAGGGTTCGCACTCAACCCACTCGGCGATCAAGGGGCGACGCTGCCGGTCGCGGTCACGACCGGCGTCTCCGGCACGGCGTTCGTCCGCGGTGTCGTCTTACCGGGTGTCGCCCTCGGCGGCGGGACGGCGACGCTTCTGGCCGGGGGGCTCGCAGCAGCCGGTGGCGCAGCGCCCGCTCGCGCGGTGCTGTTGGGCCTCGCGGGGGCGACGCTCGGGGGTGGCGCGCCCGCCCTCGCCGCGGGGTTCGGCGTCCTCTTCCCGAAGTACGAGACCTCACAGGTCACTCGGAGCAGAGAGGCTGTCGTGCCGAGTCTGTTCGCGTTCGCCGGCTACTCGCTGGTGCTCGTCGTGCTCGCCGGGCCGGGACTGGCGCTCGCTGTCCCGCCGCTCACGGGCGTGGTCGGAGACCTCCTCGGTGTCGCGCCGCTCGTGGTGTCGGCTGCCGGCGTCACTGTCTCCCTCTTCCTCGTCGCTGTCGGCGGGTGGCTGTCGTTCCGGTACGCGGCACGCTCGTTCGAACGGTTCACTGTCGAGTGATGTCTTTAATCACCTCTCGATGAGTTGATTGCATTTATCTATTTATTATTCTATATATTTATTTAGTCTATTCCGTCTATCGAACAGGAGGCCGCGGGTTCAAATCCCGTCGGATGTGGGCGACCGCGTTCGTAGCTCGTAGTCATCACTGCAAGTCTTTACGGCCATGGCGACTCGTGTCGGTGATCGGAGCATCTGGGCCGTCAGGTTTCGACGCCGTCCACGGAACTATTCGTAGTAATCACTATGAGAGAGAACAACGGACTCGCTACACCGACGAGAACAACGGACTCGCTACACCGCCACACGGAAGTACGAGGCCCTCGTGGCGACAGTGTGACCGACGACGCAGAGCCGACCACCGCCGCCCCCGACACGGAACACCCACAGGAGGGAGAAGGGGAGCGGTGGCCGGACCTCGGCCCGATTGTTGACGCCAGCGACTTCCTGATGCACGCCGTCGAGACCGGCGGTGCCGTCGTGTTCGCCCTGCTGTTCGGGATCGGGCTGATCGATCTGGTGGTGTTGATCGTGGAGTCGGTACGGACCGGCGAGATCAGCGATCCGGCGGTCGTCGTCACGTTCGTCGACCGTGGCCTGCTGTTGTTCATCATCGCGGAGGTGTACCAGACTGTCGTCGCCTACGTCCGCGGTCAGTCGCCACGCCGGATTCTCCGTCTCGTCATCTTCACCGGCCTGATCGCCATCATCCGGAAAGTGATCGTCTTCCGTACCGAGGTGTACGGATCGAAGATGGAGGCGCTCACGGTCGCCGCCACGTACGCAGTGCTGCTCGCGGGTCTCGGCGCGATCATGCTGATCGACCAGCGCGCCGGGATTCTGTCCGACTCCGAGTGATACGGTCGTGCGTAGTGACTTTCCGTGACTTTCGCGGTATCGGGCGGTATCACGTCGCTGCGACACTCTCTGTCAGTCGTCGGTGGTAACGATCTACGCACGACCGTATCAGTTCACGTCCTCGCGCACCGTCGCACCCTCGTTTCGTCCCGCAACCACGCGGACGGTGCCCGCGACGCCGGCAGCCTCCAGCGCGCGTTCGCCGGCAGCGCGAGCCGCGTCTGCGCGAGTCGTGTCGGTGACGCCGTACACCGCAGGCCCCCACGACGACTGGCCGACACCCGACACCGCCGGGTTGTCGGCCAGCGTCGTGACCACGTCACCGACCGGCGGCCGGTAGACGCCCCCCTGCTCGTCCGCGTACCACGTCCCGTTGAGCCGACCGAACTCGCGGACTGCCGCGCCGAATCGGTCGACCGCACCCTCGGTGACGGCGGGGAGCAGGCGACGGGTGATCAGCCCCGCGATACGGTCCGCGACGGCCGGGTCCGCAGACTCCACGACGGAGCGCATCGAGGCGTCCTCGTCGTCGCCGGACCGTCCCGGCTCCACGCCCGGCAACACGAGGAGGAACCGCCAGTCGGAGGGGATCTCGTGGCGTGCCGCGACCTGCGGGACAGTCCACTCTCCGTCTGCCGGGCGGTCGTGTGTGAACCGCTCTGTCGGGTGACCGGCGTCCAACACGAAGCCGCCGCGCTCGAACGCCGCGACGCCGACGCCGGAGCGACCGCCGCGACCGAGTGCCGGCGCACGCTCTCTGACACGCGGCTCGACGCCGTAGACGCGCGCGACACCGGTCAACACGGCGAGTGCGGTCTGTGTCCCGCTTCCCAGCCCGGCGTGCCGGGGCAACGTCTCGGCGACACCAACTCGTGCGCCGGGCACCCCGAGCAGGTCACACACCCGACCAGTGTACGCTTCGACGGTCGCTGCAGTCTCCGAGTCGAGGTGGTCGCGGTCGCTCGACGGCTCCGGAGCCGACGCCGCGTCGGCGACCGTCACGGAATCCGCCCGCTGGACGACGAGGTCGACACACGGTTCCGCGAGCGCGACACCCACCGCGCCGTACAGCCGCTCGTGTGCGAGACTCAGGTTCCCGAACCCGAAGTGGACGCGGCCGCCCGCCGTGACACGAACGGCGTCGCGTTCCGATTCGACAGCGTCGCGTTCCAGTTCTGTCGACTCGCTCGACCGTCCGTGGTCTTCGTCGTCTCTCGTCACCGTTGTCGACTGTTACGGGGCCGAGGTCCGTGTCGGTTTCGACAGTGGCGAGTTCTGGCCGTGCCACGGGGCAGTCTCCGGCTCCGCGTTCTGCAGAGCGGTTCTCCTCGCCGTGTTCCGCAGGCAGTTTCGGCTCCACGTGCGACCGGTCACAGTCCTCAGTAGCACGGTCGAGGGAGAGGTTTTTCACCGCGTAGGGAGAACAGGTGAGACACTGTGTACGACGCCGTAGTGCTCGACAACGACGGAGTGCTCGTCGGGCGGACGAGCTACGAGGTACTCCGCGAGGCGACGTGGAACGCCTTCGACACGTTGTCCATCGACGACCCGAACCCGGAGGACGTGGAGTCGATGGTCGTCGGAGTCACACCGGAGGATCTGGACGCGGTTGCCGACCGCTACGGTGTCTCGCCCGAAGATCTGTGGGCTGCGCGTGACCTCCACGCGCACGAACACCAGCGCAGAGAGATCCGTGCCGGTCGGAAGGACCTGTACACGGACGTCTCTGTGCTCCGTAACATCGACGCGCCGCTGGGGATCGTCTCCTCGAATCAACAACAGACTGTGGACTACGTGCTCGACCACTTCGGTGTGCGCGAGCTGTTCGACACCGCGATCGGTCGGAAGCCGACGCCCGACAGTCTCCGGAAGAAGAAGCCGAACTCCTACTACCTCGACCGGGCGCTCTCGGAGCTGGACGCGGAGACGGCGCTGTTCGTCGGCGACAACGAGTCCGACCTGC
>CAKZQY010000371.1 GCA_937142015.1 uncultured Halobacteria archaeon
AACCGAACATCTGGTCATACCTTACCGGTAATGACTCAGCTTAATCACTATCAGTTCGTCTCCAGTCTCACCACGACACGTCCACACGCTCGTCAGTCTCGGCAGCCTCGTACACTGCGTCGATGGTCGCCACGTCGACGAGTCCGTGCGCGCCGGTCGGGTCCATCTCCGCCTCGGCAAGCAGGTGGTGCGCGACGTACGCGAACTCCTCGGTCATCTGGTCGACCGGATCGTAGCTGAGTGTGCGTCGTTCCTGATCGCGGACGAGGGTGAGCTGCTGTGTCTCCCCGTCGAAGAATCCAGGCGCGAGACGGACGGCCCCCTCAGTGCCGACAATCTCTAACCCCGCTGTGAACGCCGCGTTCTGTGAGGCCGCACAGTGTGCGACCGTGCCGTCGTCGAACGTCACCTCGAACGCTGCACGCTCGTCCGGCACGGCGTCGAACAGCTCCCCGTCGCTGCTGGCGGTCGCGCGCACCGACACCGGCTCGACGTCGAGCAGGAACCGTGTCGTGTTCAGCGGGTAGACGCCGAGATCCGTCACCGACGCCCCCGGCCCGGCGAGCTCGGGGTTCAGCCGCCAGTTCCCGTCTGGGAAGATGTCACCGATCCGCTGGGACATGTGTCCCTGCACGTGGACTGGCTCGCCGACGAACCCGTCCGCGATCGCGCTCCGGAGCGACCGAACCACCGGGTCCGTCTGCATCCGGTAGCCGACGACGAACGGCACGTCTGCAGCCGCACACGCGTCGACCATCGCCGCCGCGCGCTCCGGGGTCGCCTCCATCGGCTTCTCGCACATCACTGCCTTCCCGTGTGCCGCAGCCGCTTCCACGTGTTCGCGGTGGGTCGCGTTCGGCGTGCAGACGTACACCGCGTCGTACTGGTCTGCTGCGACGCCGTCGTGGAACTCGCTGTAGGAGACGGCGCGCTCGATACAGTCCCACTTGTCGGCGACGCGTGCGCGCTTCTCCGGTGATCCGCTCACCAACACCGTCCCGCGACAGACGTCGAGCTGTGACAGCGCCGGCAACACGTGCTCCTGTGTCCACCACCCCACTCCGACCAGCGCGAACCGAATCGTCCCGCCGTGTGTGTCGTCCCAGTCGCGCCGTGACAGCCCTGCCGTCACGTCTGAAATGTCGTACTCACTCACGAGTGAACGTGTGTGCTGGAACAACTTGAACAGTTACCCTCTCTCTGTATCGTTCCTGATGGGTACGGACCCGAACGAAGCTGATGGGTACGGACCCGAACGAAGGCGCTGGCCGATCGTCCGAGACTCACGACAGGTGTCGTTCGACAGACCGAAATCCGTCGAGAGGTGTGCTCGACAGTATCAGTCAGTTGTCGGGCGAGAATCGACAGTATCAGTCAGTTGCCGGGCTGGGAGCGCCGCCGCGCGTGGACTCGTTCTCGTAGTCGAGCGGGTCCTCCAGTTCCCCCATCACGGACTCCAGCGCGTCAGTCGCGGTGAGCAGTCCGACGACCTCGCCGTCGGACACGACCAGTGCGAGTTCCTGTTTCTCGGCTTGGAACTGGTCGATAGCGTCGCTCACAGTCGTGTTTGCCGCCACCGTGGTCGGCGGCGCGGCGATGTCGGCGAACGTCACGTCGCCGGCACGCAGGTCGTCGATCTCGTCGACGATCCGGGGGACGTACACGACGCCGACGAACTCCTCTGCGTCACCTTCGACGAGCGGGTACCGAGTGTGAGGCGTCTCGGAGACGCGTTCGAGGTTCTCCGCGACCGACAGCTCCGTCGAGAGGAACACCACGTCGGAGATATCGACCATCTCCTCGCGGACTTCGGTGGTGCCGGCCGCCAGCGCACCCAGCACCTCGTCGTGGCGTTCCTCGGCGAGGTCGCCCCGTTCCAACAGCGAACTCAGGCGAGTGCGGAGTTGGCTCCGCGACTCGATCCGGTCCTCCTCCGTCTCCAGCCACGCGCCGGACATCTCGATGTCGAACAGCTTGAGCGTCAGCTTCGCCACCCAGTCGCCGAGTTTGATCAGCGGGGAGATGATCACGTAGAACCAGTGCAGCGGGGCGGCTCCGTACCGACAGACTGTCCTGGACCGCTCGACGCCGAGGTACGTCGGCGTCTGTTCCCCGTGTGTGAGGTGGATCAGGTTGATGATCAGGTACGCGAGGAACGCGCCGACGCCGACTGTGGCCAGCGTCGTCCCGGCGAACAGCGGCTCGAACAGCGCCGCGAGTGCGGGCTCTGCGACGATCCCGACCGCGATACTCGACGCCGTGATCCCGACCTGACAGGTCGTGAGGTACAGCTCCAAGTCGTTGGTCATCTCCCAAGCCCGCTCCAGCCGACCGTCACCGTCGACGAACTCCGACTCCGTGAACTGCCGTGCGCGGGTCAGCGCGAACTCGATTGCCACGAAGAACCCGTTTGCCAAGATCAACAACACACCTGCGACGAGCCGGAGGACGATCTCGAGCTCGTTCATCTCTCGTCCGACAGTCGGCCGCTCGACACTGTTGAACCTGTCGCACCGTTTCGCTGTTGAAGTACGCTCTTGTCAGACCCACAGTTCTCGGCCGGTCTGCTGTCGACCTGGAAGTCGCGTCGGTCACGCTTGTGAACATCGGTACTACCTCTGTGGCGTTGTCTGGAATAGCAATAACTGTTACCAGAGAGCTCAACAAGAGTAGAACTCCTCTCAAGTAAAACTCTACTATTTCGAACCTGTCCTCTAACTCGTCCATATATGCAGTGTCTTCTCATTTCACAAATACCTTTCTCGTGAGAGAGCAGAACACAGTACAACACGATATTCGAGACCACCTCGCAATGCGGTCCACTCGGCTCGAAGCGGTCCCCCCAGCAACCACTTATCGGGAAGCCGTGCATCCTTTTCGTCGCTCGTGAGTTCGGGTCCGAGAAGAGTGCTCGGTCAGGGATTCGAACCCTGGTCGTCGGCTCGAAAGGCCAACATGATTGGCCGGACTACACCAACCGAGCGCATCTATTCTTCCGATGGCCGGCCTCTTAACCCCATCGGAACGACGAGAGACCACACCACGGCAGCGGGTCTCGTGTCCACGCCGTCGTCTACTTCCCTTCGAACTCCGGCTCGTCGTCACCCATGAACGCCATCACACCTTCCATGAGGTCCTCGGTGTTCATGAGTTGGCCGAACGCCTGCGCTTCGACCGCCAGCCCGGCGTCCGTGTCGTCGCGGCCGGCCAGCATCGCGCGTTTGGTGTACCGCTGTGCGACCGGCGGGCCGCTGGCGAGGTCGCGGGCCAACTCCCACGCGCGGTCCTCGAAGGCCGCCGGCTCGACGACCTCGTTGACGAACCCGTACTCCGCCATCGTCTCGGCGTCGTACCGCTCGGCGGTGAAGATGATCTCCTTCGCGCGCCCTTCGCCGACGATGTGGCGGAGCCGCTGTGTGCCGCCCCACCCGGGGAGCAGTCCGAGGTTGTGCTCCGGCTGGCCCAGCTCCGAGCGGCTGGTTGCGATTCGCATATCTGCACACGTCGCCAGTTCCATGCCGCCGCCGAGACAGTACCCGTCGATTGCCGCCAGCACGGGCATATCTGCAGCCTCCAACTCGCCGAACGTCTCCTGCCCGTGTCGTGACAGCTCTGTCCCCTCCAGCGGGTCGCCGCCGCCGGCTGCCATGCTCTGTACGTCTGCGCCCGCGGAGAACGCTCTGTCACCGGCACCGGTGAGCAACAGCGCCCGCACGTCCCCCTCCGTCTGGAGTCTCTCGACTGCGTCCGCCAACTCGTCTAACAGCTCGCCGCTGATCGTGTTCATCCGGTGGGGACGGTCTAACTCGACGTGCCCGACGTAGCCGTCCACCGTGACGGAGAGTGTGTCGTAGTCCATCCCGGCGGTCCCGTCGCCGGACGCGTCCTCGTCGCCGCCGTCGCCGTGGAACGTGTCGCCGGACTCGGCCAGCTCGCGGAGGTGGTCCGTCGCCTCGTAGCGCGCCGCGCCGGTCTCCGCGGCGGCCTCCTCGAGCGTCGCCAGCAGGTCGTCGATGCCGTGCTCGTCCGCGAGCTTCGCCGGGCCGTCGGGGAAGCCGGCACCCAGCTTCACCGCGCGGTCGATGTCGGCGGCGTCTGCGACGTCGTTGCCGATCAGGCCGGCCACCTCGTTGGCCATCAGCGCGAGCAGCCGGTCGCGCACGTCCTCGCGGCCGGCGTCTGCCGGAATCTCCGCGCCGTCGCCGTCCTCGTAGTCGTAGAAGCCCGCGCCGGTCTTCTTGCCGAGGTCGCCGGCCTCCACCTTCTCGGCCAGCAACGGACACGGCTCGTAGGCGTCACCCAGCTCCGCGTGCATGTACTCCAACACGTGGTAGCCGACGTCGACACCGACCTGATCCGCGAGCTCGAAGCTCCCCATCGGCAGCCCGAGGTCGAACTTCGTGGTTGCGTCGACCTCGGCGACGGTCGCCTCCCCGTCGTGGACCAGCCACGCTGCCTCGTTCATCAGCGGCACCAACACTCTGTTGACGACGAATCCGGGCGAGTCCCTCCGGACACGGACGGGAGTCTTGCCCATCTCCTCGGCGACTGCCTCGACTACGTCCAGCGTCTCCGCTGCGGTGTGGCCCCCGGAGATGACCTCGACGAGGTCCATCCGTACCGGCGGGTTGAAGAAGTGCATCCCGCAGAACTGCTCCGGGCGCTCCGTCGCCTCCGAGAGATCCGTGATCGAGATGCTGGACGTGTTCGAGGCGAACAGCGCGTCCACGGGCGCGTACTCCTCGACTTCCTCGTACACGTCCGTCTTGATCTCCATCTTCTCCGGCACAGCCTCGATCACGAGGTCCGCGTCGTCGACCGCGTCCGCGACCGGCACGACCGGCTCTACGCGGTCGAGTGCGGCCGCGGCCTCCTCGTCACTGATGCGGTCCTTCTCCGCGAGCTTGTTCAGCGACCACTCGATGCTGTCGTAGCCGTCTCGGACCAGTTCCTCCTCGATGTCTCGCAGAAACACGTCGTAGCCGGCCAACGCCGCCACCTCGGCGATGCCGTGGCCCATGTTGCCCGCACCCAGCACTGCGACCGTACTCACGTCTGACGCGTCCATACCCGGAGGGTCTGACCGAGGCGGATTCAACGTTTCCCTCCGGCGTGACGGGAACGTACGACGGGTTTTCCGGCGTTTCTCGGCCGGGACGGACAGCGAGTGAGCGCCGACGCGTTCACCGAAGACGACACTGGTCAGTGTGTCTACAGCGAGAGATTCGGTCGCCGGTGCGTCACACAGTCCCGTCGCGTCGTCGTCGGCTCACAGCGGACTCAGTCGTCGTCGAGATCAGTCCGCGCCGTGTGGCGGTGCGTACCCACACTTGGGGCACTGGTATACGCCTCGTGAGCGTCGGAACGTCGCTGCGCAGGTGGGGCAGGTCGCTTCCATGTTGGCAACTACTTCCACGACGCCGAGACACTTGAATCCCCGTGTCGACACCGCTACCTCGAAATACCGGTAGGTATCGAGGCAACGATTGCGCCGTCCACTCCCGCTCGCTGCTCGCCGACCCCTATCTGCCCAATTGTTTCCGTCTGAAACGAACTGATCGTATCAGTCTTCGGAGTCGTTGTGCTTCGGACCCCCGACGACGGGGAGAGTCCGAGTCCTCGGAGACGGTGTGTCCGGGTTCTCGGAGGCGGTGTGAGTCCGAGTCCTCGGAGGCGGTGTGAGTCCGA
>CAKZQY010000372.1 GCA_937142015.1 uncultured Halobacteria archaeon
GGACGGACGCGATGACCGACGCCATCGAGGAGACGCGTCGTCGCCGCGAGATCCAGCGGTCGTACAACGAGGAACACGGATTCGAGCCACAGACCGTCCAGAAGGAGATCGGCGAGACGAACCTCCCCGGCGCGGAGACGGACACCAGCGACGCGGTCGCCGACGACGTGAGCGACCCCGAAGAGGCGCAGGCCCGCATCCAGGCGCTCGAATCGAAGATGGAAGAGGCTGCCAGTAACCTCGAGTTCGAACTCGCTGCCGACATCCGTGACCGAATCCGAGACCTCCGCCGGGAGTTCGAACTCGCCGACGGCGACGATGGGGTCCCACCGGAAGAGACCGTGCCTGCAGAAGTCGACCCGGGATTCGAACCCAGCGAGTGAACTGCGACCTCACACTGGGTGACTCCACTCGCCACGTCCGCTGTAGCATACGCTCCCGCTCGACGTGGGCCACGTACGGTCCGCGTGGCGTGTGCTACGCACGGTTCCGCTCGGCGTGTGCTACGCACGGTTCCGCTCGGCGTGTGCCACGCTCCAGAAACGATTTGTCGTGGTCGGACGAACGACGAGGCGTGATACCGCTCTCGTCGACGGCCGTCCCGCCAGTTGGTCACCACCTGTTGCCGACGAGTGACCTCTCCGAAGCGGCCGTCAGTCTGACACGGAACACAGTCGGGCCGCTCCAGAGCGGGACGAGCGTCACGACGAACGGCTCTGTCACCATCGCCGTGACTGTGATTGTCGTCCTGCTGGTCGCAGTGGTGCTGCTGCGACGCTGGACTGGAACCTGAGACGACCGCCGCTACGAGCACTGCAACCGATCCCACGTCAGTCCGGTCTTCGACGCCTCCAACGTCAGTTCTGTCGACCCCGCGTTCGATGGCTTGTGACCGACAGTACAGCAGCAGTCGTCGTTGCCTTGAGGTAGCACGCGCCCCCACCACAGGTATGGAAGAGACGCCGGACGGGACACCAGTCGGCGTCGACGACCCGTACGCCCACGCCGGCCGGTGTGATCACCTGACAGACGACGGGCGGTGTCGGTTCGCACTGGCCCACGCCGGTGCCGACCCCGAGTTCACCCGCGAGCGCCGGCAGGCGGAGTACGCCTGTGTCGTCGCGGAAGAGGACACCGGCTGGCGAGACTGCCCACACTACCGCTCGACGACCGACGGCACGGAGTGTACCCGGTGTGGACTCACAGAGGTGCGGATGGCACACGACGACTCCCGCCCGCTCGTCGAGGAACACCACCTCTCGTACGGCGGCCGTGGCTCCGACGGCCGTAGCTCCGGGGGTCGTGGCTCTGGACGCGAGACGACTCGTCGGAGTGACCTCGCCGCGGGAGACGACGACGCCGCAGCGGAGCAGACACACGAGATCACAGTCGCGCTGTGTCGCTGGTGTCACGCGAAAGTTCACGCGGGGTGGGCGCGGATCGACGACGACGCCGAGCCGGACGCGGAGGCGATCGCACAGCGGGAGGCACGCCGCAGCGAAGAGCTGTCGGAAGCTGGGTTCTCGACCGCGGCAGAGCGGTTCGACCTCAACGAACGGGAGTGACCGAACTCGGCGAGTGAACTCCGTCGACACGGCCGCCCGTCCGGTGAACACCGTCGACACGACTGCTCGTCCGGTGTGCGGCGTTCGCGCGAGCAGTCAGCCTCGGGGTCAGTCCGTCACACCCTGTCACTCTGGCCGAACAATTAAGTAGGTGCCACCCAACGGAGAAACCACGACGCAAGTCGGACGAGGTCCCATGACCGCCAGACCCACACCACGGATGCACGACGCTCTCTGCAGCGTCGGGTATCGCGGGTGGGAGGCGGACAGTCGCCGGGTGGGGTCACCCGCCGTCGGCGAGACCCCGAACGGGACTCGTCCCGACGAACCGTCCGCCTCCATCGCCGCGTAACACAGACGGCGACCGGGCCCGGCCCGGACGGAGGCGGACACATTCTCCGACCCCGTTCGGCCACAGGCCCGGTCGTCACCACTCCCCAGGTGACGGCCTGCAGGCGCGTTCGAGTCGCGCCGGGAGCCTATGTCGGTCCACCTACAGACGCTGGCCGACGCCAGCCTCACAGTCGCAGTGTCACGCAACGGCGCAGAGAGCCTCGGCGAGGGCGTCGAGTCACGACTCCGCCGGATCGACGCGGTCGACTCCGTGGAGTCGTTGGCGCTCGACGGCGTCCAGCCCGGCCTGAACGACCTGACCGCGGAGGTGACGGCAACCCTCGCGGTTGACCCCGAGTACGCTCCCGACCCCGACACACTCGCGGAGCACCTGACCGACCCCTTCCCCGTCTCGGACGCGACGGTGACGGCGCTGCGTGAAGACGCCGCCGACCCCCCCGACGAGGTGGCAGACGCCGCCTGAGCCGACCGGTCTCCGCCGTCGAAGCCTCGCCGACCCCGGTAAGCGAGGGCGTCAGCGTTTCACCGTTCCCGGCGAGCGAAAGAGGGTTCAGGTCGCCCGGCGGAGTCGACGGTGTGACTGACTCCGACGCTCCAGCCCACGACGGTGATCCTCCCGATGGTGGTGGGTCTCCGATCGGCGGCGACCTTCCCGACGATGGCGATCCTCCGACCGATGGCGGCGACCTTCCCGACGATCAGCCCGATCTCCTCGACAGCGCGCGACGGCTCCTCGCTTCGGGGCCAGTGTGTGACCACTGTCTCGGGCGACCGTTCGCGGATCGTTCGTTCGGACTCGGCAACGACGAGCGCGGTCGCGGGCTCCGCACCGCGGTCGCGCTCGCCGACGACGAGGATTTCGACTCTCCCGACCCCGCAGCGTGCTGGGTGTGTGAGGGTGTGTTCCAGCGACTGTCCTCGTTCACCGACGAGGCGGTCGACACCGTCGCGGACCACGAGTTCGAGACGTACCAGGTCGGCACGCGCGTCCCGGGGCTCCTCGCGGAGAACGACCGACTCCTGCGTGAGGACGCCGGTCTCGACCCCGAGGCGGGTGAGCCGCTGCGGAAGGAACTCAACCGCGAACTCGGCAAACGAATCGGCGCGCGGACGGACACCGAGGTCGACTTCGACCGCCCCGACGTACAGTTCCTCCTCGATCTCGAAGCCGACGAGGTGGAAGCGACTGTCAACTCGGCGTTCGTCTACGGTCGCTACCGGAAGCTGGAACGCGACATCCCACAGACCGAGTGGCCGTGTTCGGACTGTGACGGCACTGGCCGCGACGCCGGCGGACCGTGCCCGGCGTGTGACGGCACTGGCTACCGCTACCCGGAGAGTGTCGAACAGCTGACAGCCCCAGTCGTCGAGGACGTGATGGACGGCGTCGACAGCGCGTTCCACGGCGCGGGACGGGAGGACGTCGACGCGCGGATGCTCGGCACCGGGCGGCCATTCGTCGTGGAGGTCGCAGAACCACGCCGTCGGACGGTCGACACGGAGCGGCTGGAGGCGGACATCGACGCGTTCGCCGAGGGCCGCGTCGCGGTCGACGGACTCAGGCTGTGTCGCTACGAGATGGTCGAACGCGTCAAAGAGTTAGACGCGAGCAAGCGCTACCGCGCGGAGGTCGTGTTCGCCGAACCAGTCGACAGCGACGCGCTCGACGACGCGGCAGCGGCGCTGTCGGGGACGACAGTCGAGCAGTACACACCGACACGGGTCGACCACCGCCGCGCGTCGAAGACACGCGAGCGGACAGCCTACGAGGTGACCGCGAGCCTCGCCGAAGACGACCCGACGCGTGCGACCGTCGAGATTCACGGGGAAGGCGGGCTGTACGTGAAAGAACTCGTCTCCAGCGACGACGGTCGAACGGAACCCAGCCTCGCTGGGGAACTGGGTGTCGGTGCCGAGGTGGCGGCGCTCGACGTGCTCGCGGTCACCGGCGAGGAGGAGCCGTTCGAACGGGAAGCGCTGTTCCGCGACGACCGCGACGTGACACGAGCCACCGGCGAAGTCGACGGATAGCGACCGTCACGAGCGTTACCGACGAAGTCGACGGATAGC
>CAKZQY010000373.1 GCA_937142015.1 uncultured Halobacteria archaeon
TCGGTGGATTGTTGTATGGGGCGTACGCGCTTCCTCCCACGGGTAAAGCCGATGGACTTCCGCGCTGTATCCGCTGTGACAAGCCCCGACTCCGCACCCGTCACCGATGACAAGCCCTGACTCCACACGCGTCACCGACGACAGCCCCGACTCCGACGGAGACACGCCTCTTCCGCCGCTCGCGTTGGACATCGACGGGACACTGACAGACGGCACGGGACAGATCGACCCGCGAGTGTTCAGCGTGCTCCCGGAGTGGCCAGCGCCAGTCGTGCTCGCAACCGGGAAGGCGTTCCCGTACCCGGTCGCGCTGTGTGGCTTCCTCGGGATGCCGGAGCGGGTGATCGCCGAGAACGGCGGTGTCACGCTCGTCGACGGTGCGGTCGCGTTCGAGGGGGACCCGGCGACGGTCGAGCGCGCGACGGCGGCGTTCCGCGACCGCGGCGGCGATCTCGGCTGGGACGAGGCGGACACGGTGAACCGCTGGCGCGAGACGGAGGTTGCGGCGCGACTGACGGCCGACGAGTCGCTGCTGCGCGACGTTGCCGCGGAGTTCGGTCTGGAACTACTCGACACCGGCTACGCCTACCACCTCAAGACTCCCGACGCGACGAAGGGACGGGGGCTACAGCGTGTCGCCGGGGCGCTCGACCTCGATCCCGCGTCGTTCGTCGCAATCGGCGACAGCGAGAACGACGAGCCGACGTTCGCGGTCGCTGGCCGGAGCTTCGCCGTCGCCAACGCCGACGAGACGGCACGGGCTGGCGCGGATGTCGTCCTCGAAGACGGCTACGCCGACGGAACGCTCGCTGCACTGCGACGACTCCGAGCCGAGTGACACTGCCGATCACCCACCCCGTTTGGCAACACTCAAGTTAGCGTCTGACGCACGACAGAGTGTGATCGAGATCGTCCTCGCCGTCGTCTTCCTGCCGTTCGTGGGGGCGGCGCTCGCGCCGGCCGTCTACCGGCTGTTGGGCGAGCGCACGGCCTACTACGCGGCGGGCGTCGCGGCGGTCTGTCTGGCCCTCGTCACTCGCCTGTACACTGCGGGCGTCGGTCTCGACGGCGGGACCCGCTACGCTGTCGACTGGGTGCCCGCCCTAGAGGTGTCACTCGCGCTGTACGTCGACGGGTTGGCCCTGTTGATCGCCTTCCTCGCGTCCGGCGTGGGCGTCCTCGTGTTGGTGTACTCGGGTGGCTACATGCACGGTGAACCGGGACAGTCGAAGTACTACGCCACGATGCTGGCGTTCATGGGGTCGATGCTCGGGGTGGCGCTCGCGGGCGACCTGTTCGCGCTGTTCACCTTCTGGGAGCTCACGAGTCTCTCCTCGTTTCTCCTCATCGGCCACTACACCTCGGCGGACGACTCGCAGTACGCCGCTCGCAAGTCGATGCTGATCACCGTCGCCGGCGGGCTGTTCATGCTGGCTGGGTTCCTCCTGCTGGCGTGGGCCGGCGGCACGACGCTGATCGCGGGCGGCGATGACTCGCTGGTGGCGACTGCCGGCCCGACTATCGAGACCCTCCGGAGTGTCGGGCTGTTCGTTCCGGCGCTCCTGTTGGTCGGCGTCGGGGCGGCGACGAAGTCCGCGCAGGTCCCGTTCCACGTCTGGCTCCCGAACGCGATGGAGGCTCCCACGCCGGTCTCGGCGTTCCTCCACTCCGCGACGATGGTGAAAGCCGGCGTCTACCTGATCGGGCGATTCCGCCCGTTCTTCCTCGGCGCAGAGGGCGGGGGCGCTCACGGCGGGGGTGCTGCCGGCTCCCGAGGGAGCGGTGCGGCGGCCGGTACCGGCGGCGAGGGTGCCGCTGGCGAGGCTGCCGGCGAAGCTGCTGCGGCTGCCGCCAGTCTTCTCCCGGAGTGGTCCGTCGTCTTCGTCACACTCGGGCTGGCGACGATGACGGTCGCCGCGGTGCTCGCGGTGGCGGCGACGGACATCAAGGAACTGCTCGCCTACTCGACTGCCTCCCACCTCGGGCTGATCACCGCGGGGTTCGGCGCGGCGAACGCCCTCGGCGCGGAGACGGGCGCGTTCCACATCCTCAACCACGCGTCGTTCAAGGCCGCGCTGTTTCTCGTCGCCGGGATCGTCGCCCACGAGGCTGGCACCCGGCGGATCGAGAACCTCCGCGGACTCAGACACGATCTCCCGGTGACCGCCGTGATCGCCGCGCTCGCGTCGCTGTCGATGGCCGGTATCCCCCCGTTCAACGGCTTCTACTCCAAGGAACTCCTGTTCGAAGCCACCTACGAGCTCGGCCACGAGCTCGGCGGCACGGCGTGGCTGTTCCCCGTCGTCGCGGTGGTGGGGAGCGTGTTCACGTTCCTCTACTCGATCAAGTTCCTCTCGTTGTTCCTCGGGGACAGACCAGACGGACTGGGCCACGTCCACCGTCCGCCGGTGTCGATGCTCGCGCCGCCGGCAGTGCTCGGGATCGTCGTTCTCGCGGTGAGCGCCGTGCCGAACACGGCTATCGACCTCCTCGTCGGCAGCGTGTACGACAGCACCGTGCCGGGAGCGGCCCACGGATTCTCGATCCCGTTCCCGCCCTCGAAGCTCAAGCCGGCGGTGATCATGAGCGCGATCACCATCGGCGTCGGTGCGGTCGCGTGGCCGCAGTACGACCGACTCCACCACGGGATTCGCCGCGTCCTCGCCGGGCCAGTCCGCGCCAACTGGTGGTACGACAACGGTGTCGACGGACTCACCAGCGGCGGTCGTGACGTGGGTGAGTGGGTTCAGACCGGACTGGTTCGCACCTACGCCGCGTGGACGATCGGCGCGACGTCACTGTTGGCGCTCGGCGGCTACGTCGTCGGCGAGGTCGGTCTCCCGGCGCTGTCCGTGC
The DNA here is from genome assembly GCA_937142015.1 of uncultured Halobacteria archaeon. Taxonomy (GTDB): domain Archaea; phylum Halobacteriota; class Halobacteria; order Halobacteriales; family Haloferacaceae; genus JAHENP01. The sequence continues at coordinate 2,857 of CAKZQY010000373.1, forward strand.
CGCCGGGGATGACACCCGCTATCGTGCTGGTGCTCCTCGTCGCGGTCGTGGGTGCGGTCGCCGTCACGGCCGCGCCGTCACACGTCGCCGGCGTGCTCACCCTGTCGATTCTCGGGTTCATGGTTGCGATCTTCTACATCCTCGCCGACGCGCCGGATCTGGCCCTGACACAGCTGGTGGTCGAGACGCTGGTGCTCGTGTTGTTCCTGCTGGTGTTGAACCGGCTCCCGGCGTACTACGGACAGCCGTCTCCCGGGCGCGCCCTCCGCGACGGGGCGCTGGCGACGCTCGCGGGCGCGACCGTGTTCCTCACGGTCGTGTTGTCGACGAGTGCGACGCCGTCGGAGCCGCTGTCCGGCGTGTTGGTCGAGCGGGCGAACCTGCCGCCCGGCGAACACGCGAGCGTCTTCACGAACTACGGCGGCGGGTCGAACGTGGTCAACGTGATCCTGGTCGACCTGCGGGCGGCCGACACGCTGGGCGAGATCTCCGTCGTTGCGATGGCGGCACTCGCCGTCCTGACGCTGATCCGGATGCGGACACGGGGTGACACACGATGAGTGACGAGACTGAGTCCAACCGACCGGCCGCCACAGCGGGGCCGACAGACGAGACGGAGCAGACAGTGAACACGAGCACGGGACGCGTCGGGCCCGCGTTCGACCACCGCACGACGGTGATCGCACGCACGGTCGTCAGAGTGGTCGTGCCGGTCGTCGTCGTCACCGCGTTGGCACTCCTGTTTCAGGGACACAACCGGCCTGGCGGCGGGTTCATCGGTGCCGTTCTCACCGCGACCGCAGCCGTGTTGGTGTACGTGATCTTCGGGCTGGAGTACCTCCAGTCACACCTGCTGGGAATCGACAGCTCCCCGAACGAGCCACACGCGCCGACAGGCTGGTACCGGTGGCTGTTCGCTGGGGGACTGGCGCTCGCGGCCGGCAGCGGGATGTTCCCGCTGCTCGCCGGACTGCCGTTTCTCACGCAGGGCGTGGCGTTCGTCCACGGGCTGCCGATCTACGGGGAGTTGGAGGTCGCGTCCGCGCTGGCGTTCGACCTCGGCGTGTACGGCACGGTCGTCGGGGGACTCCTCACCGTCGTCGCGGAGGTGGGTGAAGAGTGACCCAGTGGCTGTTGGCAGCAGTGCTCGGACTGCTGTTCGCGCTCGGGACGTTTCTCGTGCTCCGGCGAGACGTGGTCAGAGTCGTCTGGGGTGTGGCGATCATCTCACAGTCCGCGAACGTCTACCTCGTCACGATGGGCGGGCTCGCCGGCGCTGCACCCATCGGCGACTTTCGTGGCGAGACCCCGCCGCCGACCGATCCGCTCGTGCAGGCGCTCGTGTTGACTGCCATCGTGATCGGGTTCGGCACGACCGCCCTCGCGCTGGTGTTGACCTACCGCGTCTACGAGGAACACGGCACGATCGACGTGTACGATCTGGGGGGTGAGGGACTGTGACCCCCGCCGAGTCGGTCGACTGTTCCGGGAGGGACGCTGTGGACCACGCCGGTCCCGACTCTCCCCGAGGAGGTGGCGAGCCGTGGTAGCGAGCAGCGTCAACCAGCCGGTCGTCGTCGCGCCGTTGCTCGTCGCGCTGGCGACGGCGATTCTGACACTGCTCGCCCGGTTCGATCTGCGGGTCGAACGAGTCGTGAGTCTGGCCGGCGGGGTCGGCTACACGGCCGTCACGGCGTTGTTGTTCCAGCGTGTCGTGCTCGGGAGCGAGTCGGTACTCCCGTACTACCTGTCGAACTGGCCCGCGCCGTACGGAATCACGCTGGTCGCGGACGCGCTGTCCGCCTCGATGCTCGCGCTTGCTGGCGTGGTGACACTGCCGGCGCTCGTGTTCGCAGTCGTCAGTGTGCGAGAACGGGGCCAGCGGCTCTCCTTCCACCCGTTGTACCACTTCATGCTGGCGGGGGTCTCTGGCGCGTTCCTGACGGGTGACATCTTCAACCTGTTCGTCTGGTTCGAGGTGATGTTGATGTCCAGCTACGTGCTCGTCGTGTTCTACTCCGGGCCGGAACACACCCGGGCGGCGCTGTCGTACGTCGTGTTGAACCTGCTGGGGAGTGCCGTGATGCTGGTCGCTATCGGCGGGCTGTACGCCACGACGGGGACGCTCAACATGGCGGCGATGGCGCGTCGACTCGGGGAGCCGGCCGCGTACAACGTCGCCGTCGCGCCGACGCTCGGGTTGGCCGCGCTGTTGCTCGCCGTCTTCGCGCTGAAAGCCGGGATCGTCCCGTTCCACTTCTGGGTGCCAGCCGCCTACCGCGCGGCACCCGCGCCGGTCACGGCGGTGTTGGCCGGCGTCGTGAAGAAGGTCGGTATCTACGCGATCGTCCGGCTGTTCTTCACCGTCTTCGTGGCGGCGGAGTACGCGAACGGCTCCGCACTCGACTACGTCGGGCCGGTGTTGGTGGTGACAGCCGTCGCGTCGATGGTGTACGGCGGACTGGCCGCAGTCGGGCGCGACGAACTCGAACAGCTGCTCGCGCTGTCCTCGGTCGGACAGGTCGGATTCATCGTCTTACCGCTCGGCATCGCCGCGCTGGCTCCGAACCTGCCGATGCCGAACGGGGTGCCGGGCGAGACGCTGGCGGCCTTCGGCGTCGCGGCGGCGCTCGTCTACTCGTTCAACCACGCCGTCGCCAAGGGGTTGTTGTTCCTCGTCGCCGGCACGCTCACGGACGTGATCGGGACGACGGAGTTCGACAGACTCGGCGGGATCGCCCGCCGCGCGCCGGTGTTGGCCGGCGCGTTCCTCCTCGGTGGGCTGTCGCTGATCGGCGTGCCGCCGCTGATCGGCTTCTTCGGCAAGCTGCTCGTGTTCCGTGTCGGGGTCCTCGCGGGCGCTGCCGGCAGCGGCACCGCGGCACGACTCGCGTGGCTCGGACTCGCGGCTGCACTCGTCGGGGCCGTGCTGACAATCGCGTACGTGACGCGGGCGTGGAACGCCGTCTTCTGGGGAGAGCCACCGAAGACGGTCGAAGCGGTGCTCGAAGAGCGGTGGAGCGCCGGACGACGGGAGTCGACGGCCGCCGCAGCAGACGGCGGCCAGTTCGGCGTCACCAGCCGACGCACGCTGGCCGTGGAGGCGGTCGTCCTCGCCGTGCTCGCCGTCACGCTCGTCGGGTTCGGCGTCGGAGCCGACCTCGTCGTCGAGGCCGCCGCCGAGGCGGGTGAGGCGGCGACCGACACCGCCGGTTACGTCGACGGTGTGTACCCGGAGGACGGGATCGACGGTGTCCCAGCGGACGGTGGGGATCACAGCGGTGACGGGGGTGGTCACTGATGCGCCGGTGGCTCGTCAACGCGGCAGAGCTCGCACTCGTCTGGCTGTTCGTCCGCGGTGTGCCGCTCAGTCCGCCGATCCGGCTCGTCGAGGAGGGGCTGATCGGGCTCGCGGTCGGGCTGCCGGTCGCGTTCGGGCTCCGGCGGTTCTACCGCGGCACTGTGACCGAGCGGACGCTCCGTATCGCACCGTACGTAGTCCTGTACGTGGCGAACTTCCTGAAAGAGCTCCTCGTCGCCAACGTCACAGTCGCGCGTATCGTGTTGACCCCGTCGCTCCCGATCGATCCGGCGGTGGTCGAGGTGCCGCTGCGGGTCCAGTCGGACGCCGCGATCACGACGATTGCAAACAGTATCACACTCACTCCAGGAACACTCACGATGGACTACGACACAGAGACGAACACACTGTACGTCCACAGTATTGTCGTCCCCGACCGCGAGTCCGTGATCGCGCCGATCAGACAGTGGGAGGACTACGCGCTCGCCATCTTCGACGAGGAACTCAAGCCGGGCGATCCGGTGCCGCGGAGACCCCGCGAGGAAGAGGGAGGCGGAAACAGCGGAGACGACGGTGGTGAGACGGATGGCTGATCCGCTCCCCGGGCCGGTGTCGCTGGGGCTGTTGTTGACCGCCGCGCTGGCCCTGTCGGCGCTGCTCACGCTGTTGGCCGGCTACCGCGTGATCGTCGGTCCCACGACGCCCGACCGCGTGGTCGCACTCGACACCATCGGGACGAACGTGGTCGCGGTCGCGGTCGTCTACGCGATGGCGACCGGGCGTGGCTACTTCCTCGACGTTGGACTGGTGTTGGCGATTATCGGCTTCATCAGCACTGTCACGGTGGCACGGTACGTCACGGAGGGAGACATCATCGAGTGATCCACGATGGACGAACACACGACACTACGGACGACGGCTGTGGGCGGACCGAAGACGGCGACCGCACGCGATCAGACTCGGGCTGTCGAGGTGCTGTCAGACCGCTGTGGCGAGGTCTGGCGGCCGGCTGTCGGGGTTTGGCGGCCGGCTGTCGGGGTCCGGCGGCCGGCTGTCGGGGTTTGGCGACCGGCTGTCGGGGTTTGGCGACCGAGCGGTGAGGCGACGGTTGAGTGCCGGAGGACGCTGGCCTGCGGCTCGGCCGGGGGTGACGCCTGATGGCGGGTGGCAGTGTCACCACCGCACCGCCCGGACTGTTGGGTTCGCTGTTGATCGTCGTGCTGCTCGCAGTCGGGTCGCTGTTCCTCCTCTCGGGGACAATCGGACTGCTCAGACTGCCGAACGTGTACAACCGACTCCACGCGACCTCGAAGGCGACGACGCTCGGTGCGGCGTCGATGGCGCTGGCGGCGTGGGTGTACTTCGGCCCCGCGGGGAGCGGGCTGAAGGCGCTGGTCACTATCGCGTTCCTGTTCGTCACCGCACCGACCGGCGGCCACATGATCTCGCGTGCGGCCGAACGGATGGGTGTCGACTTCGAACCGGGTGTGTCGTGGCCCGGCGAAGAAGAGGGACGTGGTGAGGCTGGGCGAAACAGTGACTGATACTGTCGGTCACGGGTGGCTCGTCTGAACTGAGAACGAGATCTGGCCCGTCTAGTGCCTCTCGGAGTTCCGTCTCGATTCGCTCGCGTGCCGTGGAGTCGAGCTCGTCTTCGACCGTTCGGTCTGACAGACGTGGCGTCTCCATCACGTGTCGGAGTGCGTCCCGAACGAGTTCACTCTCGTTCAGGTAGTGGGGGTGTGCTTCGAGAAACGCCTCAATGTCCTTGTCCATCTTATGTGGAACTTTGACATTGAGCGTGCTCATACGAGTACCAAAATATTACATTTATATTAGTTATCTCGAATAATTCCACGTAGGGAGTCGAAAACCGACGGCTCAGAAGCTCTGTTCACCGACACGAGTCGCCACGGCGGTAAAGACTCGCAGTAATCACTATCAGAGGAACGAAACGCGTTCGGTGGGCAGTCACGAGCGACGGCGTTGAGGTCTAGTCGCCGTGGCGATGCTCGGGTTGTGACTGACCTCTGCTATGACATCCGGTTCAATTCAGGCTCGCTCACATTCGTCGACCGCTGTCGATCTCCCACCGGATATCCCTAATCGCGTTGTCGGCGTACTTTCCACTCAGTGCCTTGATGAGCTTCCATGTGTGCTGGTACTTCCCTACGTTGATTCGGATCTTCCCGTTCTTCCGGTCGTAACTCAAAGAGAATCTTTCGTTCAGGTCGTACTCCTCAATCGTCTCTTCAATTTCGTCCGGGCTGGCTTTCTCGTGGATGTCTTCGTCATATATCTCGTACATCGCTCGAAGAATATTGATGTGGCTCAGCAACCAGTCGGAGGTACCGTCGGTGATTATGATTCCACTGTCCTCAAGCGCATCCATCGCCTCCTCGGCCTTCTCGCGGTATGCGTCTTCCATGTTGAATATCGACTCGAAGACGCTCGCATCGTCAATAAACAGCCAGTCGTCGTAGTACACCGCTCTCAACTCCGGCTTTACTGTTACTACCTGTCCATCGAACTTTTGATATTCGTCATTACTGTAGAACATTCTGGCCCCCAACGAGCTGTTCGGCTGCATCAGTTTGACATCGTGGTGAGACTGAACTCCGACTAACGTCTTCCCATCGGGTTCAGTGATCCTGATGAGCTGGATATTCGGAGTTGAATCAGTAGGGTAGCTCCCGGTTTTGTCGCATTCCCCAGAGACAAGAGCACTGAACAGCCTCGTATCTGGCAGATTCCCTTTTGGCGCACATTGCACCACCGACTCGTCCGAAACTGTGTTGGCGACATCAAGTCGTCGTGGACGGACGCTTCCGTTCCGGAGGTCGTTGACATAGCCTGCTAGACATCTCGCTACGATGTCAGACAGTTCTACCTGTAGTTCTTTGGATATTTCTAACTTACCGACAGTATCAGACTCGCCACTTTTCTGGACGAACAGAAACTCGGTTTCCGTGTTCCCGTTCGCAAACTCACGGGCTTGGCTCAACTTCTCAGCTGGACTGATCTCAATCTGATTGATTTTGGCTGTCATGTTTGGGTGCAAGGTACGCCGCCGGACCCAGCGACACGAGGCTCACTTTATCGCGCGCGTCCGAGCTAGCTCGTATCTCTGGGGACATTACTTTTTCTTCGAGAGGCCCATTGGAGACTACCAGTACGACCTGTTTGTCAGTGGTCAGTTCGTACATCTGATATCCCCGGATGCCGAGCATCGGGTTGACGTGGAGGTGACCAGACCTGATCTGGAGGATACCCAGAACCAGAAAAAACAGGAGGAATAATACGGAATCAAGCAGGCCCGGGAACTCCAAGCCGGCAAAGGTGAATACGTAGACCAGCAGGTAGGACGACAGCAGTTCGTGTCGTTTCTTATACTCGTCAACGGGGTGTTGCTTTGTTCCCCGGTCGGAGTGAAAGCCGATTATCCAGTACAGAGTCGCTGTTGAGGCGACTGCCAGCAGGGTTAGAGTCCCTGTCAACCACGAGAATCCGACAGGAATTCCGACTCGCGGAATCCGATAGATCGGCGTGAGCATCGGTCCCGTGTTCCAGAACCTTAGCGCCCCCATCAGGTACAGCGGTGTGTACGAACTGAGAAACAGTACCGGCTTGATCCACCAACTGAACTGCCGCATCGTGGCTCGTAGCTAACTTCCCTCTGGTATTCAATTGTCGTCCCAGTTCTACGCGGTTGTCACAACCAGCGGTTAACAATACAGTCCAGAGTCGGCCGTTGGACACGACACGGGCGGTTCACACCTGTTGGAGTTCAGATGCCAGTGGATGCTCAGTCACTGTTCAGCAGTTTGGTAGATGAGTCGTCCGGTGTCGGACAGTGTTCGCCCCAGCGGATCGCGGGCGTTTTGGAACCCGTGGAGTGCTTCCTTCAAAAATTCCCTGCGACTGGAGTATGCCGAATCGTCCGGAACTTCTTCCGGACCATACTCCGCGTCAAAGACCGATACACCGTCACTCTGGAGGGCTCCTCTCTCGTCGTCTGTGAATCCAGTAAGAATTCGCTCAGAGAACCAGTCCACGATGGTCTCCCGAATGGATTTTTCCCCGTCGTAATTGAACGCGTCACCCTTCGCGTAGGCGTACAACCCGTACCGGCGGATTAGCAACGAGCGGTAGTCGGTGTGAATCCCCTCAGGCAGCGTCGCATTGAACCAGTCCGGGTGTTCCTCTGAACCACCGTCTGTTTTGATTTTCGAACGAATTGTCGCCGCGCCAGTTCCATCCACAATCATCCGCTTGAGGGTTGACCATCCGACCGCCGGAGCCGGAGAGAATGCCGAGTCCCCCGTTGGGACATCGTAGTACGGGTAGCCGCCCTCCATTTTGTACCGGTTCCGCGGGTAGTCGTTGTACTTTCCACGGATCCGATACGACGAGAGACTGTCGTTCGGGAGCGGCCCCCCGTCTGGGTGTTCGACTAGGAGATATGATGTCTCACGCTTCTGTATCAGTGAGAAGTTCAGGATTTTCCATGCGTCAACGAAGACCGTCCGGTCAACTGCAGTACCTAGTTCGGAGTTCGTGGTCACGATTGGGAGCGCGTAGTACGCTCGTTGAGATCCGTACTTGATCGCTAGGCTGAGCAGTTGTTCTGTGTTAATCTTGAACTTCAGCCACATCCGTTCCGTGTCTCCACGCCCGCGGACGATCGTGCCGTCCGGAGACTTGTGCTGCAGGAACACCTCACGTGCCGTGTCGAACGTAATATCGTACCCGACCCCGATTTCGTTTGTTCCTCCTTCATCCACCCGTGTTGGAGCGAGCGCGACGGTCTCCTCACCAGCCGATTGGAGCTGATCGAGTTGCTGACTTGTAACGTTCACCTCCGTCGTGTTCTCGTTCGGAAGATCTGATGACGAGAGTTCGTTGAACTCGTCGCTCGTGTAGTTCTGCGTCTGCCTTGGGCATCGAGAACGTGTTCTGCTCATCTGAGACTGACTACCGTCTCGCACTACATATATTTTATATAAAATTATTGTATCAATATGTGTCTGATTAATGACATAACGATTAACATGGCACTGCGAAGTTGCATGAGTTCTATGGGTTGAATTGGCCCCAGTGGCGGAGGGTCTCAGCAAGGATGCTCGACGAACTTGATGTCGAGGTGACTGATGATGAGGAAGTGCCATGCATGGACAAGCCGCGCACGCCAGCCTAGTTGATCTGGCTGGCGTGCAGACACCACGCAAGGACAGCTTCTCTCTCGGAGTGTGCCGATGTGCTGGAGTGGTTCGGCGTTGATCGCACTCGGCATGACGTAGACGAGAAGTTTGTCCTCCACGCGCACCTATCACCGCATCGGGGTAGAAAGCCCGCGACGCGGTTCCTTCGAGAGCTCAAAGACCGTCACAACGTCGAAAACGCAGAATTCCTCGTTGATGTGATGGGGTATCTCACCGCTCTCACCCGGACTGATTTCAGTAGAGATCTCAATTACAGCGACCGAAACATCGTTGAGAAACTCTTTCAGACGGTTTCGATGCGGGTTAACCGTTTCAACGAGACGTGGAACGGCAGTCAAGCCAGCGCGGAACGCTGGCTGACTGGCTTCTTCCACTACTACAATCATCTCCGAAGTGATCAAGCGCTCGATAGTCAACCACCTGCTGAAGCCCTCTAAATTATAACTAATATTTTAATAATATTTATTTATTAAATTATTTATTTTAGTTATAGAATCTATGGCGTTCTCGGTAGAGTGGGGACCCCCGTCGCGGACGACGGCAACAGTCACCACGCATCGGCAGGTTTAGGCCCTCCGAAGACAACTCTCCGTTCACACTATGACAGACATCGAATCCACCACCGTGAACGAGGCAGGGTTCAGTGCGACGAGTCAGGTCGGGGAGTTCAACCTCGACACACACGCGCTCGGCGAGAGCGGTCCGAGTCCGAACGAAGTGCTCGTGTCGGACTACGCGGCGTGTTTCACCTACGCCTTCCGCGCGGGAGCCCAGCGGAACGACTTCGAGGAACTCGGCAAGATCCAGACGGACGCCGAGGCAGACCTCGACGACGACGACGACCTCACCGGCATCAGCTTCACAATGCACGTCGAGGCGGAGCTGACCGACGACGAGGCCGAAGAACTGCTGGGCTACGCAGAGGAGATCTGTCACGTCCACGCCGCACTGACGGAGTCGCTGTACGCCGACGTGACGGTCAACGCCGGCGCGTTCTGACGAGCTCCGGCCGGCTCACAGACGACCGCGGTCGCTCGGTCTCAGTTTTTTGTCACCCGGACGATACTGTCAGTCACACGTGTCGATACAGTGTTGCGTCTCGCTCGGGGTTCCAACTCGTCTCGTCCCGGGTCTGTCGACCCCGGCTTCGATGGCTCGTGACCGACAGTAGCCGACACGCGAGCCGGCCGACCGAAATTGGCTTGTCTGTGCCGGCGAACCGGCCGCGTATGGCCGGCGACAGCGAGGACCCGAACGACGACGAGCAGTACCACCTCGAAGTGTCACCGGGCGACGTCGCAGACACCGTGTTGTTGCCCGGCGATCCGGACCGAGTCGAGAAGATCACGCAGTTCTGGGACAGCGCGACGGAGCGTGCGCGCCACCGCGAGTACCGCACGGTCACGGGGACGTACGACGAGACGGAGATCTCGGTCACGTCGACCGGCATCGGCAGTCCGTCGGCGGCAATCGCAGTCGAGGAGCTCGCACGCGTCGGCGTCGACACGTTCATCCGGGTCGGCTCGTGTGGCGCGATTCAGCCCGACATGGCGGTCGGGGACCTCGTGATCACGACCGGCGGCGTCCGGCAGGAGGGGACCAGCCACGCCTACGTCCGCGAGGACTACCCCGCTGTCGCGGACTACGAGGTGGTCACTGCGCTCGTCGCCGCCGCGGAACGACTCGGCTACGACTACCACACTGGCGTGACGATGAGTGCCGACAGTTTCTACACCGGGCAGGGTCGCCCCGGATTCGACGGCTACGAGGCACCGGACGCGGACACGCTGGTTGAGGAACTTGCGGAGGCGAACGTCCGCAACATCGAGATGGAGGCTGCCGCTATCGTCACGCTGGCGACGATCTTCGGACTGCGCGGCGGTGCTATCTGTACGGTGTACGCCAACCGAGAGACCGGGGAGTTCCAGGTAGAGGGGGAGAACCGTGCCGCAGAGACGGCGAGTCTCGCTGTGAAGCTCCTCGCTCGGATGGACGAGGTGAAGGCCGAGGCTGGGGCGGATCGCTGGCACGCCGGGCTGTCGCTGGACTGATCAGTCTCCTATCGAATCGCCGTCGGGTCGACCGACATCCTTTCTATCAGCCGTCGAGTCGACCGACACCCTCTCGGTCGGCCGTCGAGTCGACCGACACTCTTTCGGTCGGCCGTCGGGTAACAGTCGTCGATGGACCTGTTGGTGGTCGGGGCCGGCGAGATGGGGCGCTGGCTCGCCGAGACGCTCACACCGCGGGCAGAGACGGTCACGTTCACGGACAGCGATGCAGCGACGGCAGAGGCCGCCGCGCGCTCGCTCGACGGCGTGGAGAGCCGCGCGGTCGCGTTGGAGACCGGCGAGTCGTTCGACGTCGTCGCACTCGCCGTCCCGATTCCGGCGGTCACCGCGGCAGTGCGGAGCCACGCAGCCGAGGCGACCGGCGCGTTGATCGACGTTGCCGGCGTGATGGAGACGCCGATTCGGGCGATGGAGCGGCACGCAGTCTCGGAGTACGCCAGCTTCCACCCGCTGTTCGCGCCGCCGCGTGCGCCCGGCAGGGTCGCGTACGTCCCCGGGGAAGCGGGTGCGACGGTCGGACGCGTCAGATCCGCGCTGCAGGAGGCCGGCAACGAGGTGTTCGAGACCACCGCTGCAGACCACGACGCCGCGATGGAGTCCGTTCAGGCCGGCGCACACGCGGCAGTGCTCGCGTACGCGCTGGCGACGGAGTCGGTCGACGAACGGTTCCACACGCCGATTTCGGAGACGCTCACCGACCTCGTGGCGACTGTCACCGCCGGCGAGTCTCGGGTGTACGCCGACGTACAGAACACGTTCGACGGTGCCGACGCGGTCGCGGAGGCTGCCGCCGCCGTCGCCGAGGCTGCGGCGGCCGACGACGAGCGCTTCGCCGAACTGTTCGCCGACGCCCGCGACCGTGTCGACGGACTCGAACCACGAACGCCGTTCGGCGACGAGCGGGAGTCGAGAGACGTGAGCGAGTCCGGAAACGGTGGGGATTCGGCGTGAGCGTCGACAGAGAGTCGCTCCGCGAGACGGCGAAGTACCTCCAGAACGTTCGCCCAGTCGACCCGGAGGAGGTGTACGAGTACCTCCCGAGTCAGCCACACCCGGCCGTCGTCAGACGAGCACTCAGAGAGGAGGCGTTCAGCTTGGGGTTCAGAGAGCGCGAGGACGGCAGTTTCGTTCCGATCTCCGAGGACCCGGTCGACCAGCCCGGGTGGGAGCCGACCCAGTACCCTCCACAGTACGACCGCGCGGTCGCGGACCGACTCGTCGAGCGGTACGGCCGCGACTGGGAGACGGGAGAGAGCGGCCACCGGCTGCGCGAGCGCATCCGCGAGCTGAAAGAGACGTACTACCGCGGCGAGCAGGCGTCGTACGACGAGGAGGCGGCGCTGGCGTACGCGATCTACCACGGGGCGGACTTCTACGCGGCGACGGGCTACGCGCTCGACCCGCTCACAGAGCGTGGCCTCCTCCCCCGTCGACTGCGCGTGCTCGATGTCGGAGCCGGGACCGGTAGCCCGGCGGTCGCGCTCCACGACTACCTGCCAGAGGATGCAGTCGTCGACTACCACGCGGTCGAGCCGAGCGCGAACGCGGACGTGCTGGAAGCCGTGCTCGCGGAGACGGGACGGAACTTCCGGACGACGATCCACCGGACGACTGCGGAGGCGTTCGACCCCGGGAGCGTGGGTGAGCGGAGCGAGGACGACAACGACGGATCGAACCACGACGACGAGAGACACGGCCGCGACGAGAGCGGCGGCTACGACGAGGGAGACGGCCACGACGAGGGGCGCAGTCGCGACGGCCCAGTCGACCTCCTGTTGTTCGGCAACGTGCTCTCGGAGCTCGCGGAGCCGGCGGCGACAGTCGAGCGGTACTGTGACGCCCTCGCCTCGGACGGCAGTTGTCTCCTGCTCGCGCCCGCGGACTTGGAGACGGCGACCGGGCTACGGTCCGTCGAGCGAACGGTAGCGACGCCGGACAGCGAACTGACTGTGTACGCGCCGACACTCCGGCTGTGGCCCGGGCAGACACCGTCGGACCGCGGCTGGTCGTTCGACGAACGTCCACCGCTAGCGGAGCCGCCGCCGACGCAGCGACGACTCGCCGACACGGCGGAACCGGACGAGTTCCCCGACCGGGACGACCTCGACCCGGAGCAGTTCCGGAATACGAGTGTGCGGTTCGCCTACGCTATCCTGCGCCGTGACGGCGAACGACGCCTGCCGGTGCGAGCGAGTGCGGACCGACACGCCCGGCTCGCAGACTCCGAGACGCACGTCACCGGCCGCGTGAACACGATGGTGGTGAAGCTGTCGCGTAACCTCGCCGGTGACGATGTCCCACGGGACGAGGTGCAGAGAGACGGTGTCCCACGAGACGGAGTGCAGAGAGACGGTGTCCCACGGAACGGGGTGCAGAGAGACGGCCCAGTGGAAGACAGCGAGGGGACCGCCGGTGGGGAGCGACTGGCGAGTGACGCCGAAGCGACTGCCGGCTCCGGCGACGACCGTAACCCGGTGTACCGTGTCGGAGACGGGTCACAGTCCGTCGACCACTACGCGGTGCTCACGCGACGGTCGTCGCTGAACGGCGACCTACAGACCGCACCGTACGGAGCCGTGTTGTCTATCGAGAACGTGCTGGTGCTGTGGAACGACGACGAGCGCGCGTACAATCTCGTCTGTGACGCCGAGACGGTGGTCGACCTCGTCGGCTGATCCTGTCGGTCACGAGAGCACCGACCGGTGGGCGACAGACTCGTGACCGACAGTGCGGAGCGGACGCGACGAGGGGCGGTGTCGTCACCCGACACGCCCACGGTCGACGACAGCCACGTCACAGTCCACGTCCTCGATGCGCTCGAACGTCGGTGGAGACACCAGCCGCGAGGCGGCAGAGCGGTCACGGGACGCGCCCAGCAACACGAGGTCGTAGCTGTCGGCGTTGCGGTCGACGAACTCCAGCACGTTCGCGCGGGCGACCCGCGTCTCGATGGGTCCGTCGACCGCGTCGACGACTTTCGACAGCTTGTCTTCCGCGCGACGGCGTTCTGCCTCCGTGTCGATACAGCTACAGACGGACACCGTCCCAGCGCCGCCAGCGAGTCGAGTGGCGAAGTCGACCATCGCGTGTGCAGTGTCACCGGGACGGGCGACGAGGACGAGCACCCGCCGCCACTCCTCGCGGGGCGTGACCGACCGGACGGTGACCGCGTCCGTGCTGGTTCGGAACACCGCGCGGACGAACGACGAGGTGAACCCGTACTCCGTCTCGTAGGGCGTGACGATCAGATCACAGTTGGCCGCGTCGGCAACGTCGCCGACCACGCGCTCCGGGTTCCCGGTGGCGACGACGACTTCGACCGGGACACCGGCCTCGGTACGGACCCGTTCTGCGGTCGTCTCCACGCGCTCGACACACGCCTCCGCTTCGGTACGCACGTCTGGATTCACGTCGTCGAGTCGTTCGACCTCCTCGTAGGTGCCTCGAGCTCTGTCGAGCAGCGTGCGTTCGGTGGCAGCCACACGCTCGTCGTCCACGATGTCTAGCAGTACGACTTTCCCAGCCTCGTGTGCCTCCGCGAGGCGCGCGCCGAACAGCGCCGGCGTGGTTCTGTCCGGCCCCCGCAGCGGGACGAGCACGTGATCGTCGGCACGCATCGTGCCGTAGAGGAACGCCGCCCGCTCCTCGTACACTGTCTCGCGCCACGCGGCGAACACGGCCGCGACGACTGTGCTGGCGAGGAACGTGAAGAGGACGTACCGACCCGGTGTTTCGGCCGGCAACACCAACAGCGCGGCAGAGAACGCCGCCGGCTCTTCGACGTCGAGCGCCCACGTCGTGATTCCCACGAGGAGAATCGAGACGGCGGCGCTCCCGGGCGCGACGAGTCCCGACTCCGGGACACCCAACAGTGCGGACTCTGCACGCAGCGCCACCCACCCGCAGACCGCGCCGCCGGTGACGCCGACGACGAACCGGACTGGATCGGCGAACCGCCCCTCCGGGTCCGAGAACAGCGTGAACGTGCCGGCAGCCAACGGCGGGAACAGGAGAAACGAGAAACCGGGGAAGACGTTCGACAGCGCCGTGACGGCTGCGACCAGCGCGGGAACGAACACCAGCGCCGAGACGTGCAGCAGGTTGTCCGTGTGCTCCAGCCACCGCCTGAACTCCCCGACCTCGCGTCGTTCGATCCGTCTGAGTCGACGAACCCAGACCGCGAGGAACCCGCGGACCCGACCGCGACGACGGCTGAGTGACTCGCGGACGCCTCGCGTCCGAGCGACGACGGCTCTGCGGAGCCGTCCCAACAACCCGGGTCTGTCTGCCATGTAGCCAGTCTCCTCGGTCGATCTGTCTCTCGTTCAGTCGGTCCTCGAGTCGTGTCACTGCGTCCGGTGGTCAGTCGTCGAGTGGTGCGTCCGGCGGTCAGTCATCGAGTCACACAGTTGCGTCCGGTGGTCAGTCATCGAGTCACACAGTTGCGTCCGGTGGTCAGTCGTCGAGTCGCGTCACAGCGTTCAGAGAGATGTCGATAGCGCGTGCGACGTTGTTCTTCGCCTCGTCCGGGAGTTCGGAGTCCGAGTCGGCACCTTTCTGCTCGCCGGCGACGAGGTTGCCGTCGACAGTACAGATTGCGCCGGCAGCCATCCCGCGGCGACGAGCCAGCGAGAAGACGGCCGCGGCCTCCATCTCGATAGCGAGCAGGTTGGCAGCCTCCCAGTCCGCGACGTACTCCTCAGTCTCGTTGTAGAAGGCGTCGTCGGAGACGATTGGCCCGACTCGAACCGACTCGTCGTTGGCCTCGGCAGCCTCGACCAGCGTCGTCAGCGTCTCGTAGTCCGGAACCGCGGGGTACGTCTCGCTCTCGTAGCGCTCGCTCGTCCCCTCCGCCTTCGCCGCGCCGGTTGCGATCACCATGTCGCCGACGTCGATGTCGGCCTGGAGCGCGCCACAGGTGCCGACGCGAATCACTCGCTCGACACCGACCTCGTGGAGCTCTTCGACCGCGATGGCCGCGGACGGACAGCCGATTCCCGTCGACGTGATCGTCAGCGGCGCTCCCTCGTAGGTGGCGTTCACCGTGCGGTACTCGCGGTTCTCCGCGACGAGCTCCGAGTCGTCACAGTGACCGGCGATTCTGTCGACTCTGTCCGGGTTCCCCGGAATCAACACCGTATCGTGAACGTCACCCTCCGAGACGAGGAGGTGCGGCTGTTTCGGCATACGACGAACTGCGGCGCTCTGTCTGATAAGTGTACGGAACGGCGAGGCCACCGCTCAAGAGTGTCCAGCCCGTAGTGATCAGTAATGACCGACACGGCCGACACCGCCGCGGGCGAGACGCTGACACTCCCGGACGAGAGCGTCGTCACTCCGGAGGACGTGTTCCTGTACAACGACTACCCGTACCGGTTCGTTCCCGCCGGTGTGGGTGGAACGGGCACAGACCGCGCCGGTGTGGGTGGAACGGGCACAGACCGCGCCGGTGTGGGTGGAACGGGCACAGACCGCGCCGGTGCGAGCGGGGCAGACACGAGTCAATCCAGCGAGACGACGGCAGCGCCAGACGGGCAGCCGACCTTCTACCTCTCACCGTTGTACTGGGGTGGCGGGGAGATGGACGTGCCGTTCGCCGACCGCGAGGCGCTGTCGGAGCAGTGGGAGCCGGCGGACAGCGGCGTCCTCGACGAGTCCGGGTGGCGCGAGTGGCTCACCGACGCCCGGGAGCGCGAGCAGTTCGGCGAGGCGGAGGTGGATGCACTCGCTGCAGAGCTGCTCGACGAGTCGCAGTCGGAGAGCCTGACGGATCGACTCCGCGGTCAGACGGATCGACTCCGGGAGTCGCTCGCTGGACTCCTCGGACGCGGCGGAGACTCGGGAGCCTGAGAATGTGTGGACGCTACTCCCTGCAGGTGACGGCGAGTGAGCTCGCAGACAGATTCGGCGTGACAGTGCCGTCGTCGTTCGAGCCGCGGTACAACTGCGCCCCGAGTCAGGAGCTGCCGGTCGTGACAGACGGCGGCGAGTTCCGACGGATGGAGTGGGGATTCACGCCCTCGTGGGCCGAGGAGTCGTTCGACCTGATCAACGCGCGTGCCGAGACGATCACGGAGAAACGCTCGTTCGCGGACGCCTTCGAACGACGGCGGTGTCTCGTCCCCGCGACAGGCTTCTACGAGTGGACGACGGCGACACTCGACGGCGACGCGGGCGAACAGACGGACGCGGACGGAGAGAAGCGCCCGTACCACGTCGCGTTCGACGACGACCGCGTGTTCACGATGGCCGGCATCTACGAGCGGTGGACGCCGCCGACGCGACAGTCCGGGCTCGCGGAGTTCGGTCACGGCGGCGGCGACGAGGACGCGACAGTAGAGACGTTCGCGGTCGTCACGACGGAGCCGAACGAGTTGGTCTCACAGCTCCACCACCGAATGGCGGTGATCCTCCCGCCCGAGGCGGAGTCGACGTGGCTCCACGCCGACCCCGACGACTGCCGTGACCTGCTGTCGCCACACCCCGACGAGTCGATGACTGCTGTCCCCGTCTCCACGCGTGTGAACGATCCCGCGAACGACGACCCGTCTGTGCTCGGGTAGCTCTCGCCGACTGCGCACAGTGGCCCTCACTAATCGAGTGTGGTAGCTCTCACCGGCCGAGCACGGTCACCGGCCGGACACGGCCACCGGCCGGACACGGTCACCTGCCGAGCACGGTCACCGGCCGGACACGCCCACCGGCCGGACACGGTCACATGTCGAGCACGGTCACATGTCGAGCACGGGTGTATCCTGTGTCGCCCGCACGACGAACACGTCGACAGAGGTTGCGAGCGAGGGGACGTACACGTTCGTGTTCAGTTCCTTTCGCGCCTCCGTCACTACCTCACCGACGGGGAGGTACGCGGTCTTGACCGGGACGCCGGCCTCGTTCTTGAACCGCGCGGCAACCTCGGCTTTCGCCGTGTCGCCCTCGTTGTGGACGGTCGCCTTGATCCGGACCTGCTCTCCCTGCTGGTCTACGGGCTGTATCTGTACTCCGTTCTTGAAGAACGCGTACTCCGTGACGACCATGTTGTCGACCGGGTCGGCTTTGATGTACGCGAACAGTCGGTCGCCCATCTCGTCGACCATCTCTTCCATCTCTTCGCTGTCGACGAGCGCAGAGATCGGGTTGAGTGCCGCACGGAGGCTCCCGGCGATCACTTTCCGGTTCTTCGAGGAGCTCTTGAGCTCCTGGTACTCCGTCAGGAACGAGTCCATCTGTCTGGGCAGCTCTCCGTCGAAGTGGTCCCTGAGACGACGGATCTCGTCGTCGAAGTTGATCTTCTTCGGCAGCGGCTTGTTCGGCTTCGCCCGCACGCTCTCTAACTGCTGTGGCTCCGACCGCCGCTCCGTCGTCTCCGTCAACACACTCGGATCGTCCTCGAAGTAGCCGAGCAGGTCGAGCACCATCCCGATGATCAGCGTCACCACAGAGACCGATATCACGATTGCGGAGAAGTACTGGTCGATCGGCGGAGGGAACGTGAAGACGAAGATGGCTGTGAACATCGCCGTCACGCCGATCGTCGTCAGGAGGAACGCTCCGAGGTTCTCGAACTCCTGTGACGCCCCCGTCGTCTCCGGCTCTTCTTGTCCGGTCGTGTCGCTACTGGCCGTGCCGAGCTCGGTCGCTGTGTCACCCGTCACGGTGTCACTCGATCCGCCGGAAGCCTTCCGTTCGTCCGTCGTCGCTCCGCCGGTCTCCACCGTCGTCGCTCCGCCGTTCTCGTCCGTCGTCGCTCCGTCGCTCTCGTCCGTCGTCGCGCCGTCGATTTCGTCCGCGGTCACACCGTCGCTCTCGTCTGCCGTCACACCGTCGCTCTCGTCTGTCGTCGCGCCGCCGGTCTCGTCCGTCGTCGCGCCGTTGGCCTCGACACTCGTCTCGGTCTCCGGGGCGTCGTCGTCGGGGACACTCATTCTACTGCGTCGCCCCCCGTCGGAGCTCCGTCGTGGTCTCGTACACCATCGACAGCAGGTGCGAGAGCCAGAGTCCGACGGTGATTCCGAACGCGACGCCGGCACCGAGGATACGGACGCGAGTGCCGAGTGGTGCGACCGCGAAGCCTGCCGTCACGGCTCCGAACACGATCATCATCAGATACTGCAATTTCGTCGAGTAATCGACGTTCTCGAACTGTGGGATCACAGTGAGAATCACGGGCGTCGGAGTCATAAACGCTCGGAATTCCCGAGTACTCCGCGTGAGCGTGCCGTCGACTGTCGCCCGTGGACGACGGACCACAGGACGGCAGCCTCGATCACGTCTGCCGGCGACTGGTGAGCGTACTCGTCGTTCTCGACGACCGCCTCGACGCCCTGTGTGACGAACGCCGCGTCCTCGACTGTCAACTCACCGGTGTCGAGTGTCCCGTCGATTTCCATCTCCGTGCTCGCGTCTCCGGCGAGAACGTCTTCGAGCACACGCTCGACCAGTGCGGACTCGTCGGCGACACCGAGCTCGGCGAGTGCCGCCGCGAGCGCCTCCGAGAGCGTCACCTCGACGTCGAGCAGTTCCGTTCGGTCCCCCGTCGCGGTGCCGGCCAGCAGCGCCGTGAGATACGTGTCGGTCGCGTCGCTCACCACCGTCGAGAGCACACTCTCGTCTGGGTGGTTCCCGTCCCAGTCGTCTCGCTCGACGAGCATCGGGACGAGACTCGTGACGATTGGACTCACCACCGGTTCGGAGCTGTCCTCGTCGTCTCTCCCGTGAGTCCGCCTCGTCGGACTAGTCTCGCCGCCAGCGGTCGTCCCGCTCGTGCTGCTGTGTCCGTTCACCACCGTCGCCGTCGACTGTTCGGGAGTCGTAGTCCCGGCAGCACCCTCTGCCGTCTGTACGGCGTCTGGTTTCTCGTTCGCCCGTTCGGACTCACTCGCAGTCTGCGGTGACACGTCCTCGTCGGGGGCTCGCTGTGGCGTGCTCTCCTCGGCAGCTTGCTGTGACACGTTCTGTTCGACAGTCGGTTGTGTGTACTCCCGGTGGAGCGTCGTTTCGAGCCGTTCGACGTCGACGCCTTCGGCGGCGAGACTCACCACTTCGGTGCCCGGCGTCGGGACAGCGACGTCGAACTCACTGCCGTCGGTGTTCGCACCGCGCCACTGGTCGGTGCGGAGCACGTGTTGTTCGGTCCACGGTGGCATCACCCAGTGGTTCCCGTCGTACAGCCGGAGTCGTTCGTCGGTGGTGCCGGCCCAGACCATCGTGTCGAGGTAGTTGAACTGCGCGACAGCACCGTCTCGACGGTGCGTGATCACGGTGTGGTGTGGCGTCACTGCGTCGACGACGGTCTCCAGTGCCGCCTCCGGCGGGTGGTTCGACAGTCGGTAGTCCGAGATCGTACAGGCGGCGTCGGTGACAGGGTCGTTGTTCGACCCGAGCACTTGGATCACACACGCGTTCGGGTTACCGGCGAGTGCGTCGAACAGGACACCGCTGCTGTTCTCGCGTGGCGCGTCGGGGCCGGCGAGCGTGATCGCGCCGGGGTCCAGACACTGCCCGGCGCTGTCGAACTCCGGGGTCAACTCGACGGTCGGCGCGACCGCAGACAGCGAGAGCTGGTCGAACAGCGTGGCGGCGTGGCCGGCGAGCCGCACGGGCACCGAGAGGTCGAATCCACGGACGGCGTTGTCGAGGAGCACTGCGAGGTGGACGCTGGTGAGCCCGCTGGCAGTCACGAGCGTGGGCGCGCCACCCCGAGCGCGGTCGAGCGCGCTGGCGAGCACCTCGGTGAGTGTCTCTGGAGCCTCCTCGGCCGTCGCGGCAGTGAGGAACAACACGTCGACTGCGGGGAGGTCCGCCACCGGGAGACCGGGGTTGCCCGCCGTGTCGCGGAGCGTCCAGTCCCCCGTTGCGAACAACAGGCGTGTGTCGTCGCCGTCTGTGACTCGGATCAGGAACCCGACCGCGCCCGGGGTGTGACCGACCGGGACGGGTCTGATCTCGATCGCCTCCGACAGTCGTGTCCAGTCGTCCACTGGCGTGACTGCGTTCCGGAGCGTGTCGCCGTGCCGGATGTCCGTCTCGTTCGCCGCAGTGTCGAGTACGCTGTCGAGAATTGCCGCCGTTCCCGGACTGGTCAACACCGGCACTGCTGGCTGCTTCCCGTGTAGATCGCTCGTGGTGTCGTCTGTAATCGAGACCGCTGTGTCGTCTCCAATCGAAGCCCGCGCGTCGTCGTGTGCCGTCGAGAGTTGTGCGTAGTGGTCGGCGTGTGCGTGCGTGAGACAGATGCCGACGAGGCGGTCGTCGTCGTCGAGGAGTCTGTCGAGGTCGAGACCCTCGCCTGCGTCGATCAGGAGACACTGTGTCGGACTGCCGAGCGTGTCGACACGGAGGAGAAGAGACTCGTTGCCGGCGTCGGGCGTCGCGTGCTGGAAAGAGAGCTGCACACTCTTACAGTTGTGGTGGAGTGAAAAAGATGTTCCGACAGACGACCGTCTATCCGGCTTCGACGTGCGCGTCAGTCTTGCATCTCCGCGACTGTGCGCGTCGGTGCAGCCTCCCCCTTCGGACTGGAGTGGTAGGCCGTCGTTCCGTCGTCCGGGTCGAACAGGTGGAGTCGGTCGCGGTCGAACCCGAGCACCACCGTGTCGCCCGGCGAGACGGCCGTCCGCGGCTGTGTCTTCACTCGCAGGCTGTCCTCGCCGACGTCACAGTGGAGGAGCAACGACTCGCCGAGCGGCTCTGTCACGGTCACGGACGCCGTTGCCTCGCCGACAGTCTGGGACGCCGTTGCCTCGCCGACAGTCTGGGACGCCGTTGCCTCGCCGACAGTCTGGGGCGCGGTCGCGCTCTCGTCGGCTGCCGTCCCGTCGCTCGTTTGTCTGCCCGACTCGGTCGCCCGGACGCTGATGTCCTCCGGCCGCACGCCGAACTGCGCGACCGATCCGGCTACACGCGAGAGATCTGCGTCGTGGTGGTCGGGGAGCGGCACCCGGAACTCGGCGTGTTCGGCGGCGTACGTCGTCTCGCCTTCGACGACATCGACCGAGAGCACGTTCATCGCCGGGTTGCCGAGGAACTCGGCGACGAACCGGTTGTCCGGGTAGTCGTACAGCTCCTGTGGCGTTGCGACCTGCTGGAGTCGGCCGTCGTCCAACACGGCGACGCGGTCGCCGAGTGTCATCGCCTCCGTCTGGTCGTGGGTGACGTACACGGTCGTCGTCTCCAGTTCTCGGTGGAGTTCCAGCAGTTCGGCGCGCATCTGGACCCGGAGCTTCGCGTCGAGGTTGCTCAACGGCTCGTCTAACAGGAACACGGCAGGCTCCCGCACCAGCGCCCGCCCGATTGCGACCCGCTGGCGCTCACCACCGGACAGCTCCGACGGTTTCCGGTCTAACAGCTCCGGGATGTCCAACGTCTCTGCGGCCTCCTGGACGCGCTCCTGCATCGCCGCGTCGGACTCGAAGGAGGATCTGACGCCGAACGTCATGTTCTCCGCGGCGGTCATGTGTGGGTACAGCGCGTAGTTCTGGAACACCATCGCCACCGACCGCTCTGCCGGATCGAGGCCCGTCACGTCCTCGTCCCCGATCAGAATCCGTCCCTCCGTCGCGTCTTCGAGCCCGGCGATTGTCCGCAGTGTCGTCGACTTCCCACAACCGGAGGGACCGACGAACACGAGGAACTCTCCCGATTCCACTGTCAGGTCGATCCCCCTCACTGCCTCTACGTCACCGAACTGTTTCGTCAATCCGTCGAGCGTGATCTGTGACATTGTCTGTGTCTCTCTGTCTCGGTCAGTGTCGTGTGTGTCGTCGGTCGGTCAGTGTCGTGTGTGTCGTCGGTCGGCCAGTGTCGTGTGTGTCGTCAGTCGGTCGGTGTCGTGTGTGTCGTCGGTCGGTCAGTGTCGTGTGTGTCGTCGGTCGGTCAGTGTCGTGTGTGTCGTCGGTCGTGTGTGCCTGTTGATCGTGGCGTGTGTCACATCCCTCACTTCTGTTGGAGCGAGAACGTCTCGAGCAGCGGGCGGTGGAGCGCGATCAGCACCGCGAGCGGCGGGAGCAGCGCGATCACAGCGCCGGCCATGATCAGTCCCCACTGAGTCAGCCCGGACTGGCTGGCTCCTTGGAGGAACCTGATGCCGACCTGCACCACCTGTTTCGACTGGTCACTGATGACGATCAGCGGCCAGAGGTACTGGTTCCACGCGTACACGAACGTGATCACGGCGACGCCCGCGATCATCCCACGGGACATCGGAATCAACACCCGCACGAGAAAGGTCAGCGGGCCGACGCCGTCGAGTCGTGCGTTCTCCACCAGCGAGGACGGGATCGTCCGGAAGTGCTGGCGGAACAGGAACACCGCGGTGGCGCTGGCGATGTACGGCCCCGTGATCGCCAACAGCGTGTTCGCCCACCCCAGATCGGCCATCAGCTGGAACAGCGGCACGATCCGCACCGGCACCGGGAGCAGCAGGGTGAGCAGCACGAACACGAACACCGCCCGCTCGTACGGGAACTCGTAGTACACCAGCGCGAGCGCCGCCAACAGGGAGAGTGCGACCTTGCCGACGACGATCACGGCGGCCATCACGAAGGAGTTCACCATGTACTGACCGAGATTGTACGTCGACAGCGCCGTCTCGTAGTTCGACAGCCCGTCGCTGCCGATCTGCAGATTCGTCACCTGGTACACCTCGGTCGTCGTCTGAGTGCTCATCACCAGTGCGAGCAACAACGGCAACCCCATCAGGAAGATGGAGAGAACCAACCCCCCGTGGACGAGGAGCTGTCCCCCCGACACGTCTGGGAAACTGACTGCCGTGCTCGCTCCCGAACGCCTGTCTGTCTCTGTTGCCATCGTTTCACGCTCCGTAGTGCATGTACCGGTCGGAGACCCGCAGTTGCACCCACATCAGCAGGGCGACGACCACGAACAGGACGACCGACTGAGCGGCCGCGCTCCCCAGCGAGGAGAACTCGAAGGCGTCGCGGTACAGCTTGAAGATCAGCAGGTTCGTCGCTCCACTGGGCCCGCCGCTGGTCATCAGGTCGACGAGCGGGAACGCGCCGAAGAACGCGTAGATCGTGTTCACGACGACGAGAAACACCAGCGTCGGCGAGATCAGCGGGAGGTACACCCGTCGGAGCAGCCGCAGGTGCCCGACACCGTCCAGCTTCGCCGACTCGGTCAGCGTCGTCGGCACGTTGTTCAGCGCAGCCACGAGGAACACGATGTTGTAGCCCAACTGCTTCCAGACCGCAGACAGCGCGACCACGAGGAACGCCAGTGGACCGCTGGTGAACCAGTCGAGCTCGACGCCAGTCAGCGCCTCGACGTAGTGGGTGATGATGCCGAGTGTCGGGTGCAGCAGGAACAACAGCACTGTCCCGGCGACTGCTGTCGGCAGCGCGTACGGCCAGATCGCCGCCACGAGGTACGTCGACTCCCCGACCTCTACCTGGAACAGGAGGTACGCGACGAACAACGACACGACGAGCGTGCCGAGCACGACCGTCGCGGCGAAGGCCACCGAAATGAGGAAGCTCCCGTGGTACGCGCCCGAACCCAACAGTCCGACGTAGTTCTCCAGTCCGACGAACGCCCGCTCCGTCCCCAACAGGAGGGTCTGGAACAGACTCAGCCGGAAGGTGAGCAGTGCCGGGTAGTAGAGGAAGACGACGAGGACGACCAGCGTCGGCAGCAACAACAGCGCCGCCCCTAGCGTCGAATCGTACGGTTTCGTTGTCTCTGTCATCGTGTCGTGCGTGGGTGGTGTTCTCGTCTGCTGCGTCAGTCAATTCTCGTCTGCTGTGTCGGTCAACGTCTCGTCTGCTGTGTCAGTCCGCCTGCAGAGCCTCACTCTCGTCTACGCTGTCGATTGTCTGCCGAGCCTCACTCTCGTTCGCTCTGCCGATTCGTCTGTGGGGTGTCACTCTCGTCTGCTCCGTCAGTTCACCTTCTGGTTGTAGTTCTGCAGCGCCTTCTCGGACTGGTCGTCGATCCGCTGGAGGCCCTTCTGCACGTCGACGTTGTCCTTCTGGATCATGCTGACGTACCCTTCCTCGACGATGGTACGGACCTTGCGGAACGGTCCCATCAGCGCGCCACGTGTCGCGGGTGAGTCCTCGGTCGCCCGCAGTTGGTCGATTGCGGTGCGGAAGTTGGGGTTCTCGTCGTAGAACCCTTCACTCTCCAGCTGACTCACGGCCTCCTCACGAACCGGGAAGTAGCCCGTGTTCGTGTGCCAGCGCTTCTGCTGTTCCGGCTGGCTCAGCCACAGCAGGAACTCGCCGGCCGCCTCTCGCTTCGGCTTCGACAGACCCGACGGCACCCACAGCGACGCGCCGCCGATGGTGGTGCCGTTGCGCTGCCCCTCCGGCACTGGCAACTGCATCGTCCCGAGTTCGAACCCGTTCTCTTTCGCGCCCTCCTTCATCGGCGCGATACTGGAAGTGGAGTAGCCGAGGATGCCCGTCTTCCCGGTGAGGAACGCCTGCTGTGCCTCTCCCCACGCCTCGATTCCGGGGTTGAGGTACTGTCCCTGCTCGTACAGGTCCGTCCACCACGAGAAGATGTTGTTCGCTGCCTCACTCTCGAAGTTGATCTCGGTTGCGCGACCTGCCCGGCCGTTCTCCTCGTTCACGAGCGGCTGGTTCTGCTCTGCGAACCACTGCTCGACGAACCACGAGTGGTTCGGCCACGTCGTCCCCTTGTCTGCGACTCCCTCCTCGGTCAGGGTCTGTCCGGCCGAGAGAACACCGTCGAACGTCGTCGGCGGGTCCTCTCGGTCGAGTCCGGCCTCCTCGAACGCGTCCTTGTTGTAGTAGAAGATCGCGTTACTGGAGTTGAACGGCATCGAGTTGAGCGTGCCGTCGATCCGGTAGTAGTTGAGGACGGAGTCGAGGTAGTTGTCGTAGTTGATCCGGTCTTGTGGAATGATCTCCTCGATCGGTGTGAACGCGCCGCTGTCGATTGCCAGCTGTGTGCCGATCTCGAAGATCTGTGCGACCGCCGGCGGGTTGCCGGCCTGCACTGCCGAGGTGGTCGCGTTCAGGGTCTCCCGGTAGCTCCCCTTCTGTGTCGCCTCGACGGTGATCCCGTCTGTCTGGTCGGAGAACTCCGTCGCCAGTGTGTCGATGAACTTCCCGAGCGCGCCCCCCATCGCGTGCCAGAACCGAATCGTCGTCTCGCTCCCGCTCGTGGTCGGCTCTGCCGTCTCCGTCTCCTCGTCGCCGCCGCTGTCTGCGCCGCTGTCGCTGCTGTCGTCGCTCGCTTCCGTCTCGGTGCTGCCGCCGCCCGACTGCCCCGAGCAGCCTGCGAGCCCCGCCACTCCGAGCGTGCTCGTCGTCCCGAGAAGCTGTCGCCGCGATACTCTGTCGAGGGGTGACCCCGAATCGTCTGACATCACTTGCTCTGCAGTAGACTGGTCAAAAAGCTGTTTATATTAGATTCCCGTAGAGATACGTGTCACAGTTTGTAGACAAAACAACTGCATACCGGTACAGTGTATTACCGTATTGTCGTTATGCTCGTTGCTCTTACTTTGTAACAGAATATCAATATAGTGGTTTGTAGAGATAGTCAACAGTTCGCAGGCCGGCTGCACCGCCCGTAGTAAGGTGTGGTTCGTCACACTCGTGACCGACAGTATAGGCTACGCCCGCAAACGCCCAGTCGGCCGACGACTTCGTTGGGTGGATGGTGACCGAGTAAATATCATACACTGATCGTTCCGAAGTACTCTAGCGAACGGTGTGCCCACATGTGATAGTTACTGTCGAATGAATTCGGAGAGACGTCTGTCGGCCGACCCCCACGAGCGAGCCGGTCTCGGTTGTCGGACGTTCGGTAGAGGTACACTGTTTCACCCGCTTGAAGCGGATCTTGCAGCTCGTAAGTGAACGCATTCGTGTTCTGGACTTCGTCAAAAACTGTGATATTCGTGTCGGGTTCCAACTGATTGCCAGATTTTAGCTCGAATTGTATGAATTTTTTATTCTCTGTGAGTGTCGCTGCCGCTGTCGGGCGACGCTCCTTGGCGGTCGATAGCCACGATGGTTCACTGATAGACACCGAACCAATCGCACCCACGCGATTACGGATTCTGTGTGCGACGGTTCCCCCGCGCTCGCGTGACGCCGTGAACGCTGCATCGATCTCGTGGATGATACCCCGTTCGTCGACGATCATCGACCCGGACAGTGACTCGAATCGTCCGTCGAAGTAGCCTATCCGTGTACTCGACGAGTCCACACCGGTGATGCTCAACTCCCACTTTGCGGGTTTGCGCCGTTGAACCAGTTGTGGAGAGCTCCAATTCCCTTGTCCGAGTACTGGTACGATCCACCTAGAGAACGTGACGAGGCTGATCGAATAGCTGCTTCGTGATTCACCATACGTGAACTTGTCACCGAGGTTCTCTCGCCAAAACCCACCCTGACTGTTGTGATAGACAGTGGTTTCACCACCCTCTGCAAACGTCCAGTTCCCGAGGGCCGCACTATCTGCGACGCGGTACGTCCTGCGATCCTTGATCTCTGACTTGTCGGTATTGACTAGTACCCAGTTCGTCCGGAATCCCCGGACAGCGAGTTCCCGCCGGTGTGTTCCCATCAGCACTGCTTGAGCCCCATCTTCAGAGAGGCCCAACGGATAGACCGGTTCGGGGGGCGTGCCATCTGGAGACTCAGTGGGCGAGTCTGTCGGCCGTTCGGTGGGCGAGTCTGTCGGCCGTTCGGTGGGCGAGTCTGTCGGTGATCGCGTTCGGGTCGTCCGACCAGTCGCTCGTCTGGCAGTCGCAGTTTGTGTTGGCGTCGCATTTCCATTATCACTCAATTGTAAGCACCCGCTCAGCGAAATCGCACTGCCGAGTGCTGTGAGAGCCCGTCGCCGGTTCATGCGCTACTGATACAACTCCCTGATAAAAAGTGTAAGGGTGGGTGAGGTCAACGTGTATTCGATACGCAACCACGCCTACTCTCGGCAGTGGGATCACAGTCGCCGTACACCAGAGACTATACCAGCCGGCACACACACCCGGGACGATGGCTTCGTTGTGGCAGGTCACCCGAAACCCGTACGGCCGCGCCGTGTACGACTGGCTGACGGACCACGGGGTCACGGCGACAGTGATGTACGAGTACCGTCGTCGACTGGACGGAGAAGCGGCGGACGGCCACCACACCCCCGCCGACGACACCGAGCCGACAGTCGGGGTGGGTGATCCAGCGGCGCTCGACTTCGGCGGGACAGATCCGCCGCTGGCGGAACGACGCGAGGACGAGGAGTTGATCGTGGCCACCACGGACGGAACCGTCCGCGGGTACCTGTTTCTCACTGTCGACGCGACACTCCGCGTCCACCCGCTGGAGCGCGAACTCTCTTTCGAGGGGGCGTACGTCCGTCGCGTGTTCGTCCACCCGGACTACCGGGAACAGGGGATCGCGTCCGCGACGCTCCGTGCGGCGCTGGACCGCGCCCGCGAACGTGGTGCCCGAACGGCCACCGCGCTCGTCGCTGCCGACAACCGTCCCTCGCAGTGGCTCTTCGAGAGTCACGAGTTCGAACGTGTCCGCAGACGCGTGTACGGCCGCGTGGGCTCACTCTCGTGGCGACGTGTAGACGAGTTGTGAGGTGGCGACGTGTGGACGAGTTGTGAGTATCTGGTGGCGACGTGTGGATACCTGTGAGCACGCTTGCGCGGTGGTAGCTAGTGATTACTGCGAGTCTTTACCGCCGTGGCGACTCGTGTCGGTGATCAGAGCG
>CAKZQY010000374.1 GCA_937142015.1 uncultured Halobacteria archaeon
TGTACACGAACGTGGCGTCGCTCGTCATGTTCATCTTCTTCATCCAGCTCGTGTACAACCTCCCGGTGGACACGTTCGGCCTGCCGGCGATCACGGCGTCGATCCACGCCGGTGAGGTGTCGAGCTTCCTCGGCTTCGCGCCGGCGACGGTGAAGGCTGCCGCGTTCGCCGCGCTGTTCTTGGGCTTCGCAGTGAAGGTGCCGGTCGTTCCCTTCCACACGTGGCTGCCGGACGCCCACGTCGAGGCCCCGACACCCGTCTCCGTGCTGCTGGCGGGTGTGCTGTTGAAGATGGGGACGTACGCGATGCTCCGGTACAACTTCACGATGATGCCGGAGGTGGCACAGCAGTACGCCGTGCCGATCGCTCTGTTCGCGGTCGTGTCGGTGATCTACGGCGCGCTGCTCGCGCTCGGACAGCGCGATCTGAAGCGGATCGTCGCCTACTCCTCCGTCTCCTCGATGGGGTACGTCATCCTGGGGCTGGTCGCGTACACGACGCTCGGTGTCGGCGGCGCGACGTTCCAGATGGTCGCACACGGGCTGATCTCCGGGCTGATGTTCATGTCCGTCGGTGTGCTGTACAACGAGACACACACGCGCATGGTCGGGAAGATGAGCGGACTGGCAGACCGGATGCCGATCACGGTCGGTATCCTCGTCGCGGGCGCGTTCGGCTACATGGGGCTGCCGCTGATGGCGGGCTTCGCGGCGGAGTTCTTCATCTTCCAGGGCTCCTTCGCCTCGACCGTGTTGCCGAGTGCGCCGCTGTTCACGGCGACGGCGATGTTCGGCATCGTGATCGTCGCCGGCTACCTGCTGTGGGCGATGCAGCGCACGCTGTTCGGCCCCTACGAGTTGGAGACGGACTACGACGTGTCGTCTGCCGGGCTGTCGGACACCGTGCCGCTGGCGGTGTTGTTGCTGTCTATCGTGGTCTTGGGTGTCGCGCCGGAGCTGTTCTTCGGGATGATCACAGACGCGATTACACCGATCCTCGAAGCGGGAGGTGGTGCATAGATGGCTCCGCTCCCGCAGTGGACGGCGCTCGCGCCGGCGATCGTGCTCGGTCTCACCGGGCTGGCGCTGTTGGTGATCGACACGGTCGACCCGGACGACTCGCGGCCGGCAGCCCTCACCGGCGTCTCGGTGATCGGGACACTGACAGCACTCGGCTTCGCGGGCTGGTTCCTCTCGGCCGGGACGGGCGAGGGACAGTACGGACCGATCACGCTGTACGGCGAGGCGCTGGTGGTCGACGGGATGGCCCTGTTCTTCCAGGCGTTGTTCGCCGCCGTCACCGGGATGGTGTTGATCGCCAGCTACGACTACCTGCGTGACCGGCCGTACCAGGCGGAGTACTACGCGCTGGTGTTGTTCGCGGCCACCGGAATGTCGCTGATGGCGACCGCGAACTCGCTGGCGACGGCGTTCGTCGCGCTGGAACTCGCCTCGCTGCCGTCGTACGCGCTCGTCGGCTACCTCAAGTCGAACGAGGGGAGCGTCGAGGGCGGACTGAAGTACTTCCTCGTCGGCGCGCTCTCTTCGGCGGTGTTCGCGTTCGGCATCTCCCTAGTGTACGGCGCGACAGGGTCTTTGATCCTCGCGGACGTGGCCGAGGGGCTGCGCAACCCCGCCGCACTCGTCGGCGGCGTCGAGGGCGTCTCCGGCATCGCGGGCGTCGGCATCCTGATGATCGCCGGCGGGTTCGCGTTCAAGACGGCGAGTGTCCCGTTCCAGTTCTGGGCACCGGAGGCGTACGAGGGCGCACCAGCGCCGATCTCGGCGTTCCTCTCCTCGGCGTCGAAGGCCGCCGGCTTCGCCTTGGCGTTCCGCGTGTTCACCGTCGGAATTCCGCTGGCACAGGAGAGCGTGGCCAGCATCGACTGGATGCTGTTGTTCCAGGTGTTGGCCATCGTGACGATGACGGTCGGCAACTTCGCAGCCGCGACACAGGAGACAGTCAAGCGGATGTTGGCGTACTCCTCAGTCGGGCACGCGGGGTACGCGCTGATCGGCCTCGCGGCGTGGAGCGGCGGCTCGCTCGCCACCGTCGAGTCCGGCAGCGTGTTGGGGGCCTCGATGGCACACCTGCTCGTCTACGGGTTCATGAACACCGGCGCGTTCCTGTTCATCGCCCTCGTCGAACACTGGGGCGTCGGCCGCCGGTTCGAGGACTACGCCGGGCTGGGCAAGCAGGTGCCGATCGCCGCGACGGCGATGACCGTGTTCATGTTCTCGCTGGCCGGCCTGCCGCCGTTCGGCGGGTTCTTCTCGAAGTACTTCCTGTTCGCCGGCGCGATCAGCGCGGGCTACTGGTGGCTGGCGGCCGTCGGCGCGGCCAACAGCGCGCTGTCGCTGTTCTACTACAGCCGTGTCGTGAAGGCGCTGTGGATCGAGGAGCCGGACGAGCCGGTCGAACTCGGCGGGACACCGACCGCGCTGTACGCCGCGGTGATCGTCGCCGCCGTCGGTACGCTGCTGCTGCTCCCCGGATTCGGCCCGGTGATCGAGACCGCACAGTCGACTGCTGCCGGTCTCGTTCCTTGATATTCCGGGTCTCGTTCTCTGCCACGGCGAGTCTCGTTCCTCGACGCTGCGTGTTTCGTTCCCCGACACTGCGGGCCTCGCAGCCGCACTGCCCTCCGGGTCGACACGTTCGTCTCGGGCGACGCCGCAACGTACTTGCGCCGGAGCGCCCAACCGCGAGACATGACAGCGTTCGCGCCGGACGTGGTCGAGAGCTACCGCGAGGCGGGAGAGATTCTGACCACCGTGATGGAGGAGAGTCGCGCGATGATCGAGCCGGGGGTCACGCACCTCGAAGTCGCGGAGTACGCCGAAGATCGCGTCCGGGAACTCGGTGACGGGCTGGCGTTCCCGGTCAACATCAGCGTCGACGAGGCGGCGAGCCACGCGACGCCGGCCCGCGACGACGACACGACGTTCGACGACGGGATGGTGTGTCTCGACATCGGCGTCCACGTCGACGGCTACATCGCAGACGCCGCGGTGACGGTCGACCTCTCGGACACGCCGGAGTTGGTCGCGGCCGCCGAAGACGCGCTGGCGGCGGCAGTCGAGACAGCCGGTCCGGGCGTCCCGGTCGGCGAGATCGGAGCGGAGATCGAGGCCGCAATCGAGGCGCGGGGCTACACCCCGATCTACAACCTGTCGGGGCACGGCGTCCAGCAGTACGACGCCCACACGGAGCCGAACGTGCCGAACCGCGGTGTCGACCGCTCGGTCGAGTTAGAGCCCGGACAGGCCGTCGCAATCGAGCCGTTCGCAACCGACGGCCGCGGGAAAGTCGGTGAGGGCTCGACAGAGGAGATCTTCGAGTTAGTGGCAGACCGCTCCGTCCGCAACCGCACCGCACGGCAGGCGCTCGAACAGATCCGCGAGTTCGACGGGCTCCCGTTCGCCGCCCGCGCACTCGACTCCTCGCGGACGGAGATGGCGCTGCGCCGACTGAGCCAACAGGGGATCGTCAAAGGCTACCCGGTGTTGAAAGAGTCCGACGGCACGCTCGTCAGTCAAGCCGAACACACGATTCTGGTGACCGAAGACAGCACCGAAGTGATCACTGCGGGGCTGTTCGACTGATAGGGTCGTGCGTAGGGATTTTCGGTTGGGTGCGGAGTACTGGACGGTACCGCGTTGCTACTGCACCTGTGAGTCGAGCCGGCGGTAACGATCTACGCACGACCCTATGACTGGTCGCGTCTCCCGTGGAGGGCGTGGACGGAGTGGCGACGTTGCGTGGGGCGGACTGCGGGTCTCGCAGTCGACAGCATGTCACGCGTTGTTCATTCGCGTCACGGACTCCGCGCCACACTCCCGGCAGGTGGTGACGCGGTACGGCTCCCGCGAGAACTCCGCGTTCTCGGCGGTCTGACTCTCGGTCCTGATCTCGACGCGCACGCGGTGGTCGGTCTCCCGCTCACACTCCCCACAGGGCTCGCGCACCCTGTCCGTCCCGGCGGGCTGTGTGGCCATACCTATCACGTTGCAGTTGTACTATTTAAAATTGGGTGTGAACGCGGGTACGCCGACGGGGCAACAACACCGTATTCAAGCGCGTCGCGGCCGGAGGTGGGGTATGGAGCAGGTGTTCGCGCCGTGGCGGATCGAGTGGATTCGTCGGGAGGACCACGAGGACGCGGTCGACGGCTGCCCGTTCTGTGTGTTGCCGTCTCGGGAGACCGACCGCGACAGTCGGATCGTCGCCCGCTCGCCTCACTCGTTCGTGATCTGCAACAACGCGCCGTACAACCCCGGCCACGTGATGGTGATCCCGTACGAACACGAAGGCGACTACACTGCGTTGTCACCGACACAGGTGACAGACCACGCCCGACTGAAACAGGCGACGTTCCGCGTCCTCCGCGACCAACTGGAGCCGAACGGGCTCAACGCGGGGCTCAACCACGGCGGCGACGCCGCCGGCGGCTCTATCGACGACCACCTCCACACCCACGTCGTCCCCCGGTACACCGGCGACACGAACTTCATGCCGGTGATCTCGGACACGAAAGTCGTCGTCGAGGCCATCGACGAGACGTACGACCACCTGCGTGAAGGGTTCGCGGCGCTCGACTGTGGCACGCGCCCGGACGCTGACGGTGCGGCTGTCGACGTGCGATTCGAGTAGCCCTGTCGGCTGCTGTTCGGTCGCTGTCGGCAGGTTTTTTATTCTCACCACACCAGTGCGGGCTATGAGTGTTCACCTGCCCTTCTCGCGTGCAGAGTCATCAGCCGCACCCCGATTTTATTCGATTAAATACGTATCAGGTGCTACCTGTTTTGAAAACCGTAGAATTAAATGTATTAACTAAGACAACAAAATATATACAGAAAAAAACCAAACTATTAATACTAAACAGGCAGTATATTGCTCGTGCTACGCAATCGGAGAGGTCTAGGAGTCACAGGTGTCGCGCTGCGGCGACGTGCGAAACAGCAGTGTACGTACAGACGATCCGAGACAGCGGGGGGAGCAGCGTGAACCTCGATCCACGAGAGAGCCACACGACGAAGGTGCTGTACGGGTTCGCGGTCGTGATCCTCGTCGTTGCGGCGCTCGGAACGTACACCGTCGTGCAGTTGGACGACGTCGTCAGGGAGGAGCGGACGGAGGCGATCACGAACGAGGCGGACGCAGTCGACGACACGGTCGAGGCGATCTTGTTCGGAATGGAGAAATCTGCCGTGACTCTCGCCGACGAGACGGTCCGTATTCGAGACAGTGACGAGCTGTCTGCGTCGGCGCAGACAGAGTTGAACGATCTGTACCGGACACAGACGGACTCCAGAGAGATCGGTACCGTCCACCTTGCCGACGGTGGCACTGGCGAGGTACTCGCCTCGTCTGACTCGTCGGCGGTCGGCGAGCCGGTGTCCGGGTTCGGATTCAGTCCGCCGGACGACCTCACCGTCGGAGAGACACACCTCGAGTTCTACGCGGGTGGCAACGACAACACCGCCTCCTGGGTCGTGTACTCGCCGACGGAGGCAGGGAACGTGCTCGTGCAGGTGACACCGTACTCCTTCGTGGAGTCAGAACTGGAGGGAACTATCGACGAGAGTCGTGTGCGGATCGTCAACGCCGACGGGACCGTCGTGTTCGACGGTGAGTCGACAGCGGCGGTCGGGGGCCAACACACCGCCGGAGAGGGAGTCTCTTCGCCGGCAGTGCAAGCAGCCCTCGACGGCAACTCCGGAGCGACGAGAGTGTCGGGTGAGCAGAGCCCGACCGGTGGCGAGGTCGTCGTCGGCTACAACGACCAGATTGGCTCGACAGGGTGGGCAGCAGTAGCGTACGCGGAGCCGTCGGCACTGTTCGCGGCAATCGACACCGTCCAACGGAACCTGTTTCTCCTGTTGGGTGGCGTCGTGGTCGCGCTGTTCGGATTCGGACTGGTCGTCGAGCGCCCGGCAGTCGGCGAACTCGGGCGACTCCGCGAGCGTGTCGGCGGCTTGGAACGCGGCGAGTTGGACGAGGCGGTCGAGACAGAGCGGCGCGACGAGTTCGGCGACCTCGCCCGCGGGTTGGAGTCGATGCGGACGGAGCTCCGCGACCAGATCACGGAGGCCAGACGCGCACAGAACGACGCGGAAGAGGCACGCCAAGAGGCGGAAGCGCTGTCGAGTCACCTCGAAGCGAAGGCCGAGGAGTACCGTCGCGCGATCCGAACGCTCGCAGACGGGGACTTCACGGTCGAGGTCGACGCCGAGAGTCGCCACGACGGGATGGCAGAGATCGGCGAGACGCTCGACGAGGTGATCGACGATCTCGCGGGCACTATCGCCGACGTACAGCGGTTCGCCGACGAGGTTGCCGACTCGATGCGGACGCTGTCGGCGAGCGCGAGCGAGGTCGAGACGGCGACGGCAGACGTCTCCCAGACGGTGCAGTCGATCTCCACGGGCACAACCGAACAACAGGAGCGCCTCCAGTCGGTCGTCGAAGAGATGAACGACATGTCTGCGACGGTCGAAGAGATCGCCTCCACGAGCGGTGAGGTGGCAGCGAGCGCAGACACGGCTGCGGAATTGAGCCGGGAGGGCCGCGAGACAGCGTCCGAGGCGTCGACCGCACTCGACGAGATCGAGGCGACGACCGGGGAGGCGGTCGAGGAGGTCGAGACGCTCGTCGAGCAGGTAGGTCGGATCGAGGAGTTCGCAGACGTGATCGGTGACATCGCAGAACAGACAGACATGCTGGCGTTGAACGCCAACGTGGAGGCGGCACGGACGGACACGGACGCCGACGGGTTCGCCGTGGTTGCCGACGAAATCAAGTCGCTGGCGGCGGAGGCGGGCGACCGCGCCGACGACATCGAGACGCTGGTCGGCGACGTGGCGGCCCAGACCGACGAGACGGCAGACAGAATGCGGGAGACGAACCGACGCCTGCGAGAGTCGAACGAGACCGTCGAGTCGGCCATCGACGCCCTGATCGAGATCGGCGAGACCGTCGAATCGACGAACGAGGGTATCCAAGAGATCGACCGCGCGACCGACGATCAGGCGACGACGACAGAGGAGGTGACGGCGACCGTCGAACAGGTCGAAGAGATCGCCACCCAGAACGCGACAGAAGCCGAAGACGCCGCGGCTGCCACCGAACAGCAGGCCGCGACCGTCTCGCAGGTCGCACAGACTGCCGACCGAATCGCCGAGGAGGCCGAGACGCTGCGCGAGACCGCAGATCAGTTCACCGTGGCACACGACCGAGCGACAGACGACGGACGAGCAGCGGACGACGAGCAGACTAGGGTGACACCCACGGTCGATCGCGGACGAGGCGACGATTAGCTGATAGCAGGCACTGTACCCCTCTCACGGAGCGAACGGCCAAAACGGCGACCGAGTGTATACTGCCGGTCACGAGTGTTGATAGATTGTTGCGCTTCACTCGGAGTTCGTTGATGGATTGCTGTGCTTCACTCAGGACTCCAACGGGTCTCGTTCCGGTTCTGTCGACCTCGGGTTCGATGGCTTGTGACCGACAGTATATATGTCGACCGGCGACGAGAGGGACACATGGAACCGGGGCGCGAGAACGCGCGGGGCGAAACGGAGACGAGCGATCACACAGAGTCCGCGACACACGTCGGGGGCTACACCCGAGCGAAGCGTCAGACCCGAGAGCTGTTCGCCCCGGCGACAGACGGGTCACTCAGCCAGTGGGTCGACGTCACGATTGCGGGACTGATCGTCCTCAACGTCGTCGGCATCGCGCTCGGCACAGTGGACTGGATTCACGCTCGGTACGCAGATCTGCTGTGGGGGTTGGAGATCGTCTCGGTCGCGGTGTTCACAGTCGAGTACGTCGCACGGCTCTGGTCGTGTACCGCCGAAGAGGCGTACAGCCACCCGGTGTTCGGTCGGCTCCGGTTCGCACGCAAGCCGTTCCTCGTGGTGGACCTGCTGGCGATTCTCCCCTTCTACGCGGGGGCGTTGGTGTTCGACCTCAGATTCCTCCGCGCGCTCAGGCTGCTTCGGCTGTTCCGAATCGTCAAATTGGCGCGCTACTCGGAGTCGATGCGGCAACTCGCCGCCGTCGCCCGCGAGAAGCGGGAGGATCTCGTGATCACCTTCGCCGCCACCGGGGTGTTGCTCGTCGTCGCCGCCAGTCTGATGTACTTCATCGAACACGAGGCGCAGCCGGAGACGTTCTCCAGCATCCCCGCGGCGATGTGGTGGGGCGTGGTCACACTCACGACGGTCGGCTACGGTGACGTGTACCCGGTGACGCCGCTCGGACGCGCCGTGTCTGCGGTCATCGCCGTGCTCGGGATCGGGCTGTTCGCGCTCCCGGCGTCGATTCTCGCGTCTGGGTTCGTCGAAGAGGCGGCTGCCGATGCCGCAGAGGAGGCGGCGGAGGAAGCCGCAGACGAGACGGCGCATGCTGCTGGTGACTCTGACTCGCACGCGGCGAGCACACCAGCCGCGCAGGCGGGGGAACTCGACCCGAGCGCGTTCGCGTACTGTCCACACTGCGGCGGCGAACTCGACCGGCGAGACTGAGCCTGTCTGTCACCCGCTCGTGGATACGGGTACCGCCTGCCCGTGATCGTCAGTATTAGCGCCCTCACCCGTGTCGACCCACGATCAGGCGACAGTGTCACACACGGCACGCGCGACGGCGAGGGCCCGTTCGTCGGCACCAGCGGGAGTGACGAGTTGCAACCCGACTGGACGACCGTCGACACGACCTGCCGGGACAGTCACCGCAGGCTGACCGGTCAAGTCGAACGGCGCAGTGTTCACGAGCAGGTCAGAGACGCGGTACGGCGTGTCGTCGTCGTCGCCGACGGCACCGAACGTCGGTGCGGGCATCGGTGTCGTCGGTGTGAGCAGCGCGTCGGCGTCCGCCAGCAGCGCACACGAGCGGTCGATCACGCGCTCGCGGAACTGCCACGCGGCGAGGTACGCGTCCGGCTCCTGGTAGGCGAGTCCGCGTCCGATGGCGAGCAGTCCGCGGAGTCGCTCCGGGAGCGTGCTCGGCGGGTACGCAGCCACGGTCTCTCGGAGCGCTCGTTCGTGTGCACCGACACCGACCGGCGGCCCGGCGTCGAATCCGGCAGCGAACTCCGGCAGCGTGTGGAGCTGGTTCACCAGCTCTGCGTGTTCGTGCTCGGGGAACGCGACCTCTTCTGTCGTCACGCCGTCTGCTCGCAGTGTGTCGAGCAGTGTCTCCACGTGGTCGGCGACCGCCGGCTCGGCGGCCGTGAGGAACGGCTCTGGCACTGCGAGTCGGAGCGTCTCGGGCGCGACTGTCGGCACCGTGTCGAGCGACACGGCAGCGACCGACTCCGGGCGACGGGGGTCTCCGCCGGAGACGGTCGTGAGCACTCGGGTGACTGTCTCGGCGTCTGGAGCCAACACCCCGACGTGATCGAGCGTCGGCGCGAGGTCGGCCACTCCGGTTCGCGGCACGCGGTCGTACGTGGGCTTGATTCCGACGAGTCCACAGAGTGCTGCCGGCACGCGAACACTCCCGCCGGTGTCGGTCCCGAGCGCGGCGTCCGCCTCGCCGGCGGCGACTGCCGCGGCGCTGCCGCTGGAGGATCCACCCGGAACGTGCCCGTCCGCGACCGGGTTCTCCGTCCGACCGGCCGCACACGACTCTCCCGTTGCACCCATTGCGAAGGCGTCCATCCGCGTCGTGCCCCGGAGGGCCGCCCCCGCCTCGCGGAGCCGCTGCACCACCGTCGCGTCGCGGTCGGGCTCCCACGCCAATCCCGCGGTGCCGAGCCGGTGGGTGACACCACGGACGGCGACGTTGTCCTTCACGACGACTGTGAGATCCGAGAGCGGCCCGTCCGACGCACTCGCCGCCTCGACTGGTGTCGCGTACACGCCGTACTCGTCTGCACGCTCGACTGGCTCCGCCGGCGGAAGTGCCGAGTCTGCCGACCGCTCCGGTGTGGCGGACGACTCCCCAATCGGCTCCGGTGTGGCGGACGACTCCCCAATCGGCTCCGCGGAGGCGTCTGCGAGCTCGCGCGCACGACGAGCGAGACTGCGGACGACGCCCGAGACCGCTGGCCCGTCCGAGTCGTCGGGCTCGTCGGTCACAGTCCCAACAGCTCCCGTGTCTCGCTCGGGTCGGCGACCGGTCGGCCGAGTTCCTCGGCGATCCGAACCGCACGCGCGACCAGTTGTTCGTTGCTCGCGTACTCACCCGCGGTGTAGTAGAGGTTGTCCTCCAGTCCCACGCGGACGTGTCCGCCGAGAATCACGGACAGCGTCGTCAACGGCAGTTGGTGGCGACCGAACCCGAGCACGGTGAACTCCGCGCGCTGCGGGAGCTGCGCGACCATCGACAGCAGGGTCTGTGGCGTCGGCGGCGACAGCGTCCCCGGTCCGAAGATCAGGTTCAGGTACGGCGGGTCCTCGAACGCGTCGAGCGTCGCCAGCGCCTCGTTGAGGTGCCCGTTGTTGAACACCTCCAGCTCCGGGACGATGCCGCGCTCGCGCATCTCGGCGTGGAGGCCGGCGACCGTGTCGCGGGTGTTCTCGCTCGTCAGCCTGTCGTAGCGGTTGAGCGGCCCCATGTCGAGACTCGCCATCTCCGGCGGCGGGTCGGTGCGGAGCGGCTCTGCACGCAGCGCGTCGGGCGCAGCCGTGCCGCCCGTCGAGTGCTGGACGATCACGTCGTCCGTCGCCGCGCGGACGGCGTCCGTCACCGCCTGGAACCGCTCCGTCGAGAATGCGCGCTCCCCGTTCGCCCGCCGCGCGTGGAGGTGGACGACGCTCGCCCCCGCCTCCTCGCACGCCGCGGCGGCTGCCGCGATCTCCGCTGGCGTCTCCGGCAGCTCCGGGTGCGCCTCCTTCCCCTGAATCCCGCCTGTGAGTGCCGCGGTGACAATCACTGGCTTCCCGTCGAGGTAGTCGTCGTACGTCACTCTGACCCTCCCGTCGACTCGGCTCCGCCTGCCGACTCGGATGTCTCTGTCGACTCCGTCTCCGACTGCTCCCGTGTGTCTGCTCGCCTCACAGCGTCGCCGTCTCCCGGCTCGTCCCAGTCGAGCCCCGCTCGCTCGCGGTAGATCTCACAGTCCGCAGCCGGGTCGAGTCCGTACCGTTCGGTACAGATGTCCGCGCGCATCGGCTGGACGAACCGCTCGGCGACTGCACAGTACGCCCGCGCCGTGTCGAACGACTGCTCTCCGTCTGTCTCGCGGTACTCGACGTGAGGACAGGCCATGTGGAACGGTACCGTGCCGACAACTAAACAACCTCGGGACGGAACTGGTCTCGTTGTCGACGGTCACCAGCGAGTCGGAGGAGGCTGCCACTGTCGGTCACGAGAGCATCAATCCGAGGTCGGCAGACCGATAGTTACTGTCGGTCACAAGCTATCGAACCCAGGGTCGACAGAATCAGTGCGAGACGCGTTGGAAGGGAGTCTCGACACCCGACAGAGAGTGCGATTGTAGGGAGCGAAGACGGAGAGCGGCGAATTTTCACACACGACCCGCCCGTATCGGAACGAAGCTTTTTGTTCCGAGGCGGATAGTTGCACACGTGTCACCGCCACGAGGCTCACCTCCGGACACGCTGTCAGTCGCGCTCAACCGGGAGCGACTCAACGGTGTGACAGCCCCGGGTGAGTTCAGTGCCACAGGGGAGTTCCGCGTCCAGCTGGAGAACGACGGCTCACCGGTCCACGTCCACCTCCGACTGGACGGACCACTGGCGTCGGTCGCGGAGACGGCGGGCTCGAACCACTACCTCGAAACGAACGACCGACTGCTCGTCGACGTCGCGGTCCGCGACATCGACAGCGCCGTCTCCGGCACGCTCGTGATCGTGACCGGCCACGGTGCCGTCGAGGAGACTGTCCATCTCACTGTCGAACCCCCGGCTCCCGACGACCCCGTGACTGTCGATCCGAGTCTCGTGGAGTCGAGCGACGCCAATCGTCGACGAGGCGGCAGTGGATCGGACGCCCGCGGTAGTGGTGAGTCGACCACCCGCGGGGGCGGCGAGTCGAGCGCACGGAGCGGCGGTGAGTCGAATACCCGCGGGGGGACGGCGAACAGAGCCGGCAAAGCGAGCGACGCCGGCGGAGGCACTGCGGCCGGCGGCAACGGCACCGCCACGCTCGACGGTCTCTCGGACGTGGCTGGCCGCCTCCGTGCCCCCGGGGAACGAGACGACGGAGGTGTCGACGCCGCGCTGGCGAGCCTGCGTGCGTCTGCGGTCGACACTGGAACGCTGCTCGTCGTCGGGTTCGCCGTCGTCGCCCTCGCCCTCGCCGTCGGACTCCAGCTGGTCGTCGGCAGCCCGCTGATCACTGCCGGCGTCCTCGCCGTGCTCGTCGCCGTCGCTGCCGCTGGCTACATTCTGATCGCCGAGTGATAGTGATTACTGCGAGTCTCTACCGCCGTGGCGACTCGTGTCGGTGATCAGAGCGTCTGAGCCGTCGGGTTTCGACGCCGTCCGTGGAACTATTCGCAGTAATCACTACCGACAGTATACGACACCTGTGAGTCGAGCCGGCGGTACCTATCTACGCACGACCGTATCAGTGAGCGTGGGGACGAGCCACGAGGCGACACGGTCGGCAGCTTTCTGCGCTTGGCCGACGAAGAAGTGGTCTGCGGCGAGTGAGACGACAGCGCCGTCCGCGCGCTCGACAGCCTCGACCACGGGTTCCCAGTCGGCCACGTCGTCGCGCGTGCCGGCGACGACCAACATCGGACAGTCGAGTGCCGCGACCGCCGCCGTCGCGTCGAGTGCTTCGTCGATCCGCGCGGTCGGAGCGAGTGCGGCGACGGCGTCGACTGGAGCCGCGTCCCGTGAACTGGCACCGCCACCATCGTCGGCGTTGGCAGCGACGAGCAGCGACAGCGTCCCACCGAAACTGAACCCGAACAGTCCGACACGGTCGTACCGCTCCCTGGCCCACGCGACCGCGTTGGACACGTCAGTCCGCTCTCCGTACCCCTCGTCCCAGTCGCCGTAGTCGATCCGGAGACAGTCGACACCGGCGGCGGTCACCGCGTCCGCGACGGCTTCGAGCCGCTCGTCACCGCGGTGGCCGCGGTGCTGTGGGTGTGGCGGGCAGGCGACTACGCAGGTCGTCGCCGTCTCACTCTCGGGAGCGGCGTGACCAGGGCCGTCGTCCGCGTCGTCGACACCGTCGTTGGCGCGGCTCACGTCGTCGACACCGTTGTTCGCGCGATCAACATCGTCGACACCGTTGTTCGCGCGATCAACATCGTCGACACCGTCGTTCGCGCGGTCAACATCGTCGACACCGTCGTTCGCGCGGTCAACATCGTCGACACCGTCGTTCGCGCGGTCGAGACTCCCGCGAACGTCACGCGCGCCGGGGACGAGTACGGGTTCGCTCACAGTCGGTGTCGGGTGGCGAGCGGCACAAACCTGTCGAGACGGGCGAGACAGGTGATCAGGATTTATTGGGTAGAGTCCCAATGGACGCCCATGGGAATCCTCTCTCGGGCATCGTACGTCGTCCGGTCGAAGATCAACACCCTCCTCAACCGGGCGGAGGACCCGTCGGAGACGCTCGACTACAGCTACGAGCAGATGCGTGACGAACTGCAGGAGGTCAAACAGGGGATCGCAGACCTGACGACCCAGAAGAAGCGGCTGGAGATGCAGAAGCGCAACCTCGAAGAGAACGTCGAGAAACACAACGAACAGGCACGCGAGGCTGTCCAGCAGGATCGGGAAGATCTCGCTCGGAAAGCCTTGGAGAAGAAGAAGTCGAAGATGTCACAGATCGAGGAGCTGGAGGGGCAGATTCAGGAGCTCCAGGACACCCAAGACCAGCTCGTCGAGAAGAAGAACCAGCTCCAGAGCCGGATCGAGGAGTTCAAGACGAAGAAGGAGACGATGAAGGCGCGCTACGAGGCCGCCGAGGCGTCCAACCGCGTGACGGAGGCGATGTCTGGCGTCGGCGACGAGATGACCGACGTGAGCCGCGCCATCGAGCGCGCAGAAGAGCGCACCGAGGAGATGGAGGCGCGCTCGGAGGCGATGGACGAGCTCCAAGCCACCGGCACGTTCGACGACGCGCTGTCGGACAAAGACGAGATCGATCAGGAACTCCAACAGGGCCGTGCCGACCGCGAGGTGGAGTCGGAACTCGACACCCTGAAAACGGAGATGGGGAAAGCCGAGGCCGACGGCAACGGCGGTGGTGGTGACAGCAGTGGCGGCGGCGACGACGTGAGTCTCGACGACCTCGACTCCGGCACCGACGAGGAGGTCGAGGCGGAACTGGCGGAGCTCAAAGACGACGAGTCGACCGACAGTTCGAACTGAGGCTGTCACCGCCGACAGCGACGCACGTCAGTCACGACGCGCGTCGGCTACGCCAGTCGGTGGACAGTCTCTCGTATCCCCCGAGAGAGGCTCACCGATTCGTCGCCTGCAGTCTTCACTCGTCGCTCACGGTCGTCACTCGTCGCTCACGGTCGTCCGTTCTCGCACGTGGACACGGTCAGACAGCGTCCCAGCGTCGACCTCGGGGAGGCGGCCGACACGCTGTGCGCGGAAGCCGAGCTTGTCGTCGTAGCCGTCGGTCGACATCAACACCGGGTAGAACGACTCGGCGGCGATCACCGGCTCACCGTCGCGGACGGCGAACGTCTCGCCGGCGGCGACGTGGCCGAAGTTCTCGCCGCGGAAC
This sequence comes from uncultured Halobacteria archaeon, assembly GCA_937142015.1. GTDB lineage: Archaea > Halobacteriota > Halobacteria > Halobacteriales > Haloferacaceae > JAHENP01. The sequence continues at coordinate 14,680 of CAKZQY010000374.1, forward strand.
TCGTCGCCCGCCCGGCCGGTCTCGCCGACGATACGGTAGACGGTCGGGGGCCCCGTCGTCGCACGGTCTGGGAGCTCGTGGCCCGGCTCGGCGGGCGGGACGCCGCTCTCGACGAGGTCGGCCGGCTCGTCGAGCAGGTCGACAGCCGCGAGGAACCGCGCGACCACACGGATCGCGTTGCCGGCCGCCGCGTCGGTTCCCTTGTACCCACACTCGACAGCGACACCGTCGACGTGTGCGAGCAGTCCGCCGCCGAGATAGCTCGCCTCGACGACGTGGTCCGTTCCGGTCGCAGCAGCCAACTCCAGCGTGCGGTCGGTCGCCGTCCCGATCACGACGAACGGCTCCGCAGCGGAGACTGTCGAGTGGAGGTCCAACACCGTTCGCCCGGCGACGGCGTCGAGCACCTCGGCAGCCAGCCGCGACTCGTAGCTGTCGCCGTCCGGGTCCCCCGGGAACACCCGGTTGAGGTCCGTCTCCACCGCGCGAACGCCGGCCTCGACTGCCCGCTCGTTGGCGACGACGAGCCGGAGCGGCTCGGCGAGCGGCCGCCGGTGCTCTCGGACGTACTCCACCGCTCGCAACCCACAGGGCTCGTCCCCGTGGAGACAGGCGACGACCGCGTACGACGGGTCGTCCCCGCCGATGTCGTAGACGCGCACGGTACTCGATAACGTGGTGGGTGATTTAATTTGCGCGAATCCGGTCAGACGCTCCCTGCCCGCTCCCGCTGACACCGACCGGGAGGCCCGTCGGTCGTTCTCGGAGGTGGCCGGTCTCGCTCCCGTAGATTCAAGCCGTCGCCCGCACACGACTCGCACATGAGCGAGGACTGCATCTTCTGTGGTATCGTCGCCGGAGAGATACCCGGCCGGATCGTCGGCGAGACGGACGACGCCGTCGCGTTCCTCGACGCGAACCCGATGGCCCGTGGACACACGCTGGTCGTTCCGCGGGAACACCGCGAACGGCTGGCGGACACGACCGCCGAAGAGACTGCGGCGGGGTTCTCGCTGGTTCGTGAGCTCGCACCCGAGATCGAGGCTGCGGTCGACGCCGACGGCGCGACGGTCGGGATGAACGACGGCTCCGCAGCCGGGCAGGAGGTCCCACACGTCCACGCTCACGTGATCCCGCGGTTCGAAGACGACGACGGCGGCCCGGTCCACGTCGCCGCCGGCTCGCGCCCCGACGTGGACGACGCGGAACTCGACGAGATCGCCGACGAGATCGCGGAGTGACGCCGCCGCTGTCGGCTGCTGTCACCGACGCGAGAGCCGACAGCGCGAGACGCCTCTGGCCGAACGCTTAAGACGGAGACAGCGAGCAGACGGAGTATGACAGAGACAGTCGCATTTGTCGGCGCGGTCGGTGGGGCGGGGACGACGACAGCCGTCGTCGAGACTGCGGCGGCGCTCGCACGTGACGGGTCGCGGGTCCGGGTGCTCGACACCGCCTACGCGACACAGGGGCTGGCACGCCACGTCGCGGGTCGAATCGATTCCGACGCGACGGCGGTGTGTGTCTCGGACACGTCGCTGGCCGACGCGAGCTACGAGCTCGATCTCGCGGTGTCCGGCGAGGTAGTGGTGACGCCAGCAGACGCGCCGTTCGAGCGACTGGTGCGGGCGAAGACAGTCGAGGCCGCGCAGGCGTTCGAGAGCGTGTGTGCCACTGCACAGACCGACGCCGACTGGGTGCTCCTCGACGTGCCACCCGTCGCGGCGAACCAGCACGTCGCGGCCGTCGAGACGGCAGACCGGATCGTCGTCGTCACGCCGGGCGACAGCCGCGGCGCGGACGCGCTGCGACAGACCCGCGACAGGCTCGCCGATCTCGACTGTACGGTCGATGTCGTCCTCTCTACCCGTGGTGAGATTCTGCCGGCCGAGGCGACACTGCCGCAGGAGCCACGGACTGCCGGGGAGGTGCCCGTCGCGCTCGGTGACGATCAGGCGGCCGCCACGGTCGTCTCCGCCGCGGAGACGGTACTGGGGACCGAGTTCGCCGTCGAGATCGACACTGACGGCGTGCTCGACCAGCTCCGGAGTCGGTTCACCAGCTCCGACGACAGTCGTGGCGAGACAGACGGTGACGAGGACCCGTTCGACGGCACACTCGGCGACACGGGCGAAGAGCGTGCGAGTGGTGACTCGGACGGAGAGCGTGCGAGTGGCGACTCGGACGGAGAGCGTGCTAGCAGTGACTCGGAGAGGGACGACAGTGAGTGAGGGGACACTGAGGAGAGGGCACTGAGTGAGAGGACACTGAGTGAGGAGACTCTGAGGAGAGAACACTGAGTGAGTGACGACCGACGGTATCGATCACTCCGGCGGGCGCAGTGCCAGCGCGCCGAGGCCGGCGAGAATCGCCAGCCCGCCGCCGAGGAGGAACGTCGCCGTCCACGAGGTAATCCCGACGAACCAGCCGACGACCGCGCCGCCGAACACGCCGCCCCACATCTTGCCGGAGTACAACAGCGCGTAGTTTGCCGAGGAGTGCTCCCGCCCGTAGTAGTCGCCGACGACGGAGGGGAACAGCGTGTACTGCGGCGACCAGAAGAAGGTGGCGACGACCACCGCGCCGACGAACGGGAGCGCCCGCCCGGCGCGTGCGAACACGACCGTGCCGACGACGCCGACACCACACAACACGAACGACGTTGCCATCGCCCGTTCGCGGTCGATCCGATCCGAGAGGTCGCCGACCACGAGCCGACCGATTCCCCCGGCGACCGGGAGCACCGTCGCCGACGCCGTCGCCGTGACGGCGTTCAACTCTAAGGCGTCGGCGAACGTGACGATCTGTGCGGTGAGCATCAACCCCGCCGCGGAGACGCCGACGAACATGCCGTACATCAGCCAGAACTGCCACGTCGTGACCATCTCGCGCCACTCGTACTGCCGGGTGGCTGGCTGAACTGCTGTCTCTGTCGTCTCCGTCGTGTCAGTTTCACTCGTCTCCGCCTGCCCGTTGTCGCCGTCTACGTCGACCCCGTCGAGCCAGTCGTTCGGCGGATCACGCAGCACGGCAGCACCGACGAGAATACCGACGCCGATGAGCAGCCCGAGGTTCTGGAGCACCGCGTCGTAGCCGCCGGCAGTCGCGTTCGCGCGGACGTACGGCACGACCAGCGCGGACCCGCCGGCGAACGCCATCGTCCCGACACCGGTCGTCAGCCCGCGTCTGTCCGGGAACCACTTCAACGCGGTGTTGACCGCGACGGTGTAGACGATCCCGACGCCGATTGCACCGAGAGTGTAGAACAAGTACAGTTGCCACACCGCCGTGGCGACGGAGAGACCGAGGTAGCCGCCGCCCGCGAGGAGCCCTGCGAGGAACGTGAGCCGTCGCGGGCCGTGGCGGTCGCGGTACCACCCGACCGGAAACTGCGAACCGGACTGGAACACGACGAACAGCGTGAACACGAGTCCGATCGCCTCCGGCGAGATGTCGAGGGCGGACGCCAACGGCGACTGGATCGACGACCAGACGTACTGGTACGGACTCACGAGTCCCATCATCACCGCCGCCGCGACGACCTGCCACCACCGAGAGAAGCCGAGTTCGGCGCGTGCGCGACGTGTGATCTCGTCGCGTGTCCCGCTGTGACCGCTCTCGACCGTCGACTCGCCCATACCCGTCGGTGTTCCGTCGGTGGTATCAGAATTGTGTTCGGCTGTCGTCGTGCCGGTAGTCGGTGGGACTGGGATTCGAACCCAGGAGGCCTGACGGCCACCTGCTCTCAAGGCAGGCGCGATAGTCCACTCCGCCATCCCACCGCACGACCACACCCGAGAGGAGTTCCCCCAGCGGATTCAACCTGTCGTTCTCGACGAGCACGTCGGTGGTGTCTGTGGACTCACGAGCGCCCACAGTCGCCGGCAGCCGGCGAGTCGAGTCGAACTGGCTCTGGCGTGAGTTGCGGTCGACGGCGGCTCGGAGTCCGGTTCACTGTCTGCGGCGTGACACGGCCGAAACTGTTTGGAAACGGGGTTGTTCGCTGTTACATTTCACGAAAGATTCGTTCGACAGTTCCGCCGAGAGCACACCTCGAGCAACGCCGGGGGACTCAGACACCACCGCCGTCGCTCGACTGTTCACTGATCTGTTCCCACTCGGCCTTCTCGATTCTGGCGACATCTTGGAGCACGTCCGGGTTCTCTTCGGCGTAGCGGAGTGCGGCGCGAATCTCGGCCTCCGAGAGCTTGGAGTAGATTCCGTCGCGGAGTTCGGCGACCGAGCGGCCACGCTCGTGTTTCGCGTAGACGTAGTGGACTGCGACGCGGTGACCGTCGATACGGGGCTTCCCGTCTAACACGCCGTCGGTACAGACGATTCTGACCGTCTCCCCTCGGATGAGGTACGTCTCCTCGGGGTACTGGAACGACGGCGCAGGCGGCTCTGACATGCGGATTGATACGGGGTGGGTGGTTAATGATTTTGTGGATCGAGTCTCCCGCACCTCACTCACATCTCAGCGCACAGTACGTGTCAGTCGGCCCGGTGTTCGGGCGTCGGTGTGAGAATCGACGGTATTTTCACTCGGAGCGCTCGTAGGTAGCCGCATATGTTCACGGCGATTGTGAGCGCGTCGACCCTCCGCGACGCGCTCGACTCGGTGAGCGTGTTGGTCGACGAGTGTAAGATCAGGTTGAACGAGGACGAGCTCGTGATCCGTGCCGTCGACCCCGCGAACGTCGGGATGGTGGATCTGACGCTGGAGGCGGCCGCCTTCGAGTCGTACGAGGCGGACGGCGGTGTGATCGGTGTGAATCTCGGCCGACTGGAGGACATCGCCTCGATGGCCGACAGCGGGGACCTGATCGACCTGCGTCTCGACGAGGAGACACGGAAGCTCCACATCCAGATCGACGGGCTCTCGTACACGCTGGCGCTGATCGACCCGGACTCGATCCGCGAGGAGCCGGACATCCCCGAGTTGGACCTCCCGGCGGAGATCGTGCCGGAGGGCGCACAGATCGACCGCGGGATCACCGCAGCCGACATGGTGAGCGACTACATCCGGCTCCGTGTCGACGAAGACGAGGAGACGTTCGTCATCGAGGCGGAGGGTGACACGGACGACGTGGACTTCGTCCTCGAACGCGAGGACCTGATCGACCTCTCTGCCGGTCCTGCCGACTCGCTGTTCTCTCTCGACTACCTGAAGGACATGAACAAGGCGATTCCGAACGACGCCGAGGTCCGTGTCGAACTCGGCGACGACTTCCCAGTGAAGATGCACTACGACTTCGCCGAGGGACTCGGGCACGTCACGTTCATGCTCGCCCCGCGGATTCAGAGCAACTGAGACCGGGCGACACTCACACGAACCACAGGCGTTAGAAGTCGGGCGAGAACACAGTCGACACGACAGCCGGTGACGGCACGCGACAGGCGATTGCAGACGGACGCGCGGCGGGACACACGACACCACACCACTCGGACAGTACTACAACCTTTCGCATGACAGAGACCGCTATCTGGTTCGACCTCGACGGGACGCTGCTCGCGGTTGGCGACTACGGAACTATTCTGGAGCGGGCCTGCGAGCGAGCCGGCATCGAAGGTGAAGACAGGACGGACTTCGTGGAGGTGTACCAGAGTGAGTTCTTCGACCTCCTCCAGGACGTGGTCGCAGAACCGTACACCCGTGCTGCGACGGCCGGTGTCGAAGAGACCAGTGTCGATGTCGACCCGGAGTCGTTCGTCGAGACGCTCCTCGAGACGGAGTGTGAGCGGACGCGCGTCCCCGACACCGTTCGGGAGACGCTGGAGACACTCGGAGAGACGAACGACCTCGGCGTGTTGACCAACGGTGTGACGAAGTGGCAACAGACGAAGCTCCAACACCACGACCTGACAGAGCAGCTCGACGCCGTCGTCGTCAGCGAGGAGGCAGGCGCACACAAGCCGCGTGCCGCGCCGTTCGAACTCGCAGAACGACGACTCCCGGCCGAGGAACGGTGGATGGTCGGTGACGACCGCGAGGCGGACGTGGAAGGCGCACGCAGTGCCGGTTGGAGCGGCATCCACGTCAGCGATCCGACTGACGTGCCCGACGTTGTCGACCGTCTCTGACGAGACGTCCCGTACCTGCGGTAGTGTAACGCAGAGCAGCTGCGCGACGCTATCGGGGAGATTCGAAGCGGATGTGTTTGGAACGAGTGCGCTTGGACCGGGTGTGTTTGGGACGGGTGCGCTTGGAACGGGTGTGCTTGGAACGGGCTACCGCTCGCGGAGTCGCATCGGCATCGGGTGATCCGGGTGCATCGTCAGCGACCCGCGGAGATCCAGCGTCGGTCCTTCGTACTCGAGTGTGTACTCACTGCCGACGGTAGCGAGGATCAGTTTCGCCTCCAGCAGCGACAGCTGTTTGCCGATACAGTGGCGCGGGCCGCCGCCGAACGGGAAGTACGCGAACCGTGGTCTGTCGGCACGACGCGCCGGCTCCCAGCGGTCGGGATCGAACGTCAGCGGGTCGTCGTACCAGCGCTCCGAACGGTGGACGCCCCACTGTGGGAGCATCAGAATCGAGTCGGCTGGAATTCGGTACCCTGCGATCCGCACGTCCGTCTTCGGCTCGCGGAACACGGTGTACACCGGCGGGTACAGCCGCATCGCCTCCGACAACACGCGGTCGAGGTAGTCGAGTCCGCGCACGTCTGTCGCTGTGGGCCGCCCGTCGATCTCGTCGATCTCGGCGTGGACACGTTCGCGGACCTGCGGGTGCTCGGACAGGAGGTAGTACGTGTAGGTGAGTGTGAGCGCGGTGGTGTCGTGCCCCGCCAACAGCATGGTCATCAGCTCGTCGCGGAGTTGGCGGTCGGACTGGTCGCCGCGCTCGTTCGCGCGCAGCAGAATCGACAGCAGATCCATCGGCACGTCACGACCTGTCGCGTCACCCGCCGGGTCCGGCTGATCGTGGGCGGTGCCGCGACGCCGTGCGAGAATGTCGTCTAACACCTCCTCCAAGGCGGCGACGGCGGCGTCGAACTTCCGGTTCTCCGCTGTCGGTGCCCAGTCGGGGACGACGGCCCGAATCGGACTCGGTTCGAACCGCTGGCCGAGCGGTTCGAGGTTCTCCTGCACCCGACGCACCTGCTCGTCGGTGATGTCCGTGCCGAACATCGCCGAGACGATGATCTTCACCGTGAGTCGCGCCATCTCCAGCTGCACGTCGATGCGGTCACCGGCGTTCCAGTCGGCGACAGTGTCCGCCGCGTGACCGACCATCACCTCGCCGAGACCGGCGATGCGACGAGCGTGGAAGGCGGGGTTCGCCAACTCCCGCTGGTGTTGCCACGTCTCGCCCTCCGAGAGCAGGAGCCCGTCACCCAGCAGGTCGTCGATGGCGTCGTCGAGGTCCGGCTTCCGGAACTTCGCCCACTCGGAGACCAGCACACGCTCTACGTCCCGCGGGTTCGTGAGCATGTACGTCTCGCGTGGGCCGAGTTCGAGGTGGACCACGTCGCCGTACGCCGCCTCACAGGCGGCGATGAACTCGAACGGGTCGCGGGCGTACTGTCTCCCGTTGCCGAAGACGGGGACACCTTTCGGCCCGGGCGGGGTCGTACTCATGGTGATACACTGGGGCGGGACGATCAAAAATCCGCGGGTGTCGGGGACGGAGCGTCACGGTTCCCCTCACCGAGGGACGATATTTCGTCTCACGGTAACGGTCCAACGCCACCCCCGTAGTCTGGACTTGTCCTCTGGGAGCTGGGACACGACGCCGGCAGACAGAGTCTGCTCGCTACGGTGCGGCGTCGGTGCTGTTCGTCTCGAATGTTATCGTCTCGTTTGCTGTGAGAGTCGTCGATCCTGTGGCGGATGCTGCACTCGTGTTGGTCCCGACGAGCGTGACGTTGGACGACTCCAGTTGGTATCGTGACCAGGACTGGACGATTCGGCCGCTGTCGAGATCGACCGTTACGACGACGGCCCGCCCGTCTGTACCGGGGGCTGTGAGTTCGATGTCGATCCGGTTCTGGTTGGTCGCTTCGAGTACTGTCGCGTTCAGACGGGTCGGGTTGTCGAACTGCTGTTGAATGCGGTAGCTCGTGCGCCTGTTCGCCACGAGTCGTTTCTCGATGGTCTCCCGGTCGTCGATACTCAACACGCCGAGGCTGTCGGTGACCTGTAACTCGACGTTATCGAGGGGAGGTAGCACATTGTCGACGGTTACGGCTTCACTGTCGAGGTCCACCTCACCCTGTACGGTTGGCAGACAGCGGTCGACGGGGCGGACAGTGATACCAGCGACATCGAGTGGCTGCTCGCGGTCGTGACTCTCGTAGTACACGTCCGCTCGTACTTCGACGTGGTCGTAGCGATCGAGCTCTGCGTGGTCCGAGACCGTTGTCCAGAGTAGTTCGACCAACTGTCTGCGACCGAACGCATCGACCGTCTCGTCGCCATCTTCGACGACGAGAGTGACCGTCGTGTTGTCGACGTTGTGATCTGTTTCGGTGGTGTTCTGTGTGCCGCCGCCCACACCACCACCACAGTTCGTACCCATCTGACGCAGTACGACCGTACCGTTCCCGTCGCCGTCGATGGTCACATCGTACGCTTCGCCATCGTGGACGGTCACGTCGTTCGCCTCACTGTCGGAGCCGACTTCCGACATCTGACTCGTGTTGTGCAGATTCTGGTCGTCGACTGTGCCGTCGGCGTGACTCTCGACAGACGGAGTGTCGGTCGTCAGGCCACCGGAACCGATACCGGTGACGACGCCAGCACCGATCAACACGACGGCAGACAATCCGAGGGCGTACAGTGCTAGTTCGTGGTCACGTTGCATCTCGATCACCTGAACTGCGGGGACTCGTTCGTCTCATTGTCGTGTGGTGCAATCAGACACCGGCTCGGTGGTGGACGACGCGGATCAGCAGGGACCGTTCGGGAGTGCGATGGAGGGCACCCGACGTCGTCTGACAACGTCGCGGAAGCAGGAAGCCCCTCCCTCAGCGAGCGTGTCAGCGCGAGTAGGGTGGAGTCGGTCAGGTGGGAAACCGTTTAGTCCGTCACTCTCCGAGCAGACACGGAGAGCAGCACATGGAGTCGGAAGCGTTGATCCTCTTCCAGCAGACGACCCGCGGGACCGGTACCCGTCGGTTCAAAGTGTACCGGATCACGGAGTTCGAGCCGGTCCAGCGGCTGGTCGGTCGGTTCCAGAAGTACCTCCGCCGGAACCGGTTCCCCGAGGAGGTTCACACCCCACACTGGCTGGAGACGGAGGGGCCGCTGATGGAGTCGACGCTCGCAAAAGTGGGGGCACGCTTCCGGCAGTTCTCGACGCTGTACTTGTTCGCCGTCACGAACCGACAGTTCCAGCCGTTCGTCGCTGTCCCGCTCGAAGTCGACGTGATCCCGGCGCTGGCCAAGAGTGTCCGGCTCCGACTGTACGACGCCGACAGCTGTGACGACGACGGTGTGCCACGGCCCGACGCGGAGCCGACTGCGGCCGTCGACCGCGACAGCTTCGAGCCGCCGTTGGCGGGTGCGGTCGGCGAGGGTGGTCCTCTCGAACTGTTCCACCTGTTCGCGCTCCAGTCGGCCACACGGTTGGCTCGGAACCCGCGACGTGGTGTCGAGTTGGGTGACCCAGACGTGCCGACGGCGCTCGTCTCACACGGGGATCACGTGCTCCGAGTCGACCTCCACTCCGGGAAGCCGCTGAAACGCCTCTCTAGCCACGGGCTGTTCGTCAACTACAGCGAGGAGTCGATCCCCGGCGAGACGCACGACGACCGGCTGAACGCGGTGTTGCAACACTCCGCCGCGATCCGGTACCGCTACGCACGACACATGTGGGCTGTCAGGAAACGGACGGCGGACGGCACGATGGCCGACGACCCGGACACGTACCGCGAGGAGCTGGAGGCGGCGCGCGCACACTTCTTCATGGAACTCGTCGACGAGTTCGGCACCGCAATCGCGCCGTTCTCCTCCGGCGTCTACGGCGGCGCGCTCCGGGACGAAGCCGACACGCGTGCGGACACGTTCAGTCTGGGCGGCCGGATCGACTTCGACCACGACAGTGTCGTGTCCACGCTCGACGACGCCGACCCCAACTACGATCCCGAGTACGACCGAACGCGACGGTAGCTCACCGGACCGGGATGTCACCGAGCGTGGTCACGACCGCGGAGTCTTTTGGTGTTCGGAGACGAACGGGAGACACATGGAAATCAGGGGTCGACGGGAGTGTAAGGACTGCGGCAGCGAGTGGTCGTACTTCGAGACAGGGAGCGTCGCCTGTCCGGCCTGCGGGAGCCTGCACAGCGTCGGCACCAGCGACAGAGAGCGCCACACGGACGGTCACGCGGAGCTCGAGCTGACGGACGTGGTCGTCGAGATCGACGAGACGCCGCTGGCAGCGCTGGCAGACGAGATCACGGACCGGTGCCGTTCCTACCTGGCGACGCGAGGGTTCGTCCGCGGCGGCGACCTCTGTGCGCTCGACGACGCCTACCTCGTCGCCGCCGAGCTCCGGCAGGCTGCGGACCTGTTCGCGCGTCTCCGCGACCCGACGGACGCCGAACGGCTGTACGTCGTCTCACTGCTGCGAGCGGCGGACACGGGTGAGCGACCGCCGGCCAGCGAGGTGCCCGACAGACTCCGGGAGGCCCGCGGCCTCGCCGCGGCGCGTGCGGCCTCGGAGTACCGCTCGGAGGTGACGACGGTCGCCCCCGACCCCGAGCCGGAGCTATCCCGTGTGCTCTCGACGCTCCGCGACCGAGCGAAGCGCGCCGAGGCGCTCCACGGAGACGTCGACCCCGCGGAGGCGGACGCGATGGTCGCCGCCACACGTGACGTCGGCCGATTCCTGATCGCCGACGACGAGGCTGCGCTGCGTGACGCGCGAGAACGACTGTCTCTCGACGAGTGAACGGTCTCTCGACGAGTGAACGGTCTCTCGACGAGTGGACGACTACGGGAACGGGTGGAAGTCGCGGTCGAGTCGCGGCTCGAAGCCGAGCGACTGTGGCACGGTCTCCGCACGCTCGCCGAAGAACGACGCCTCGGTGAACAACGGCTGTGCGCTCGGAACGACCACACGGACGGCCTCTAGCCCGAGACTGTCGAGGTCGCCGGTCGTCGTCCGGACGGCGTAGGCGTCGAGGTCGGCGTCGGCGAGTCGGTCACACAGCGTGTCGACCGTCTCCGCGGCGGAGACGACCTCGCTGGCGTCGGCGGCCGGGATACTCGCAGGCGTGTCTACGAACTCGCGGACGGGCTGGGGGAAGTCGGCGTACCGGCCGATAGCGCCCTCCTGTCGGGCAGCCTGTTCGCGGCCCATCGAGTCGAGTTCCGTCCAGTTCTGGAGCGCTTCCGCGCAGGCGTCGGCGGCCGCCGCCGCGGCGTCGAACCCCGCAGCAGAGCCGAGCGCGAACTGCGGCCACTCCGTCTCGCGGTGGACAGCGACCGCGACGATCGGTACGTCCACGTCCTGTGTACACAGAAGCGGCGTCACCGTCAGCCGCTCTGCACGCGCGCGCTTCCGCAGCGTCTCGAACCGATCCGTCTCGACGGCCACCTCCATCGGCTCGAACGTGGAGTACCACGACAGCATCGTCGCGTCGCGCTCGATCACCTCCGACAGCCCGGCGATCAGCGCCTCGTCGAGACTGTTGCCCAACCCCAGCCCGGTCGTGATCGACGGCGCGTACGTCCGCCCGGGCGGCGGGAAGTAGACGAACGACGCCGGGAGCGCGGCGTGCTCCCCGCTCCGGAGGTCGACTCCGTCGACCCACACCACGCGCTCGTCGGCGTCCGGCGTCGGAGCGTCGTCTGGGCGGACGAACGCCTCGACCGGCACCGCGTCGATCACCCCCTCCGTCGGAGCCTCGCGGAAGCGCTCCGTCCGGTAGACGCCGGCGGCGTACCGCTCTAACGCCTCCCCGACCGCCTTCGCGTACGCCGCGTTCCAGTCCGGCGCGACGCCAGCGCCGAACTCACCACAGCGTGCGTCTGCGAACGCCGTCGTGTCGGCGGTGGCGGCGACGTAGTACGGCACCGGAAACGACGACTGTTCGCCGACTTCGGTCACCGGACCGACTCTGTCGTCGACTGCACGCTCCATCCGCGCGACGGCGTCGTCGAGCTCGACCTCCCGGTGGTCTCGCTCGAATCCAGCTGGTGCGTCGTGACAGTCACAGCCCGGCACGGGCAGAAACTCGCGCTCTGGACCGGACACCTCGACGACCGTCCCGCCGAGTGCTTCGCCGGACAGCTGTCTGATCCCGCGACGGCCAGCCAGCGCACCGGCGAGACGGACCGCGCTCTTGACGCCCGTCGGCTCCGCGTCGGTCGACTCCGTCGCGGCAGCGACACGCGACGTGAGACAGTCGTAACAGCCGGACGACGGGGTGAACAGCGCGACCGCCGCGTCGACCGACTCGAAGGCGCGCCCACCGACGCCCCCGACCTCGACGGCGACCCACGTGTCGAGCGTCGCGTCCGCGCGGGCGAACTGACTACTGCCGGTTGTCCCGATCACGACACCTACGTCGAACCCGTCGAGCAGGTCGGCGTCGACCGGCATCACGTTGGCGTCGACGTCGCCGAATGCCGCCGTCGCCGCCTCCGCAGCCGGGTCCGGCCCGACGATGGCTACGTCCATGCTCTCACGGACGCCCTACCCGCTCAAAAAAGGTGCCGCTCTGCTGCCGCCGTGTGTCTGTAGGGGGATCACCGCGCGTCCGTGCCAGCGGGGATCACCGCGTGTCCGTGCCAGCAGGGATCACCGCGTGTCCGTGCTAAGGGATCAGTAGATGATCTCCATCGACTTCGCGGCGAGATTCTCGCTCGTGACGCCCGCGAGGTCGTCGTGGCCCAGTTTCAGCCGGAGCCGTGGCCGGCCCACGTCGATTGGCACCTTCTCCGTGTCGATGATACCCATGTCTTCGAGGCGGGTCTTCGAGCGGGAGAACGTCGCCTTGCTGGCGATTCCCACGTCCTCACCCCACTTCGAGATGTCGTACAGCAGCGCCTCGTTCTTGGCTGCGACGAGCAGCGATATCGTCACCTCGTCGATCCCGTCTCCCTTCCCACGAGCCATGTCGAGAGAGTCCAGAACGGTGTCGAAGTCCTCGCGGACCTCCTCGCCGATCTGTTCGTCCATCGTCTCGCGGATCTCGGAGAGCGGCGGCGTACGGAGGTTGAACTCCGAGGACCGTTCCCACAGGTCCGCGTACGTCTCGTAGGCGTCCGCGAGGAAGTCGTCCGCCTCTGCGGCCAGCGCGCCCACGGTGTCCGTCGCCGTCACGATGGCGTACATCGCCGACTCCGAGACGAGCAGCGTGTTGTCGACCTCTTCTTCCAACACCCGCAGCGTGAGCTCCCCGTCCTGAATGAGGTCGGCTGCGTCGGCTCCGATCAGGAAGTCGTCCATCACGTCCTTCAGCAGGCGGCTGTCTGCCACCACGTTCACTGTCGGCAGGTCGCTCCCGTCGGTCGCACCCAACTGCACGGCCGCCCGCAACACCCGAACTGACGGGTCGATCAGGTAGACGTCACTCGTTGCCGACTCCAGCGCGTCACGGAACAGTTCCTCTGTGTCCGTCTCCAGTAAATTCGATGTCATTGCGCTAGCTACGGAAACGCTATCCTGGTATTTAATGCTAACGCATTCAAAAAGGAATCTAGTCACGAAAACGCCATATTTCGTCACAAAGTGCCACGTAAATCTCGAACGCGGCTCTGTTTTTCTCTCGAAAGAATCGTAGAGTTGCTTCAGAACGGGATTTTAACTGTGGAAACAACGCAGCTGTGTCACAGTCGGCCCCGAACTCGTCGGTCAGACAGTCGATCACGAGTTCTCACCCCGAGACGGACGGGCAGGAACGGTGCGCGCCAGAATCCGCGCCGCTACACGACCACCCTCCCACTCCACAACTGACGGTCCCCGGCCGCGTCGGTCGTCTCGCCACATCGAAGCGAGACTCTGCGAGTGGTATCTGCCTTCCGCTGCTTCAACAACTGGTGTGATAGGGTCGTGCGTAGATAGTTACCGCCGGCTCGACTCACGGGTGCAGTAGCAACGCGGTACCGTCCGGTACTCCGTACCTACTCGAAAATCCCTACGCACGACCCTATGAGCGGGCGACGTTCGCTCGCTACCGTTGTACTGGCCATCCCCGTGTATCGAGGCTCTGGCTGATCGCGCGGCTCCAATTATCGTCACGTGAGAAACCGGTAGCGAGTACACGAGTACATCGGTGTGTTACTGTTGCAGAGTGCATCCGAGCCACATCAGTCGAGTCTGCTAGTTTGCAGTACTAAGAATTACGGATAATCTGTGTCAGGATTTCGTTCAGTCTTACAGACATGGTTCCTACCAGAAATGATATTCAAAGTACGAAATGGCTTATTTTGCTACGGATCGTACTGGGACACGGACATGTCGATAGAAAGCAACCTGCCGCCCGCAGTCGGAACGCTGGCAGAGTACACGGAGGCCCCGTTCGAGCGACGGACAGAGTGGGCAACAGAGGGGGATGTCGTGCGGATCACTGGCGAGGAGGCAGACCACCACATGGCAGTCCATCCCGACCACGTCGGCGAGGTGTTGTTCGACACCGAGCGGTTCACGCGGCTCGACACCTTCACGTCCGTCTTCGGACAGGGGGTGCTCACGGTGTCTGGCGACCAGTGGCGCGCACAGCGCGGCGCGATCCAGCCTGCGTTCGTCCCACAGAAGATCCAGTCGTACGCCGGAGAGATGCGCGACATCGTTCGTGGCGTCACGGCCGACATCGAGGACGGTGAGACACTGGACGTGCGGGCGTTGTTCAGCGACCTCACGATGGAGGTGATGTTGGAGACGCTGTTCGGTGGGTCGGAGGGGAAGAAGGAGACGATCAGTGAGGCGGCCGAACAGATCACGGAGTGGTTCTTCGAGAGCGCTACTGCAGGAGAGGTTCCGCCCGAAGTGCAGGATGGCCTCGACAGCGGACTCGACGAACTCACTGCACTGATCGACGAGATGGTCGCCCGCCGCGACGGCAGCGAGGACGGCGACTTGCTCTCGATGCTGATCGCGTTGGGCGCAAACAGCGACCCGGAGTACACCGAAGACCGCATCCGCGACGAGATGATCACGATGCTGTTTGCGGCCCACGAGACGACGGCGCTCACGCTCACGTACGCGTCGTACCTCCTCGCGGACGCTCCGGAGGTCGAGCGACGACTCCTCGGAGAACTCGACGAGGTGGTCGCGGAAACAGTGCCAGAGCCGAGTGATCTCGACGAACTGACCTACACGGAACACGTGATCGACGAGGCGCTCCGGATGTACTGTCCGGCGCACGCGCTGTTCAGAGTGCCAACTGAGGACGTGACACTCGACGGGTACACCGTCCCAGCGGGAGACGTGATTCACCTCCCGCAGTGGGTCGTCCACCGCGACGATCGGTGGTGGGACGATCCGACGACCTTCCGCCCCGAGCGGTTCGAGGGTGAGACGGAGCGTCCGTCTTACGCGTTCTTCCCGTTCGGTGTCGGTCCACGCCGGTGTCTGGGGGAAGACTTCGCCCGCGCGGAGGCGAAGATGGCGCTCGCCGGTCTGGTCAACGAGTTCAGCTTCGACCGCGTGACCCAGGAGTTCGACATGTACGCCAGCCTCACCGCGGTTCCGGACCGTCCGATCGAACTCACCGCGACGGCTCGACGCTGACTGACGCTCGTGTGACCGACAGCGTCACCAGCTGAGTTCGAAGGCGAGTCGTTCCCCGCTGTCGGGGTCGACGGTCGTGACGGTCGCAGTGCTCGACCCTGCCAAGTCGTTGACAGCGCCTTCGAGAACACCCTCGATGTCCGTCTCGGGGTACGGCGACTCCTCGCGGATTCCGACTCGGGCCGTCGACTCGTCGACTCGACTCACGATGTACTGTCCGCGGTAGTTGCCGGACGGAGCTCTGTGTGCCGCTTCGTCGGCCTCCGACAGGAACTGTAGTCCGTCCATCACCGAACTGACGTCGTCTGGCCACGGAACGTTCTTTCCCTGCTCGACGCCCGCTTGGTGGAGTGTCTTCTCACCGACCTCGTCTTCGATGGCGTGCATCGTGTCGACGTAGTTGAGTGCGTCCTCCCAACTCTCCTCGTCGACGTCCTCGATTGCGATGCCGTTCTCGGCGAAGATCTTCCGTGTCTTCCGCTCGAAGACCGGAGACACGTCACCTGTGCTCTCGACGAACGCGAGAATGTACCGACCGATGATCTCGGTTCCGTCTTCCATGTGCGGATACGAATCGGTATAGAAAATAAATAAGCTTTTCTATAGTAGGACTGATACGGCTGTCAATGAACTGATTGGTGGCAGAGAACAGAGCGTTCACACTGTCGAAACACGTGTTACAGTGGTTCGAGGCGAAAGCCCACTCGTTCACGGGTGTGGATGAAGCCGACA
>CAKZQY010000375.1 GCA_937142015.1 uncultured Halobacteria archaeon
ACGGACGACGAGGAGACGACCGACGTGGAGACGGACGACGAGGAGACGACCGACGTGGAGACGGACGACGAGGAGACGACCGACGAGGCGACGGACGACGAGGAGACGATCGGTGAGAGGGCCACCGACGAAGAGTCGACGGCTGGGGAGACGACGACAGACGACGGTCACTACGAGGTCGAGGTGAAGGTACGCGCGGACCACGAACTCGTCCGCGAGCGCCTCGCAGACCGGGACGCACGACCTGTCGGCGCTGTCAGACAGCGTGATACCTACTACGACGCCCCGGACCGCGACTTCGCGGAGACAGACGAGGCACTCCGGATTCGTCGCGAGACACACCTCGGCGAAGGGGAAGGCGGGGGCGACGACGCCGGGCGAGCAACGAGCGACGACGCTGAGCAAGTAGCGAGCGACGACACCGGGCGAGCAGCGAGCGACGGCACCGGGCGAGCAGCGAGCGACGACGCCCAGCGAGCAGCGTCGACGACGGCGAAACTCACCTACAAGGGGCCGTTAGTCGAGGCGGCCTCGAAGACCCGAGCGGAACACGAGACCGCAGTCGAAGACGCCACAGCCCTCGAGGGCGTTCTCGACGGGCTCGGCTACGAGCCGGCGGCGACAGTCGAGAAGCGCCGCGAACGGTTCGAGCTCGACGGGTACACCGTCACCCTCGACGACGTGACCGGACTGGAGACGTTCGTCGAGGTGGAGCGAGAGGCGACGGAGGCGGAGATCGAGACGGTCCGTGAGGGTGCGCGGGCGCTGCTGTCCGAACTCGGGCTCGACCCCGCCGAACAGATTCGAACGTCTTACCTCGGACTCGTGCTCGCCGAGAGAGAGTGACCCCGTCACCGAACGGGAGTGGTCGTCCCAGTCAGTCGTCGATAGCGGCGGCAGAGAGATTCTCGTCGAGCGCGGCGTCACCCATCTTCTCGACGAGCGCGTCGATCACGTCTTCGCGGCGACCTTCGACGAACTTGATCGAGCCGACGACGAGGTGACCGCCGCCGGAGACGCCGGCACCCGGCAGCTCCTCGTTGAGTTCCGACACCATCGTCGGGATGTCGAGCCGGACGCCGTCCGAGCGGAGCACTGCGAAGTCCGGGCCGTAGCCGACGGTGATCACCGGCTCTCGGTGTTCACGGACGAGCTCGTCGTGGAGCTCTCCGGTCGTCTTCCCCGGCGCGGGGTAGGTGAACCGGTGGGCGAAGTGTTCGAGATCGACGCTGTGGAACCGAACTCCGGAGTCGAGACGCTTCGAGTCCACGTGCTGGCGGACGGCGTCGAGCTGTCGCTCGACGTCGCGTTCGGCCCGCTCCGAGAGGAACGCGACCAACTCCTCGTGGCGCGACTCGTCGTCACAGCCGACGTTCAACACGTCGCTGACGACCTGTTCCCCGTCGTCGTAGCGGAGCCAGTGGGCCGCGTAGTCCAGCGCCTCCCCGACCGCGTCCAAGTCCTCTCGGTCGTACCCCGCCTCGGCCGCGAGCGCGACGTAGTCGTCCATCGCCTCCGCCTCCGACCGATCCGAGAGGCCGGCGACCGCGGGCACGTGCTGGAGCTCCGACGTGATGTCGGGGTGGATCAGGCGCGCGAGTTCCACACACATCATGCCCGTCGTGACACGGTAGTCGAGCCCGTGGAGGTACGGGTTGACGTGGGCGTTCAACAGCGGGTTCACTGCCTCTGGGTCCGGGTGGTGGTGGTCGACGACCGCGATTGGCACGTCGTAGTGTGACAGCTTCGTGTACGCGGGCACGTCCTCCTCTGTCGACCCGTTGTCCAACATCAGGAGGAACGGGAGCTTCTGGCCGTGACGCGCGCGCCCTTCCAAGGCGAAGTTGAGATCGCGTGTCACGTCTTCCATCTCGTAGAACGGAGCCTTGCTCGGCAGCCGCTTGAGCCGGTGGCGCGCGGCGTCTGGGCTGTTGTGAACGTCCCGAACGAACGCCTCTAGCGCCTGTTTGACGGGAATCGCCGCACACATGCCGTCGCCGTCTGCGTGGTGACGGATGCGGATCGGCCGCCCCTCCAGCACTGTCTCGCGTAACAGCCGAGCGACCTCGACCAACTCCGTTCGAATCTCCTCGAACGCGTCCCACTCGACCAGCGGGTCCACCTCGGGTGGCGTCGCCCGCTCGGCGCGCCCCTCGGCGACTGACTCCCGAACCTCGTCTGCGGTCTCACCGTCCAGAATGTCGAGATTCTCGACCTCGACCTGGATCGCGTCGTCGTGTGACTCCGCCTCGCCACGAATCCGAACGACGTCCGACACCGACACGTCCGGGTACGCCCGGACGCCGGCACCGGCGAAGGCGGCACAGCCGACGATCCCCGTCTCGTCGCCGACGTGAACGATAGTCGGACCGCCGGTCTGTTTCACCTGTACCACTTCCCCTTGGATCGTCGCCGTCTCCCCGACGGTCAGCTCGTCGACCGGTGTGATCGACGGGTCGTGTTCGACCGCGACTGTCTGGTAGTCCGTCGGATCGGCCGGCGCGAACGCCACGTCGCCGTTGTCTTTCAGTTCGGTCAACTCGACGATCAGTCGGTCACCGACAGTGTAACGATCTCCGCCCAACGCCGACTCGTGGATCAACCCAGACACGTCGTCGGAGACGTCGACGAAGACACCGTAGTCGACGACGCCGTTGACGGTGGCGTGGTACCGGTCGCCGACCGAGACGTCGGAGAGCGTGCAGTTCGGAGCGAGATCGTAGACCACGGGACGAGAATCGTCCCCGGCGTTCGAGTTCCCGGCAGCGTCTCGACTCATACCACTACGTACGGAAATCCTCCGTGTTAACCCTTCGAAATCCCGCGCCGACCGCAGCCCGCTCTCCGAGATGTTTTTCGGCCGTGTTCGGATCGCAAGATACGGCGAGTGGACGCGCCTCTATACTCAGATCCACAACAGCGGGAGCATCCCGACGACACCAGCGAGCACGCCGGCCGCGAGTTCCGGCCGTCCGCCGTTGGGGAGGTTGCGGCCGGTCTCCAGCGCCTCCGGCAGGAACTCGGAGACGACGAGGAGGACGCCCGCGACCACGCCGGTGCCGACGCGCACGAGACTCCCTTGCTGGGACTGGAGTCCCTCGAACAACAGCCCGAACACGGACGCCGAGACCACGATCCCCGAGGCGAGTCCCCAGAGGATCACGTTCCAGCGGTCCGATAGGTCGTCGACCAGAAAGAACGGGATCGCCCCGAGCCCGGTGGCCAGCGCTGTCACCAGCCCCGCGACCCCGACCAAGAGGAGGTTGTCGACTGCGACCATGTCTCCACTCTGTCGCCGAACGTCGTAAGCGTGTCGAATATCTGATATGTTCTGGCGAACCTAAATCCGAGCACGTGTCACGAAACGTTTTTGTTCGTCCCTCTGTCGAGACCGCGGCGTGGCAGACAGTTCACTCGACGCGGACGGCAGGTGGTCGACGAGTCGTCGGACAGCGCAGTGGAACCGATGTGTCGTCGGGCTGGAGTGTGGCTGAGATGTTCGGCACGGGTGTCCCGCCGGTGGGGCTCGTTCTGCTCGTGGTGCTCGGATTCACCATCGCAACGACGGTCAACACCTTCGCCATGGAGGCAGCGGTGTTGTTCACCCCGGCGTTCCTGTTCGTCTTCCCGGTCGTGGTCCCGGGGTTCCCGGCGGTGACGGTCAACGCCGCCATCGGGCTGGCGTTGTTCGTCGAGCTGTTCGGCTACTCCTCGTCGGTCGCGGCGTACTGGTACCGCCACCAGATCGACTTCGACATCGCGGCGAAGCTGCTGGCGATCACCGTCCCGGTCGCGGTCGTCGCACGCGCGGGGTCGTACTACGTCCCCTCGGACCTGCTGATGCTCGGGTTCGGGCTCCTGTTGGTGGTGCTGGCTGTCGTGTTGTACGAGGCACACGAGCACGGACCGTCGGTGGTCGACACGGTGGCCGGAGTCTATCCGACGAGTGACAGTTCCGGGTCCAGCCCGTCACCGTCGTCGGTGGTGGACCGCGTCGTCGAGAAGCCGGAGCTGTCGCTGTTGGCGGTGCTCGACGAGGAGTACGAGCCGCGGACGCGGGTCTGGACGGACACCCACGACGCCGCAGAGACGCCGCCGAGTCAGACGATGGGTGGTCCAGCGAGTTCACCCGCGGAGGAGGGGACAGGTCGCGCCGTGGTCGGCGACGGCGACGACACCGCCGCGTTCCACCTCGAACTGCCGGACGTGTTGGTGACACTGCTCGGCGGGACACTCGCGGGACTCGTCGGAATCGCCGTCGGAGAGTTGACACAGACGATGCTCACGCTGCGGCGGCGTGTCCCGCTGAAGCTGTCGACCGGCACGAGCGCGCTCGTGTTGCACGTCACCATCGTCGCGGCGCTGATCGCCAACGTCGCGCTCTTGCAGTTCGCGCCGTCGATCACCGGTGCGGGGTTCACTGTCCCGTTCGGTGTCGGCGTGTTTGTCGCAACCGGCTGTCTGTTCGGCGGGCAGGCGGGAGCGTTCCTCAACAACCGACTGTCGGAGACGACCGTGCTGGCGATGCTGATCGCCGTCTACGCGCTCGTCGGGGGGTTCGTCCTCCTCCGGACGCTCGTGTTGGGTGGCGCTGCACACTGACGCTCTCGACGCCGGATTCGACGGCGCGTGACCGACAGAATAGCAGTACTTCCGAGGTTCATCAACCGAGACAGCCCGTTGCTCGGCCAATTCCGACTACAAAAAGCAGAACGAGATGGAACCTCTAATCTACTCGATAGGAACGACGGTCAGATTCACGATCACGCTAAACTGTAACGAGTGACGTGTCGTTGGAGATACGGAACGACCAGTTCCTGCTCTGATGGAGTACCCCACTTCACGAGAACACTCGTATCGAGCAGCCTCATCTACCCGACTCCATTTCGAGCGACTTGCGAACCCCGGCCGACGACTCTTCGACTGCTCTGCCGAGTTCTTCTCTCAGTTCACACAGTCTCGCTCGTCGCCGTCGACAAGTGTGTCCGTGTCTGTACCCGTGTCGACACGCTCGGGTGGACAACAGTCTGTGGTCTCGTTCGCCGGGAGTCGAATCGCAGCCACCGTGCCGTCTCCGCCACGACGCTCTCGGATGTCGAGCGTGCCGTCACACAGCTGTGCGATCCACGACACCGTCCACAGTCCCATCCCAGAGTTGTGTCGCACGGCTGTCGGCGACACACCCGCCTCGGTGACGATCTGTTCGTCACTCGGCACGCCCGGTCCATCGTCCACGACGCGAATCTCGACACAGTCGTCGCCGAACTGCTCCGGTCCGACAACCGACACGCCGACCCACGGCGTGGCGGCGTCGTTGTGTTCGACAGCGTTGTCGACCAGCTGCTCGACGGCAGTCGAGAGCACCTCGTCGCCGTACACGCGCCGTGCGGGCGGGAGGTCGGTCGTCACCTCCGCGGTCGGGTAGCGGTAGGCGGCGTCTGCCACCACCGACTGGACGATCTCGACGGCGTCGACGGTCGCGTCTTCCGCGGGCGGGTCGGCCATCGTCTCGCGGATCACTCTGACGTTCTCGCTGAGTTCCATCAGCTTCGTCGCCGTCTCCTGAATCGTGTCCACGCTCGCGTCGACTGTCGTCTCGTCGTCCGTCTCGCGGATCAACTCCGCGTGACCCAACACGACGTTCATCCTGTTGCGGAGGTTGTGGCGCAACACTCTGCTCAACACCTGCAACTGCTCGCGCTGGTGGATGCGGTCGGAGACGTCTCGCACCACCGCGACGAGCGTGTCCTCGGACGGCGCAGTCGTGGTCGGCTCGACCTTCGCCTCCGACAGCGACATCTCGACCGGAATCTTCCGTCCCGTCTTCGTCGTACACGTCAGGTCGTCGGTCCACACCTCCGAGTGGCGGCGTGCGGCCGCGACGAACCGTCTGAACGACTCCATCTCCTCCGGGTGGAGGTCAGACGGTCCCAACTGGAGGAGTTCCGCTCGCGTGTACCCCAGCATCGAACAGGCTGCCTCGTTCACCTCGTAGATCTCGTCGGCACACGGGTCGAAGACGAACCGCGCGGCGTGGCGGTTCTCGAACACCGCCTCTGCCGAGAGACCCGTCGATCCTGCGAGATCTGCGCTCATACTCGGTTCGGAGTTGTTCTCTCAGCTAGTTATACCCCGCTGCGTGGTGGTACACAGCCCACAGATCCGCTCACTCGCCGGTTCTGGGCAGACGGAAGCGAGCGATCTGGTGAGTTCGGGGAGGCGAACACGCGACCGACGGGGAGGCGAATACGCGACCGACAGTACGACCCACGGGGAGGCGAACACGCGACCGACAGTGCGACCCAGGGGGAGGGAGAAGCGTTACCGCAGCGTCGCGTCAGTGATCCGCGAGAGGCGGTCGGCGACGTGGTCGGTGAGTGCCTCTGCGGTGACGCGCCACGCCCAGTTGCCGCTCGCGGTGCCGGGGGTGTTGAACCGTGCCTCGCTGCCGAGACCGAGCAGATCCTGCACAGTGGTGATCGCCAGCGACGCCTCGGAGTTCCAGACGGCTTCGATCACGTCCCACTCGATCTCGTGACCGTCCGCGCCGAGATTGTAGTGGAGACAGTCGCGCTGTCGGTCGTCGAGATTCTCGTAGTAGCCGACGAACGTGTCCGTGTCGTGTGTCGACGTGTAGCCGACGCTGTCGGCGGGGAAGTGCATCGGCTGGTAGCGGTCCCCCTCCGAGCACCAGTCGGCGTACTGCGGCACGCGCATCCCGGGGAAGCCGAACTGTTCGCGTAAGGCGACGGTACTGGGATCGAGGAAGCCCAGATCCTCCGCGACGAACGGGAGGTCACCCAGCTCGTCGCGGACGGTCTGGAAGAAGTCGACGCCCGGTGCCTCGTGCCACGCTCCCTCCGCGGGGTCGTCTGCGTCGGCTGGAATCGCCCAGTACTCGTCGAACCCCTTGAAGTGGTCGATACGCGTCACGTCGACGAGGTCGAACAGCCGTCGGAGTCGTCCCAGCCACCAGTCGTACCCCGTCTCCGCGAGGTGATCCCAGTCGTACAGCGGGTTCCCCCAGCGCTGGCCGTCGTCGTTCGGGTTCGGCGGAACACCGGCTACGGCCGTCGGGCTGCCGTCCTCGTCCAGCTGGAACGCCTCGGGGGCCGCCCACACGTCGGCGGAGTCGAACGCCACGTAGATGGGGAGGTCGCCGACGATCTGGATGCCGCGGTCGTGTGCCTCCTCGACGACGGCGTGCCACTGTCGGTCGAACAGCCACTGACAGAACGCCCGGTAGCCGATCTCGTCTGCCAACTCCTCGCGGTAGTCGGCCAGCGCCTCCGGATCGCGTCCACGGACCGGTTCCGGCCAGTCCGTCCACGCTGCCTCGTCGAACTCCCGCTTGAGCGCGACGAACAGCGTGTAGTCCGCGAGCCAGTCGGCCTCTCGCTCGCGGAACGACTCGAACGCCTCCCGGTCGCCCTCGGCGGGCTCCGCGCGGAACCGCTCGTAGGCGGTCCGCAGCCGGTCGTGTTTGAACGAACTCACGGCGTCGTAGTTCGTCTCGTGGTTCGAGACTCCCGCTGGCGGCTCGACTTCGGACGCCGTGAGGTAGCCACGGTCGACGAGCGGGTCCAAGGCGACGACGAGCGGCTGGCCGGCGAACCCCGACAGCGTCTGGTACGGGGAGTGGTGGGCAACGTCCGTCGTCGGACCGAGCGGACACACCTGCCACAGCGACTGGTCTGCCCGGTCGAGAAATTCGAGGAACGTTACCGCACCCTCGCCGAGGTCCCCGATGCCGTGCCGACTGGGCAACGAGGTGACGTGGAGGAAGATCCCGCTCTGCCGGTGGAATCGCATACGACCGTTTCGGAACCGAGGGATTTGAACTGACCGGTCGGTGCGACAACTGACTGATAGGGTCGTGCGTAGGTAGGTACCGCTGGCCCGACTCATACGGTCGTGCGTAGTGATTTTCCGCGACTGTCGCGGTATCGGGCGGTAGCACGTCGCTGCGGTGCTCTCTGTCAGTCGTCGGTGGTAACGATCTACGCACGACCGTATCACAGGTGCAGCAGCAACGCGGTACTGTCCGGTACTCCGCACCCACTCGAAAATCCCTACGCACGACCCTACGACACGACTCACTCGTCGACGAGACAGCCGGCTGACACGTCACACCGTGCCAGTACGGCTGTTCCGTTCCACGACAGTGTCGGTATCTGCCAGCCACCCGAAGCCTCTTGTCGCTCACCGACCTACATCGTACAATGGCTGACACAGTCGACGGTGTCGACCTCCCGTACGACGAGGAGGCGGCAACCCAGCAGGAGAAGATTCGTGCGCTGCGGGAACGGCTGGAAGTGCTGGAGTCACAGAACGAGGAGATGCGGGACAGGCTGTTGGACGCGAACGCCGAGAACAACAAGTACCAACAGAAGTTAGAACGGCTCACACACGAGAACAAGAAGCTGAAACAGTCACCGTTGTTCGTCGCCACGGTCCAAGAGCTGACAGACGAGGGCGTCGTGATCAAACAGCACGGCAACAACCAGGAGGCGCTGACCGAGGTCACAGACGAGATGCGCGAGCAGTTGGAGCCGGACGACCGCGTCGCGGTCAACAACTCGTTGTCCATCGTGAAGCGGCTCGACAACGAGACGGACGTCCGTGCGCGTGTGATGCAGGTCGACCACTCGCCGGAGGTGGTGTACGAGGACATCGGCGGTCTCGACGAACAGATGACGGAAGTGCGCGAGACGGTGGAGATGCCACTGGAGAACCCGGGAATGTTCGACGACGTCGGGATTCAGCCACCCAGCGGCGTGCTCTTGCACGGGCCGCCCGGCACGGGGAAGACGATGCTCGCCAAGGCGGTCGCCAACCAGACGGACGCGACGTTCATCAAGATGGCCGGCTCGGAGCTGGTCCACAAGTTCATCGGCGAGGGTGCGAAGCTGGTGCGTGACCTGTTCGAGGTGGCCCGCGAGAACGAGCCTGCAGTGTTGTTCATCGACGAGATCGACGCCATCGCCTCCAAGCGGACGGACTCGAAGACGTCCGGCGACGCCGAGGTTCAGCGGACGATGATGCAGCTGCTCTCGGAGATGGACGGGTTCGACGAGCGCGGCGAGATCCGGATCATCGCCGCCACCAACCGCTTCGACATGCTCGACTCCGCGATTCTCCGTCCCGGCCGCTTCGACCGGCTCATCGAGGTGCCCAAGCCGGACGAGAGCGGACGGGAGCTCATCTTCCAGATCCACACCCGCGACATGAAGACTGCACCGGACGTCGACTACACAGAACTGGCGTCGATGGCGACGGAGGCCTCCGGCGCGGACATCAAGGCCATCTGCACGGAGGCCGGGATGTTCGCCATCCGCGACGACCGCACGGAGATCACGATGGCCGACTTCCGCGAAGCGTGGCAGAAGATCAGCGACAACGACACTGACGCCGACGCTGGCGACGCTGTCGCGTTCGCCTGATACTGATTGAGCCGAGTCATTGCCGGTGAGTTGGCGGTGCTCGACGAGGAGGACGAGCCACGGACGCGGGTCTGGACGGACACCCACGACGCCGCGGAGACGCCGCCAAGTCAGACGATGGGTGGTCCGGCGAGTTCACCCGCGGAGGGGGGGACAGGTCGCGCCGTGGCCGGCGGCGGCGACGACACCTCCGAGGTCGCGTCCACGCACGAGCGCAGGTGTTCCTTGCGCTGTGGCTTCGCCTACAGTATCAGTACAGCAGTGTGAACCGGTAGACACCGACCGCGTACGCCAGCATCCACAGAATCACGTAGCCGAACACGCCGATCCGGAGGCGGCCGCGCCACGCGCTCATGTTCTCGTGGAGGTCGTTCAGGTTCACGTCGGGGTCGGACACGTCGTAGAGGTCCGCACTCCGCTTCACTTGGAAGATGCGGACGATGCCGGTGAGCCCGAACCCCAACAGCGCGTACGCCTGCAAGCCGAGAAAGGCGTGCAGCATCGCCAGCCCCTCCAACTGGCCGAACAGTCGCGGCACCATCCACGTGGCGACGGGAACCGTAGTGAGCACCAGCCCCGGGAAGATGAATTTGAGGTGACGAGTGAGAATTTCCCACGTGACGTGCTCCGACTCCCGGTCGATCATGATCCACGCGCCGTAGAGGTAGAATGGAAAACTCGCGGAGACCATCACCGCGGCGACGGTTGCGATCGTTCGGTCGGCGACCATCGAGTCACGAGAGGAGGGCCAACGGCTAAAGCGACGCGGAATCCGGATCGGCTGTGCAGTCGAGGTTGTGGCGCGGCAGTTCTGCCATTCCCACGTGCAATGACTTGTGGCCGACAGTGCGACGGCCAGACTGTTCTCTCGTCACGACCCGAGCGGTTGGTAGATCGGGGGTTCGATGTGCGGGAATTGGATTCCGAATAGCGCGAGACTGTGCGCAATTGGCATCAGCCCGAGGAACAGGAACGCCACCCCGAGCGCACGGTGGAGTCGCCGACGATTGGTTGCGTCGACTGACTGGACGATTGTTCCGTAGGCGAGTAGCGTCGGAAACGTCCCCAGCCCGAGGACACCGAGTGTGATGGCTCCGGCAAGTGGAGACCCGCGTGCGAACGCGTACAGGTACGCCGGGTAGAGAAGCGGACACGGGAGCAGCCCGTGGAGGAACCCCAGCCCGACGATACCGGGCCCTCGAGCCCACCCATCGATACGCGACTGGAGCGTTCCAAAGACACGGGCGAGTCGACCGACGACGAGGAGTTCGACGCTGCTCCCGTGGTTGCCGTGTCTCCCACTCAGGTACCGGAGCCCGGTCCCGACAATCAGAAGACCGACGACGAGCCCGACGGTTGCACGTACGACACCGCTGAATGTCAAGACGACAGACGCAGCGTCGAATGCGAGTGCGCCTGCAAGTCCGAAGAGTCCGCCGAGCGTGGCGTAACTCACTGTTCGACCGCCGTTGAACAGGAGGTGCTGGCGGACTTCCCGGGAGGTAACGATAGACCGCTCGTTGCCGCTACTCACACTTCCCTCGAACTGTTCGGCGTACATCGTCACCAGTGGCCCACACATTCCGATACAGTGTGCCCCACCGAGAAGACCGATCAAGAAGAACGCAGAGAGTTCGACCTGCTCGGATGTCACCAGTCCAGTGTGGAGTACCACCGACGACAGTGTCGCAACCGCTGTAGCAACGGGTGTCATTGTTGTTGGCTAGTGCTCGTCTGTCTGTCCCATTTGCAGGCTCTTAACGGTCGGTACTTCCTAAGTGGCTGGTCGCACCATTCAGAATCGATGGCCGACAACAGAGACGAGGACGGCAAGTTCCGGGAACAGTATCCCGACAGCGACTTCGTGTCTGCTGTCGAGGACGCTACTGAAGTGGTGTCCGACGCCTACGTGTCGGCAGAACGGGAGTCCACCGACAAGCCAACGGCTTCAGCCGTTGGTAGCTGACACACCACTCACCCCAGTCGTTCGTCGAGGATCAGTCGCGTCTTCGTCCCTTCCACTTCGTCGATCTCTCGCGCACGAGAGATGAGGTCGTTCACCGCCGCGGTGTCGATACAGTCGACGACGAGCACGATGTCTTCCTCGCCGGAGACCTGCCAGACGAAGTCGACCTCCGACCACTCGGCCAGCTGTTTGGACACCTCGTCCGTGTCGACGTTCAGGTCGACGCCGATCTCCACCATCGCCTTCACGTTGCCAGTTCGCGTAGTGACGGTGAACCGCTCGATGACACCCTCCTCGGTCATCCGGTTGACTCGGTTGCGAACCGTCCCCTCGCTCGTTCCCACCTCCTCTGCGATCTCCGTGTACGGCGTCCGCGCGTCTCGTCGCAGCCTGTTGAGTATCTCTCGATCCAAGTCGTCCATACCCCACCGTCACCCCTCTCACTGAAACGCGTTACGAATTTCGTAATTCGCTTCGAACGACACAGTTATGAGTCGGGGGTTCGTTCGTCACTCGTAATGACGGACGCGTACGTAGCGCTGGCGGACGGCCGTGTGTTCGAGGCACGCAGTCGTGCGCCGGGTCGCGCCCGCGGAGAACTGGTGTTCACGACAGCCTACACGGGCTACGAGGAGTCACTGACGGACCCCTCCTACGAGGAGCAGGTGCTCACCTTCTCGTACCCGCTGATCGGGAACTACGGCGTCCGAGACGAGCGCTTCGAGTCCGACCGGGTCCACCCCAACGCGGCGGTCGCCCGGGAGTTCACCGACGACGTGGCGGAGTGGCTCGCAGACGCGGACGTGCCGGCGGTCGACCACCTCGACACCCGCGAGATCGTGACGAGCGTCCGCGAGGAGGGAGCGATGGCTTGTGGCATCGCCGCCGGGCCAGACGCGACGCCGGCCGCTGCGCGCGCGGAGTTGGACGCCGCAGAGCCGATGTCTGCACACACGGAGATCGGCGCGCAGGTGTCGACACCGGAGTCGTACACGGTCGAGAGCACCGAGGCGTCGGACGTCGATGCGGGCGTCACCGGTGTCGACGCGGACGTGGCGCTCCTCGACTGTGGTGCGAAGGGGTCGATAATCTCCTCGCTCGCCGAGCGTGGCGCGGACGTTCACGTGTTGCCACACGACACGGACCCGGCGACGGTCGCCGGGTTGGAGCCGGACGTGCTGTTCGTCTCGAACGGTCCGGGTGACCCGGCGACGTACGAGGCCGCGGAGGCGCTCGTCGAGGAGTTCCTCGGCGAGGTGCCGATCGCCGGCATCTGTCTCGGTCAGCAGATCGTCGCCCGCGCGGTCGGCGGCGAGACGGAGAAGATGGCGTTCGGCCACCGCGGCGTGAACCAGCCGGTCCGGGATCTGGAGACGGATCAGGTCGTCATGACCACGCAGAACCACGGCTACTCCGTCGCCGACCCCGGCCCGCTCGACGTGACACAGGTGAACGTCAACGACGGCACTGCCGAGGGACTGGACCACGAGGAGTGGAACGTGCTCACCCGGCAGTACCACCCCGAGGCGAACCCCGGCCCGCACGACTCGCTCGGCTTCTTCGACGACGTGCTGGCGACTGTCGCAGAGTCGCGTCGAGTGGTCGCTGCAGACTGACGCGCTCGGTCGACCGGTCGCTGTAGGCTGACGCGCTCGTTCGATTCTGTCTCGTCGCTATCAGTCACGGCCTGTGACGACAGTCACCAGTCGCCGAGTCGTGCTTGCCCACTCCCGTCGTCGTCGGTCTCGCCAGCCAGCTCGGCAGCACGCTCGATGGTCGACGCGAACGTCTCTCGCTGGCTCCCGTCGTACAGCGTCGCTGCCGGGTGGACACAGACGAGGACGCGGTGACTCGTCTCCCCGACCCGGGCGTCGTACACCTCACCAGCCTCGTTCGTCACTGCGACAGAGCGGCCGAGGAGGTTCTCGGCCGGCACCTTCCCGAGGGCGACGACCGCGTCCGGGTCGACGGCAGCCAACTCCGAGGCGAGATAGCCCCGACAGTTGTCCAGCTCCTCGCTCGTCGGGTCGCGGTTCTCCGGCGGCCGACACCGCACGGAGTTGGTGATTCGCACGTCCTCTCTGAGCAGCCCAGCCTCTCCGAGAGCGTCGTCTAACACCGTCCCGGAGCGGCCGACGAACGGCGCGCCCTCGTCGTCTTCAGTCGCTCCCGGCCCCTCGCCGACGAACACCAACGAGGCGTCTGTCGGACCGACCCCGTTCACGATCTGTGTCCGGGATTCGACGAGTCGTGAACACTGTGTGCAGTCCGTGACACACAGGTCGTCGTCGAGTGACCCGGTCGTGGTGTCGTCTCCTGTGCCGCCATCTGGCCTCACTCGGCGGTCTGGTGCTCCTCCGTCTGACCTTACTCGGCGGTCCGTCGCTTCTCCGCCCGATTTCGCTCGACAGTCTGGCTCTCCTCCACCCGTTCTCGCTCGACGGTCACGTCTCTCGTCGCTCATACCACCGACACGCCCGCCGGAGAGAAGTGTCCACCGCTGTGTCGTCGCCGGAGAGAAGTGTCCACCGCTGTGTCGTCGCCGGAGAGGTCCGTCCACTGCTACCTCGCGGCCGAGGACTCGGGAGTGCAAACGACGCGTGTCTCGACAGGTTTTATCCCACGGCGACAGACCACTCGCGTATGGCCGGGCAACACCCGCTGACGGGCGTCCGCGAGTTCTGGGAGCAGGTCGTCGACGACATGGCGGCGACCGCAGAGGAGTACCGCGAGGCAGGGTGGGAGACGCTGGAGCTCCACCCCGGTGACGTGACGGCGCTGCCGACCGCGGCGACCGCCGCCTCGGACGTCGAGATCGACCGTGTCGGACTGGACGTGCTCCTGCCGGGCGACGAGTTCGACGAGCTCCAGTCGGTCGTCGCGGACCACGAGTTCGACTCCTACGACGCCTACCGTGCGAGCGAGGGGAACGTGGTGTTTCTGGTGATCGTCATGAAGAGCGCAGACGGCTCTGCGGCCGTGCTGTTCCCGCTGTACTACGACACCACCGACGCGAAGGTGATGCTCAGCCGGGTCGCCGAGCGTGAGGAGATGCGGACGTTCCTCCGTCCGCTCGACGACTCCGAGCGTGTGGTCTTCTCACAGTCGGAGCCCGACAACCTCCTGCCCGACGGGTTCGACCCCGCCTCCGTCGACGAACAGGCGGTGATCGAAGACGCGCCCGAACTCGACGACCCGCTCGCGGAGGAGTTGGACGACGGTGAGGTTCACGTCGAGGTCGACGACGAACTCGTCGACAGTCTCGACGACGACGACGCCTGACGTGTTCGGGTTGTCTGTCGAACTGAGACAGTCTCCGCGGCTGTCACGACAGTTCGACAGCGTCGCCGGCACCGGCTGCCGCCGCACGCGTCGCCAACAGGTCGCCCGCAGCGGCGTCGAAGACGGCAGAGCCGACGCTGGAGACGACGACGATTCCGTCGTCCGTCTGTCTGTCGCGGTCGCCGGTCGCAACGTCGCCGAACGGCTCCACGGCCTCGGGGTCGAGATCACTCTCGATCACGTCGCCCGTCTCGGCGACTTCGCTCGGCACGTCGGCGAACACTCGATCCGCACGGTCGAGTGTGGTCGCGTCGAGTTCGCGCGTCTCGGCGCTGTAGGCTCCGACGGCGACGACGAGCGCGTCGTCCGCCAGCGCCTCGCCCGGGAACACCGGCTCTGTCGCGGTGGTGGCCGTGAGTACCACGTCGGCGTCCGTGACTGCCGCTCGTGGCTCCGCGACTGCCTCGGCGTCGATTCCCTCCGCGCGCCGCTCGGCGGCGAACGACGCCCGACTGTCGGGTGAGTACACTCGGAGCTGTTCGATACCGCGGGTCTCCGCGACGGCGCGGGTCTGCCACAGCGCCTGTGTGCCCGCGCCGAGCAGTCCGACTGTCACCGGTCCGTCTCCGACTGCGAGGTCGCGCGCTGCGAGCCCACCGACTGCACCCGTCCGTCGGTTCGTCACCGGGCCGGCGGCCGCGAACACTAACGGCTCGCCGGTCGCCGCGTCCGTGACGAGCAGCTGTGACTGGACCGTCGGGAGCCCACGCTGTGGGTTGTCCGGGTGGACTGACGCCAGTTTCGTCGTGTACGTCTCGTCACCGTGGACGTGTGCGGACATCGTCAGCCCCGTCCCGACTGGATCGCCCGTCTCGTCGGCTGTGTCCGCCGACGTGTCGAGGCCGTGTCCCACTGGGAAGTGTGGTCGCTCCGGGCGCTCGACGTTGCCCGTCGCCTGCTGTCTGAGTGCCCGTTCGACGGCGTCGATCACGTCTGCGAGTGGGAGGTGTGACCGAACGTCGGCTGCTGTGAGGAGGCGCATACCGGCCGTTCGTCTCGAACCCTCTCGAAACTGTCTGTCGACGGCGGCCGCTGGGGGGTGTGTGTCTCTTCGAGTCGCCCTGTCCCCTCGGGCGCTATCCCTTCACGTCGCTCTCGGCAGCGACACACTCGTCCTCACAGCTCCCGTCGAGACACCGTCGTCCGCTCTCGGACTCGAAGATCGGCAGGCCGCAGACACAGTCGCCGACCACGACGCCGGTCGGAATCGAGAACGCCGTCTCACAGTCCGGGTAGTCGTCACAGCCGAGGAACTGTCGCCCGCGGTGGTCCTCGACGCGGAGGTCGGAGCCACAGTCCGGACAGGCAGCCTCCCTGTCGAGTGCGTCGCGGACGGCCGCAGACAGCGAGCCACAGTCGCAGTCGAGACAGACCGTGAACGACTCCCCACGGCGCACCTGCACCTCCGGCAGCCCGCAGGACTCACACCGACCGTCGGTCACCTCCCCGCCCGTCGGGACCGCGTACGCCGAGCCACAGCCGAGGCACGTCACCTCGCCGCGCGCAACGACGAGTGTCGACCCACACTGCGGGCAGTCGGCGACCGGCCGTCCCGCCGTCGTGACGGGGTGGCTCGTGCGTGCCGGCTCCGAGCGGAAGGCGACCTCCAGCCGCTCGTCGCCGTCGACAGCGGTCAGGGTCACCGGCCCGTCGACTGACTCGTCCCACTCCTCGACTGCCGTCGCCCTCGTCAGCCACGCGACTGGCTGGTAGCCGTCTGCGTCGTGGACGAGCAGTGTCCCGTCCGGCTTCCAGACGACGACGACGCGCCCACGGTGAACGCGCTCGTCGTGTGTCGGAGCCGCTCCCTCGTGTGTCGGAGCCGCTCCCTCGTGTGTCGGAGCCGCTCCCTCGTGTGTCGAATCTTCGCCCTCGTGTTCACTCTCTGTTGTCGAGTCGTCCGCCGGCCGACCACGGTTCGTACTGAAGCGTGTGGTACACTCGCCGGCGAGGACGCGGATGGTCGCTGTCACGGACTGTCTGGTCTCGCTCTCCGATTTGAACCTTCGCACAGAGAGTGGACGGACACGTCACGTGGTTCGCACAGAGAGTGGACGGACACGTCACGTGGTTCGCATCGAGAGCGGAACGGATATGTCGTGTCGCACCGAGGCACGGACGATGTCGACCAGCGACGATCCGGCGGTCGCAGTCTGTTTCGACATGGACGGTGTCCTCGTAGACTCGGAGGACTACTGGCACCACGCGGAACGAGACGAGATCTTCCCGACGGCGTTCGTCGGCGATCCGCCGGAGCCGAGTGAGGTGCAGGGGCTCTACTACCCGGAGAAGTACGACGTGCTCGCCGACGAGTACGAGACGGCTGTCTCGAAGGCGGAGTTCTGTCGCCTGTACGAGTCGGCTGCGACGACGGTGTACAGCGAACAGGTCCAACTGCTGTCTGGGACACACGAGACGCTCGCGGCACTCGACGAACGGGGACTCCGAACTGCTGTGGTCTCCTCCTCGCCGGTCGACTGGATCGACACGGTGCTCGACCGCTTCGAGTTGCCGTTCGACGACGTGTACTCCGTCGACGAGTTCGACGGTCCGGGGAAGCCGGAGCCGGGCGTCTACGAGACCGCTATCGCGGACTTGGGCGCGACGCCGGAGACGACACTCGTGATCGAAGACTCCGCGAACGGTGTTCGGGCGGCCGCACGTGCCGGCGCGACTGTGATCGCGTTCCGTCGAGAGCACAACGCCGAGGCCGACCTCTCGCCTGCCGACATCGTGGTCGAGTCACCGGACGAACTCCACGAGCGTGTCCGAACGACTGTCGACGAACTGATCGCGGGCGAGAGCGCGAGTGACTGATCGGCGACGTGCCAGACAGCGTTACCGGATTTCGACAGTCCGACTCTCACGTTGCGGTAACAGCGGCTCGTCGGGGTAGACGACTTCGACAGTGTACTCCACGTTGTCGGCTTTGGGTGTGCCGAAGACGACGACCGGCACCGTCGTCTCCCCGTCGAAGTACAGCGTCTTCTGGTGCATCTCGTTGCCGTTGGCGGTCACACGGACGCCGGCGCGTGCCGCACCACCCTCGTTCCGGACCGTCACCTCACACAACTCCTTGCTGCCGAGTCCGATTCGCTCGGGGAACGACCCCCACTCGACGCTGGCCCGCGGGCAGTCTCGTGCCTGTTCGACGACACGCTCTGCGACACCCGCGGTGAGACCGGCTCTCGTGAGTTCGTCGACGCCGGCTGTGACGACCGCCGCGGGCGTGGTGATTCCGCCGGTCGCCAGCGTCTCCGCGCGGCCGGAGCCGATCCCCTCGACCGCGACGAGTCCGACGGCGTCGGCCGCCACACCCTGCTCCACGCGGGCGCTCACGCGACGGACGAGGTTGGCGACACGCGGGCCGGCGAACGACTCGCCGAACTCCCCCAGTGCGGCCAACAGCCGCAGCGCGTTCTGCCGAATTACCCACGCGTCCGACCGGAGCTCCGAGGGCACCGAGTCCGCGACAGACCCGCGAAGGATCGCCAACACCTTGCGTGCGCCGTCGTCCAGTTCACCCGGCTGTGGCGCGACGGCCGCAGACGCCACGCCGTCCTCGGCAGAGATCAACTCCTGTGACCCGGTGAGAACGCGGTCGATGGCGTCCTGCTCGGCACTCCGAGCGGAGACGGAGTCGAACTCGGTGGCTGCCGCGACGGCCCGCAGGATCGACGGCTCGTCGACCCGGTCGCGCTCGACGAGTCGCCGGAATCGCTCTGCGGTGTCGAGCCTGAGGTAGTAGTTCGAGGCGAGCCGTCCGAGCGCCGTCGGCTCCAACCCCAGCGTCTCGTCAGTCTCCACGAACCCGCGCTCGACCAACGAGTTCACCGTCGAGCGCACGCGTTCACGGAGGGTGGCGAAGTCGTACGCCTCCGGCTCCGACTGTGCGCGGACGTAGTAGAACGTCGTCTCTAGCCACTCCATCACGTCTTCCAGTCCGGCGATGGTGCCGAGCGCAACCTCGGCGTTGAGGTGTGACGCCAGCTCGTCTGCACTCGTGAGGTGTGACTCGATCTCCTTGCCCTCGCGCAACAGCGACCGGTACTTGCCCGCCTCGGCGCGGTCACAGACCACCCACCCGTACCCGACATCGTCGTAGCCCGGTCGTCCGGCACGCCCGAGCATCTGGAGCACGTCGAGTGGGCTCACGTCCACGTCCCCCTCCAGCGGGTCGTGGTACTTCGTGTCGCGGATCACCACGCACCGCGCGGGGAGGTTGACACCCCACGCCAGCGTCGAGGTGGAGAACAGCAGTCCGACAGTGCCCTCGCGGAACCACTCCTCGACGGCGTTGCGATCCGACCGCGAGAGACCGGCGTGGTGGAAGGCGACGCCGTCGGGAATCGACTGTCGGAGTGTCTGGTTGTCGAGGTCGGCTGCCGCCGTGTGGAGGTCGTAGTCGCCGCGTGCGCCCATCGGCACGTCGCGTTCGGCGAGTTCGTCGCGGGCTTTTTTCGCGGCCATCACGGCGTCCTGTCTGGAGGCGACGAACACGAGCGCCTGCCCGTCTTCTCGAACGTGTGGCTCGGCGAGATCCAGCGCGCGGTAGAGGCGACGGTACTTGTCTGCGAAGGAGTTCTCGCCGTGCGTGTAC
Source organism: uncultured Halobacteria archaeon (assembly GCA_937142015.1). Classification (GTDB taxonomy): domain Archaea; phylum Halobacteriota; class Halobacteria; order Halobacteriales; family Haloferacaceae; genus JAHENP01. The sequence goes on from CAKZQY010000375.1 coordinate 19,352, forward strand.
GTCTTGACACCCGTCTCTAGGTCGACCGGACGGTAGTCGCTGCCGAACTGGAAGGTGGCGTCCGGCGGCGCGTCCAGCCAGTCTGCCACGTCGCCGACGTTCTTCATCGTCGCCGACAGCGCGATCACGCGCGGGTCACACAGCCGCCGGAGGCGGGAGACTGTCACCTCCAGCACGGAGCCGCGCTTCTCCGAGTCGAGGAGGTGGACTTCGTCGATCACCACACAGTCGACGTTCGTGACGAACTCGTAGCGCGCGGAGTCGTGTTTCCGGGTCGCCGAGTCGGTCTTCTCCGGCGTCATCACGAGAATATCCGCGCGTTCTGCGCGCCGCGGGTCCAAGTCGCGCTCGCCAGTGACGACGTAGACGGAGTAGCCCAGCTGTTCGAACCGTTCCCACTCCGACTCCTTCTCCGTCGTGAGCGCGCGCAGCGGCGCGAGAAACAGCGCCGTCCCGCCGCGGTCGAGCGTCCGGCAGATCGCCAACTCCGCGAGCGCGGTCTTCCCCGACGCCGTCGGAGCCGCCGCGACGACGTTGTCGTCCGTCTCCAGAATGGCCGGGAGCGCCTCTCGCTGCATCCTGTTGAACGACTCGAAGTCGAACGCCTCCGCGAACTCGGGAACTCTGTCGGCGACTTTCATCGTGGGGTGTGTCTCGGCATGGGTGAACGGATTGGTGTCGTGCAGTGCGGTGTCGTGCCGTACTCGCGCGGTGTCGTGCAGTGCGGTGTCGTGCCGTACTCGCGCGGTGTCGTACCGTACTCGTGGGGTGTGGTGTCGTACTCGGTTTGTCGTGTCGGTTGCGTGGGGAACCACGTGGCCGTGCTGCGAGTCGGACCAACGCGTGTCACTCGGTCAGTATCTCTGCCGGCATCCGACACGGGTCAGACAGTCGTCTCTCACTCCGGGCGGTGGCGTGCAAATGTCTTTCTCTCTGCTCCGGGCGACGACGTTCGAGTCGCTTTCTCTCTGCTCCGGGCGGTGGTGTGCGAGTGGCTCTCTCTCTACTCCGGGCGGTGGTGTGCGAGTCGCTTTCTCTCTACTCCGGGCGGTGGTGTGCGAGTGGCTCTCTCTCCGCGTCGGTTTCGCACGCGAAGCGCAAACAGCCGGAAGTCATTAACAGAAGGTACACTCACTGCATCGCGGTACAAATACGTAGCTCCGTTCTGCGGCGCTAATACCAGTGCAGACGCCGCGCAGCGTCGCGGCGGGTTCAACTCCGTCTCTCCGAAACCACGACTCGCATGAAGGAACTCGACAGGAGGCGACTCCTCCAGTTGAGCGGGCTCGGACTCGCCGGCAGCCTCGCCGGCTGTGGGTCCAGTCCGCCGGAAGCGACACAGACGCCGTCACCGACAGAATCACCGACAGACTCACCCACGCCGACGGACTCGCCAACGCCGACCGCGAGTCCGACGGACACCCCGGCTGGGAGCAGCAACCCGCCGGGTGCGGACCAAGCAGGTGGCCCAGACAGTCTCCTCGGCGACGTGACGGTCGGGGCACTCGCCTTGGAAGAGGACAAAGGAGCGGGACAGTTCGTCTTCTCGCCCGCCGTCGCGTGGGTGGAACCCGGAACCACAGTGACGTGGGAGATCAAAGGTGCCGCACACTCCGTCACCTCGTATCACGCAGACAACGACAAGCCGACGCGTGTGCCGGAGGGAGCCAGCGCCTTCGACTCGGGCACACTCACAGCGGGTGACACGTTCGAACACACCTTCGAGACGCCGGGTGTTCACAACTACTTCTGTCTGCCCCACGAGGGACTCGGAATGGTCGGTCTCGTGATCGTCGAGGAGGCGGTCGGCGGGCCGGGGACGACGGCTCCCAGCGACCTGTCGGGACAGGCAGCGACGAATCTGGAACGCCTGCTGGAGACGGCCGGTGTGATGGGTGCCGGCGGCGACGAGACAGAGACGGCGACAGAGCCGGAGTACGGCTACCAGGCGGCGACGTGGGACTCCTACTGGTACTCGCTGTACAACATGAGTACCAACATCGCAATGAGTGGCAACGGGGTCCAGTTCCCGCACAACGAGTCACAGCGGAAGGCGTTCAACGAGCGCGTGCCGAAGCTGGTGAAGAACGCCGACACGGACAAGCCGCCGGTCAAGAACCCGAACCTCAACATGGCAGCGTTCACGAAGGGGGACCCACACTTCACTCAGGAGCCAGTGTTCGACGCTGGCGACGGTCGTCCGGACGCGGACACACTCACGTGGGACAAGTCGAAGTCCTCCAAGATCGTGAGTCCCGCCTCGTTCGCGTGGACGCACCTCAAGGGCGTCACCTGGGCGAAGAACTTCGAGAAGCACTTCGAGATCCTCCCGCCGTCGCTGGCGGCGAAGTTCCGCGCTATGATGCTCACGACGGTGGCACAGGTCGGGATCAAGGGCGCACTCATCGCTGGCGGCCCGGAGAACAACGGGCTGCTGACGAAGGGAGACAGCCTCGAACTGGTCTCCGGCGCGATGCCCGCGGAGGGGAAGATCACCGACCCGACAGCACGCCCCAACCAGCACGCCGCGATGCTGTGGTTCCTCTCGGACATGACGAGTCTCGCCCAGAACGGCTGGTTCGGGTACGTGAACCCCGAGCCGCTGATCCCCAAGGCGAAGATCCAGCAGCTGACCGACGGGATGGGGAAGACGACGATGAACCTGTTCTCACCGTCGGACATCACCTCGATGGGGACGACACGAGACCTCGGGCTGATGTTGGCGGCAGTCGGCTGGTACGGCACTCACGCCGGGAAGTCACAGCTCCAGTCGAAGGCGACGACGTACGCGAACAGCCTCGCAGAGGCGGCGACGTCGAAGATGGACAGCGACGGTCGGCTCGCAGACGGCACGGAGAACCAAGCCGCCACGCAGGGGATGGTCGCGCAGGGGCTGTTGTGGGCCTCACAGATCGAGGGTGTCGACCACGAGGAGTCCGCTGGCAGCGCGATCGACTACATGCTGGAGTTGTACGACGAGGAGGCGGGGACGTTCGCCTCCGGCGCGGACGACGACACCTACCGGATCACCTCGCGTGACGCCTCCGACATCACCGGCGGCGTGAACGCCGCCGAGGCAGTGCTCGGACGCGATCTGCAGACCACCTACGCGGAGTTCTTCGACCAGACGTTCAACCGCGGCCGGCTCCAGCGCGCACAGCGTCCCCCGTCGACCGACGAGAAGGCTGCCGAGAAGCTCCCGCTGCCGCCGAACGCCGGCGGCGAGTTCGGGCAGGCTGCCGTCTACAACGACGCTGTCGCGTACGACACCGCCGCAGACGAGTGGACCGTCGTCGACGACGGGTTCACCACGCGGCGCGCACTCCAGCTGTCGAACCAGGACATCTGGATCGGCCGGTGGGCCGGTGATCCGTACCAAGGCCGCGGTGTCCCGGGACGGAGCGACACTCCGCCCTGACGCTGGCCACTCCTCGACTGCAGTACCTCGCTCCGGTGGCGACTACTTTCGCAGTGTGATACATCGTTCTGATCCCAACCACCTCCACCTGCGACAACAGTCCCGCGAGAACCGTCCCGCGAGAGCAGTCCCGCGAGAACAGTCCCACGGGACTCGTCTCGCCGTGACCCCAAGTAGTTATATCGGCCCCTGTCGTAAGCGTGTGTGTGACCGTCTCACAGGAGTCGAAACTGGTCGAGTTCGACGCCGACACGACAGTGGCCGCCGCACGGAAGACGGCCGGGGAGGGGGTACACCTCGCAGTCGAGTACACTGACGAGGCGTTCCGGACACTGTACGCCGACGACGTGACGACATCGTTGTACGCAGACGACGAGCAGATGCGCGAGCACTTCGAGTCGGTTCACGACTACGTCGGGATCGACTTCGCGGAGCGAGAGGTGTTCCGTGACGCGTTCCGCGCGGCAGGTGGTGTCCGGGCGCTCACGACACACATGGACTACACGGTCATCGTCCGGGTCCTCGTCGACGAGATGGAGGGACTGCTCCTCTCGCTCGACCCAGACACCAACGTCACGCCGGTCGTCCGCGCTGTCGAGCGTGCCGCCGACGCGTCGACTGCGGACGATACGGCCGACGCGTCGACTGCGGACGACACGCCCGACGCGTCGACTGCGGACGACACGCCCGACGCGTCGACTGCGGACGACACCGCCGACGAGTCGAGTGCCGCCGCCGAGGCGGCCGAGAGCGCCCCCGCGACGGAGTCAGACGGTGGCTGACACCGACTACGCGGGGGTCGTCTACGACCTCGACGGGACGTTGGTCGACCTCGCGGTCGACTGGGACACGGTCGCCGTCGACAGTCGTGCGGTGTTCACGGACCACGGCTACGAGGGAGCCACAGACCTCTGGACGATGTTGGACCGCGCCGACGAACTCGGCCTCCGGGCGGAACTGGAACGTGTGATCGGGGATCACGAGCAGTCTGGCGCACGCACGTCGACACTCGCGCCACGGGCAGGCGACCTGCCGCTGTCCGTCCCGACAGGCGTCTGTTCGCTCAACTGCGAGGCAGCCTGTCGGATCGCGCTCCAGACCCACGACCTCGCGGACGCTGTCGACGCGGTCGTCGGCCGCGACAGCGTCACAGCGCGAAAGCCGGACCCGGAACCGCTGTTGGAGACGCTCGACAGACTCGGCGTACCGCCCGAGGAGTCGCTGTTCGTCGGCGACTCCCAGCGGGACGCGGTGACAGCCGAGCGAGCCGGGACCGCATTCGAGTTCGTCGAGTGACCGCAGCCGCAGGACGGTCTCGTCAGGTCACGCCGCCGTCGCGGGTGTCGTACGCCTCGTAGGCGTCAGTCGCGTGAATCTCGCGCAGCGTCTCCGCGACTGCGTGTACGTCGACGAACCGCGTGTACAGCGGCGACGGACAGATGCGGACGACGTTCGGCGGGCGGAAGTCGACGACGACGCCGCGGTCTCGCAGCGCACGGCTGAGTCGGTACGCTTCCGGGTGTTCGACGGCGACGTGACCGCCGCGCCGCTGTGGGTCTCGCGGCGTGCCGACGGTGAACGCCGCCGGCAGCTCGTCGACGAGGTCGATCAGGTAGTCCGTCAGCGCGAGCGACTTCCGTCGGACACGGTCGATCCCAGCCTCGCGGAGCAGCGACACCGCCCCCTCGATCGGGGCCGCAGACAGCATCGGCACCGTGCCGATCTGCCACGCGCCGGCGCTGTCGGCCGGCTCGAACGTGTGTCGCATCTCGAACTGTGTCTCTTTGTCGTTGCCCCACCACCCGGCGAGTGCGGGCTGGGTGCCGTGGTGGCGCTCGTGGACGTACAACCCTGCGGTCGCGCCGGGACCCGCGTTCAGGTACTTGTAGGAACACCAGACGGCGAAGTCGACACCGTGTTCGCGGAGTTCGTGTGGCACCACGCCGACGGAGTGTGCGAGGTCGAACCCCGCCAGTGCGCCGTGGTCGTGAGCCGCCGCGGTCAGTCGCTCTACGTCGAACAGTTGTCCCGAGCGGTACAGCACTGCCGGCAGGAAGACGATCCCCACGTCGTCGTGTCGTTCGAGTGCCGTCTCCACGTCTGCCAGGTGGATCGTCCGGTCGTCACGCGAGCCGACCGCCTGGAGTTTCTCGTCGGGGTCGATCCCGCGCTGGCGGAACTGCGCGCGGATCGCGTAGTGATCCGTCGGGAAGTCCAACTCGTCGACCAGTACCGCCGGTGGCTCGGCGTCCGGCTCCGGACCGGCCGGGGTGCCCGGGAGCGTGTCGAGAAACGTCCCGATCAGCGTGTGGATGTTTGTCGTCGTGCTGTTGGCGACGATCACCTCGTCGGCCTTCGCGCCGATCAGGGGCGCGATCTCTCCGCCGAGTCGCTCCGCGTAGTGGAACCAGTCCGGCTCCGCCTCCTCCCACCCGCGGATACCCAACTCCGCCCACTCCGAGACGACGCGGTCGAGCGTCTCTGCGGCCGCCTCCGAGAACAGACCGAGTGAGTTGCCGTCCATGTACTGCTCCCCCTCGGGAATCGTGAACCGCTCCCGGTAGCCCGACAACGGATCTGCCTCGTCGCGTGCGACTGCGGTCGCTCTGTCGAACGGATCGTCGGTCATACACGCGAGAGGGGACACACCGGCTTATTGGTTTGCGGTGTCGAAGCCTTCACACTCGCGCAGACCCGACAGACGGGACAGATGGCAATCGACCCGCAGTTCGAACGGAGCCGCGACCACACCGCGGACCACGACGGCCACGCAGTGTGGGGACCGGTCGAGGAACCGGAGGTGCTCGGCATCCACGGCACGCACGTCGCTGTCGACTTCGACGCCTGTATCGCCGACGGCGCGTGTCTGGAAGACTGCCCGGTCGACGTGTTCGACTGGGTGGACACGCCGGGCCACCCCGAGAGCGAACGGAAGGCCGACCCCGCCCGCGAGAACCAGTGTATCGACTGTATGCTGTGTGTCGACGTCTGTCCGGTCGACGCGATCGACGTCGACCCTGGCCGAGAGAATCGTCTCTGACCGACCGCGTTACTGACTGTCACTGTGGTCCACTACCGTTAGTTATTTGACACTCTGTCAATTACTTCTATCTGCTCTGAAAGGCTGATAAAATTGACGGGGAACACGAGAAACACCACCACGGCAGAGACTGAGACGGAGACCGCTGCGTCGACAACAGTCGACCGTGATGGACGAGCGATGACGACAGGTGGTCGTGACGGGCACGAGGCAACAGGCGAACAGGGCGAGCGAGAAGTGTCGACAGACGGGCAGACGGAGAACGGTCTCGGAGGAGCGGCAGGGAGCAAGTCGGCAGTCGGCAGCAGCGACGAGGGGGGATTCACCAGACGGCTCCTCGTCGCAATCGGGCAGTTCGCGGTCGACATCGAACCGTACTACCCGAACCTAGTGCGGCGGAACTTCGCCGTTCGGCTGTTCCTGTTGGCGGCAGTCGTGATCGTCGGCGCGCCGGCGGCGTCGGTGATCTTCCTCGACAGCGTGTTGCTGACGGCGGTGACGTTCTCGCTCGTGACGATCCTCACGGGCTTTCTCGCCTACTGTGAGCTGTACTGGGTGGTGATCCAGACGACGGATCGCGTTCGGTCGGTCGACGACGGCGACCGGGAGGTCTCCTTCGACGTAGACCGCCCGGACGAGATCGGCGTGTTGTTCGACTCGTTCGAGCGGATGGCCGGCTCGCTGGACCAGAGCATCCGGGAAGCAGAGCGCGCCCGCGAGGAGGCGGCCGAGCAGCGCGAGGCGTCTCGGCGACAGTCACAGCGGCTGTCGGCGCGTGCCGACGAGTACGCCGACGACCTCGCTCGTGTGGCGGACGGCGACCTGACGGTGCGGCTCGACACGGACGCAGACGACGAGTCGATGCGACGCATCGCCGCGGCGGTCGACGACACGCTCGATCAGCTCTCCGCCGTGATCGCCCGTGTCGACGACGTTGCCGACGACGTGGCGACTGTCAGCGGGGACGCCAGCGACGGCGTCGGCGAGGCGAGCGAGACTGCTGGCGAGGTTGCCGACTCCGTCGCGGAGATCTCCGAGGGCGCGGGACAGCAGTCGTCGGATCTGGGCGAGGTGTCCGACGAGATGGCGGGCCTCTCTGCCGCAATCGAGGAGGTGACCGCGACGACCGCCGAGATCGCAGACCAGTCCGCCTCCGCGGCAGACCGCGGTGAGCACGGCGTGACGCTCGCCTCCGCAGCGGTCGCGGAGATGGACGACATCACAGAACACACAACGGAGACGGAGACTGCAATCGAGGAGTTGGCCGAGGATGTCGAGCGGATCGGCGAGATCGTCGAGGTGATCGACGACGTCGCAGACCAGACGAACACGCTGGCGCTGAACGCGTCTGTCGAGGCCGCTCGCGCCAGCGGCGAGGGGAGTCAGGGCTTCGCCGTCATCGCAGAGGAAGTGAAGTCACTGGCGACGGAGACGAGAGAGGCGACCAGTCGCGCTGCGTCGCTGGTACAAGACGTGCGCGACTCGACCGACCGCGTCGTCGCGGACGTGACCGAGACCCGCGACAGGGTCGAGGACGGCCGCGAGACCGTGTCGGAGGCGTCCGAGGCGGTCGAGACGGTCGTCGACGAGATCGGCGAGGTCGACAGCGGAATCCAGTCGATCTCGACGGCCACGGACGATCAGGCTGCGAGCACGGAGCAGGTCGTGACGATGACGGAGGAAGTCGCCGCCGTGGCCGAGGAGACCGCCGCGGAGGCGGAGACCGTCTCCGGGGCTGCGACGCGACAGGCGGCAGTGTTGTCGGACGTGGAGGCGGAAGTCGACCGACTCACCGACCGCGCACGGGAGTTGGAGCAGCTCACTGCGACGTTCGAGACTCGTGAGACGGGGACCGCTGCCGAGACGAGCGGCCCGCCCCGACCGACAGCAGACGACTAGTGTCGCCACTCCGGCTGAGGCGGATCGTGACGACACTGCCGCGCGGCTCGTTCTCCTCGAACTCGACGGTGCCGCGCGACCGGCGGACCACCCAGTAGACAAGCCACAGCCCGAGCCCGCTGCCGTGGAACAACGGCTCGAGACCGCTCTCGGCAGTCAACACCTCTCGCTCCTGTGCGGGAATCCCCGGTCCGTTGTCCGCGACCGTCACCTCGACGCTCCTCTCCCCGACGGTCACGCGCACTTCGACCTCCGGCGGCGACTGGTCCGTGTGTGACACCGCGTTCTCCAGCAGCTCCTCGACCGCACGACCCACGTTGTCCGTCGCCTCCACTTCCACACTCTCTGGAATCTCCGTCGTCACTGTCGCCGCCGGGAACGCCGTCGACACCCCCGAAACCGCGTGACGAACGACCGAGGCGATGTCGACGGTCGAGAGCTGTACGTCCTCCGAGAGCACGCGCGTCACGTCTCGCTCCTTGTCCACCGTCGAGAGGAGCTGGTCGGACTTTCTGAGGATTCTGTCGGCGTCGTCCCGTATCGCTGCTGCAGTCTCGCCATCTGTTTCTCCACCCGCCTCGCCCGTGCTCGCGGACGCTCCACCGGAGCGATCAGTCGCCACCCGTCTCACCCGGTCGCGGATCGTCTCGGCGTAGCCGCGGATTACGTTCATATCGTTGTGGAGGTTGTGGCGGAGCACGCGGTCGAGCACCTCCAGTTGGCGCTGTCGTTCCTTCCGTTCCGTGACGTTCGTCTGGATCGCCACGTACGCCTCGATCTCGCCGTCGTCGTCCGCGATTGGCGCGACGGTCTGGTGGGCGTGGAACGTCTCGCCGGACTTCCGACGGTTGACGATCTCCGACTCCCACTGCTCGCCCGACTCGATCGTCTCCCAGAACTGCTGGTAGTAGTCGTCGTCCTGCTGTCCAGAGTAGAGGATGTTCGGCGTCTCGCCGACTGCTTCCTCGGCGGTGTAGCCGGTCTCCCGCTCGAAGGCGGGGTTGACGTACTCGATGGTCGCGTCCGTGTCCGTGATGAAGATGGCGTGTGCCGACGCCTCGATCGCTCGGCGGAACCGACGGAGCTCCCGCTCCCGCTCGCGGCGCTGTGATCGTGTCGCTGCCAGCCGCTCGCTGGTCTCGTCGAACGACTCGCGGATCTGCTCCCACTCCGCGCTCCCACCCGTATCGATCGTGGTGCCGTACTCCCCGTCTGCCAGACGCTCGAATCCGGCGAGGAGCGCTGCCGCCTGCCCGAGACTCTGTCTGTCGACCCAGAGCCCGAACCCGCCGAGCGCAACCAACACGATCAGGATGACCCCAATCTGGACGTACGTGACCGACTGGAGCCGCGCCGCGACTGCCGCCTCCGGCTCGCTGACGCGGACGACCCACCCCGTCTCCGACAGCTGTGCCTGCCCGACGACGACCGATCCGTTCGTGACCGTGTCTGTCTCTGTGCCTGCTGCTGTCTCACCGCTCGTCTCTCTCGTCCCGCCGGACGGCTCGACTCCCGGCCCGTACAACACCGTTCCGTCGCTCGTGACGACACTGACCGTCTGCGTGGGCTGGTCACTCGCCACGGAGTCGAACAGCGAACTGTCGCCGAGGTGGAACGCGGCGTTGAGCGTCCCGACCACCTCACCGTCGCGGCGAATCGGGGTGCTGATCGTGACGATGTAGTTGCCGGACTCGGCGACAATCGGCTCGCTCACGTACGTCTCTCCGTCGAGTGCTCGCTGGACGTACGTCCGGTCTCCGAACTCGCCGCCGACGACCTCGCCGCGAGCCTCGGCGTCGAGACCCGCCGCGATGTTGGTCATCGTCCCGTTCGCTGCGACGACCGAGACGCCTTCGAAGGGGGACTCGCGTCTGAACGTCTGGAGTCGTCGACGCTGTGTGCTCGTGCCGTGGGCAGCCACGTCGGGGGTCTCCGCCCACAGTCGGACTGTCCCTCGGAGCTCCCCGAGTCTGGCGTCGAGCGTCGCCGCCCGCTGGTCCGCAGCCTGTTCGAGATCCTGCCGCTCTCGTTGTTGCAACTCCGTCTCGTACAGCTCGAAGCCGAGGAACACGCTCCCGGACAACACGAGCGCCACCACCACGAGCAACAGAACGAAGAGGCGACGAACTCGCACATCGTTCGCTCTAGCCCCGGGCGGTAATCAATCCGTTGACCTGTGCTATCCCGTGCTTCTGGTCCGCCGCAGCCGACTGCACCACCCCCGGACGTGTGTCGCCGGCCGGGTCACTCACCGGTGTTCTGGACGAACACGGTGACGTTCTTCGAGTGGAGGCCGACACCGAGCCGGACACGGGAGTACCCCCCACCGAGACGTTGGCCGACAGCCCCGGCGTACCGCGGCGTCGTCACGACCACAGGTGGACTGTCGCGTGGCATGTAGGAGGTGTTGAACGCAGCGTCCACTTCCGCGTCGACTCGTTCCGCGTACCACAGCATCGGGAATCGGTTCCCGAAGTTCCGCCGGTCGATCTCGGCGATCGGCGGGCTGTCGTACTCGTCGCGGGTGAAGAACTGCGGCGCGACGAACAACACGTCGACACCCTCGTTCCCCTCGATTGCGCGGGCGATACGCGGGAGAATCTCCTCGGGGTCGTCCGTCGGCTGTGCGTACTGTGCGAACGGTGACCCCGGCTCCGGCGGCGCGTACGCGCCCGCCACTGGCGCGCCGCCGACGGTCGCTCCGGCGACGACCACCGCCGTCGCCAACACCACACGACCGTGGTCGCGGGGCGACACGCGACTCCGGAGGGCGGCTCCGACGCGGACGACGCCCACTGCGCCCGGGAGCGCGGCGAACGGGAGGAGGTGGACCGCGACCCACGGGTGTGGCTCCGGCGCAGCGAGGGCGAACACCAGCAGTCCGAACAGTGTCGCGTAGCCCCCGAACGCGACCAGCCGTCTGGCGTCCTCGCGGTACCGCTCCGTGAAGAAGCCGACGAAGCCGGCCGCGACAGTCACACCCGAGGTGGCGACTGCGGTTTCGATCACCCCGACGGCGTACTCCACCAGCCCGTGTCGACCGGGTGTGGACGGCTGGAGTCGGTAGACGACGCGGTAGCTCCAGAACTCCCGGATCGCGCCCTCGAAGGCCGCGCCGGCGACCGTCACGACCCGTGTCGGGTCGTACAACCCCGGAGCCAGTCCCGGCGCACGCGGCGCGAACAGGACGTACCAGACGAGGAGGAAGACCGCGACTGCACGTCCGAGTACGGGGAGTCTGTCGAGAATCCACTCGTCCGCGCTCCGGAGCGCGTCCACGACGCGCTCTGGCGTCTCTCGAATCCGCGCCTCGTCGACCGCGAACAGCAGGGCGACAGCCCACACCACCGGGTAGGCGAACCCGAATCCGGACGCGGCGGCCGTCGCCGCCAGCGCCGCTGCCCCGAGGTACAGCAGTCGGCTGTCACCGGTCCGGTGGTACCGCACTGCCGCACCGACCACGACGAGACCGGCGACCGCCGCGAGCACGTCTCCCCGGAGGAACCGCGAGTAGTAGAGCAACAACGGGTCGAGCGCGAGCAGTCCGGCGAACGCGACCGTCTCGCGGTCGTCGAGCACGCCGCGGAACAACAGCGCCACGAGCGGCGCGAGCCCGCCGACCAGCGCGACCGGCAGCCGAGCCGTCGCGTCCGTCGCGCCGAACAGTTCGAACGTCCACCGCGCGAGCACGTACACCAGCGGACCGCCCGCGACCGGCCGGTACTCGTACGCGCCGGTCTCGGCGAACCGGAGCGCCCAGTAGCCGACACGGGCCTCACTCCAGTGGAACGGCCGACCGCCGAGCGCGACCACCCGCGCGAGCAGCGCGAGCAGTGTCACCCCGACGACCGCGTACACGACTCGGTCTCGACGCTCCGACATACCCGCCCCTGCCGCTCCCTCGATAGTATGTCTTCGGATTTCTGGACGAGAACGACGAGCCGGTGTCGATCAGCTCCCGCCGACAGTGACTCGCGCGGCTCCTCATAGTGATTACTGCGAATGGTTCCGTGGACGGCGGCGAAACCCGACGGCTCAGACGCTCTGATCACCGACACGAGTCGCC
>CAKZQY010000376.1 GCA_937142015.1 uncultured Halobacteria archaeon
TTCCATCGCGGCTGTATCCTTTCGCTATATTGAGGCCTTCTTCTTCTCTGTCCTGCCAGTCGTGACCGTCGATGGCAACGACGACGCTGCTCCAGTCACCTGCTCGACCTCTGCTGTCTCGACCATGTCGAACAGCGAGTGCGCGCGGTCCGTCCAGACGTGCTCGCTGTCGTCCAGACGTGCTCGCCGTCGTCTATTCGTCGCGCGCACCGCGCGCGTCGCTGGCGGCTCTCACCTCCTCGATCTTCGAGAGGATTTCGAACAGCTCCGTCGCTGCCTCGGCGACTTGCTCGTCGGTCGCGTCGCTGTCGCGGGCGAGATCCGCGAGATCGCCGACACCCTCGATTGTCTCGGTGGCGACATCTGCGAGCGCGTCCTCGGGCACGTCCTCGTGACAGAGGTGGATGGAGGCTCTGGCGCTCGTCTGGACGAGGCCTGCAGCGCGCTCTTGCGGGAGTGCGCGAGAGCGCTTCAGCGTGCGCGCGGCGCGAACGAGAACCTGTCCCGCGTGGTACAGTTTGAGGTGTCCGGTGCCGTCCGTGTACTCGGGGGCTGCGGTGGTGTCGAGACCTGCCTCCGGAACTATGTTGGGGGTGTCGGTCGTGTCGTGGTCGTCGGCTGTCTCCCCGGGCACGTCGCGGCCGTGTAGCCGGTCCACTTCGTCCAGTGCCGCGACGGCGTCCGTGATCGCCTCGCGGTAGTCGTGGTGGGACTCGGCGGCACGAGTGAGCGCGTCGTCTGCCTCGTCCATCGCTGCGGCGACTGCAGAGTCCTCGTCGGTGTCGCTCGGGGTGGCCGTGTCGACTGCGTCGCTGTCTGACTGCTGTGCGCCTGCCTGTCCGTCACGCTCTTGTGACGGTGTGTCTGAGTCGGTCATGGGTGTACCGTGGTTAGCGACGCCCGGGCGGAGGTGTAGCAGCACCTTCGCCGCTTCTTCCTGTTCTGCCGAAGCGGCGAGCCCGGCACGTCGCAGTTATCGGTTGCGCTGGCTCTGATTTAATAATTTTGATAGCGTTTGCAGTGGCGATGCAAAAGTTTTTGAGTGATGGCGAGCGGAGTGGTATGCCTGTCGCGTTTTGAGTATATAAAGTCCCGTGTTGTACGGACTCCGAGCAGCCCTTTCAGGCGTTAAGGTAATGTTGCAGCGGCTACAACGAATTTTTGGAGGGTGTCAAGGATGTCAAACACAGAATTCGGAGTGTCGGTTGCGGAGGTACTGGTTGAGGGACTTGATGAACTGAAAAAATGTATTAATCTGCAAGCAAGCCGCTCAGAGGTTATAGAGGCTATTCTCACCGTGTACTTCCAGAGCGATGTCGACCACGAAGTACGGGTGCGTGAGCTGATCATCCGTCGGCGAAAAGGAACACTTTAACCGCTCTAAGGGATTTGCAGCCGCTGCAAGAGATTTTGGGCTCGTAATTTGGAAACCAGCAGTTGAGCGAACCACTAGGTTTTAAATACTCGAAACGCGACCGCCGTCAACAGTATCAGTCACTCCGCAGCCGATCAAGCAGTCCCGCGAGACGGTCGACAGAGGAGCCAGTCAGCAGTCGGACGATCCGTTCACTCCGGTCGTACATCCGTCGGAGCTCCCGAACCCGTCGGAGGTCACGCTCGATCCGCTCGTCGTTCACCTCACTCCTACCGTCGTCCGCGCCAGCCGATCCGCCGTCTCCGCCGACGGTGTCTACTCGCTCTCCTTCGGCGGCAGCCTCCAGCGTCTCTTCGGCGTCCGCGAGCGCGCGACTCACCGTGTCGATCTCGCGTTGGACCTCCCGACGGAGGAACTCTCGGACGACGGTCCAGAAGTCACGTTCCGCCTCGTAGAACGCCTTCTTCCCCTCGCCGGGAATGGAGCGACGGTAGACGAGGTGGAGCCGTTCCATGTCTTTCAGCGCGGTACTCACCGTCGACTTAGCGTAGCCGCTTGCGTCGACCAGTTGGTCCAACGACGCTGGCCCGTCCGCGAAGTACAACAGGCCGTAGAGGCGACCGTAGCTCCGATTGAGCCCGTAGATCTCCGCACTCCGCTCGAAGGCCGTGATCACGCGCTCCCGAGCCTCCCCCGCCGGGCTGTCTGGCTTCAGCTCCGTCGCTGTCTCGCTCTCGCTCATCGAGAACTGATATCCTGCGAAAGGACTAATACGTTGTGTTCGGAATATTCGCTCGATGCCGAATATACCGAACAACGCGGACAGCAACTCGACGGCGGTGTCGTCACTCGGTGACCAGTCGCTCGGAGATTCCGACAGCGTCTCGGATGATTCGGGTCCCGCGAGCGCGAGCGAGTCAGGTCCCACGAACGCGAGCGAGCCGGGTCCCACGAACACGAGCGGCCCAGTGTTCACAGCGCGCGGAATCGAGAAGACGTACAGCTCGCGGCTCCCGGTCGTCGGTCGGGACGTAGAGGTGTTGACGGGAGCGGACTTCGAGCTGTATCCCGGCGAAATCGTCGGAATCGTCGGCGAGAACGGCTCCGGGAAGTCGACACTGATGCAGATTCTCGTCGGCGCGCTCGCCCCCGACGCCGGGACGGTCGACGGCGACGCCACAGTCGGCTGGTGTCCACAGGAGACGCTGTTGTACGACCGGCTGACGGTCGAAGAGACGTTCGAGCTGTTCGGCGAGGCGTACGGGATGTCCACGGAGCGCGTCCGCGAGCGGCGCGACGAGCTGGCCGCACGCCTCGACTTCGAGCAGTTCCTCGAGTACCGCGTCGACCGGCTCTCGGGCGGTAACCGACAGAAGGTGAACCTCGCCGTCGCGCTGTTACACGAGCCGGACGTGGTGTTGCTCGACGAGCCGTACACCGGGTTCGACTGGGAGACGTACCTCGCCTTCTGGGAGTTGACAGAGGATCTGGTCGCGGACGGCACCGCGATTGCGATCATCTCACACCTGATCAGCGAGCGCGAGCGGTTCGACCGTGTCGTCGAACTCCGCGACGGTCAACTCCACGAGCGGGCAGAGCCACCCCAGCAGGCCCGGTCTGCAGCACACGACTCGTCCAGTTCTAGCGAGGAGGTGGCGGAGTCGTGAGCGCACTCGGGACAGCCACGCGGCTCCGCGTGGTCGAGCTGCTCCGGAGACCACGCACGCTGGTCGGGCTGCTCGTCCTCCCGCCCGTCGTCGTGGAGATGTACGGCACCGCACTGGCGTCGTTCCCACAGCTGCCGACGCTGGCCGCCGCCCCCGCGACAGTCGGGCGGACGACCGGCGCGCTGTTCGCGGCCGCGTTTCTCGCCGGACTGGTCGGCCTGTTCCAGCTGCTGAGCGCTCGCAGCGGCGACGAACGCGCCGCGGTCGCTGGACTCCCGCGACACACGATGCTGGCTGCCAGACTCGTCACCGTCACGCTGGTCGCCGTCGCCGCCTCGGTGGTGACGTTCACCGTGTTGTGGCTCCGCGTCGACGTGGCCGCCCCGGGACTCGCGTTCGCGTCACTCGTCGCCGCTGGACTGCTGTACGGGCTGCTCGGCGTGTTCGTCGGTACGGTCGTCCCCCGCGAGTTGGAGGGGTCTATCGTGCTCGTCTTCCTCGCCGACGTCGACAACGCGCTCTCCTCGGGACTGTTCCCGGTGGAGTTGTCCGTGTCGCTGCCGGTCGTCGGTGAGGTCGGCGTGACCGACCTCGCGCCGCTGGCACACCCACAGGAGTTGTTCACGACCGCCGTCTTCGAAGGGACGTACGCGAGCGGCCACCTCGCTCCGACGCTGGCGTGGATGGCGTTGTCGATGGCCGCCGCACTGCTCGCGTACAGTCAGTCGACGGGCGGCAGTTCACACGGACTCGCCGGTCGGGTGACTGACTCACTCGGGAGGTGGGCAGCGTGACCCGCACAGCTGTCACGCGCGGGAGGCGGTCGACGTGACGCGCGTCGGCACCGCGTTCCGCACCGGTGTGGCGGAACTCGGGCGGACGCCGTTGCTGCTCGCGCTGCTCGTCGTCGCTCCGGCGTACGTCGTCGGGTTGTTCACCGTCGTCGCGCCCGACGGACTGGCGCGCGTCCACGTCGCCGACCAGACAGTCGTGACCACGCTGCCGGAGGCGTTCCCCGCGTTCACGACGCCGATGACCGCGGCGCTGCTGTCGGGGATTGCCGGGCTGTTCCTGATGCGGACGGCCGTCGAGGCGGACTCCCGACTCGTCGTCGCGGGCTACCGTCCGTGGCAGGTGGTGCTCGCACGACTCGGTCTCGTCGGAGCCGTCTCGGTCGTCGCCACGACGGTCTCTGTCGCGGTGATGCTGACGGCGTTCGAGCCCGCAGACCTCCCAGTGTTCCTCGTCGGCGTGCTGGTGACCGCGTTCGTCTACGGACTCGTCGGCGTGCTCGCCGGTGTGCTCCTCGACCGACTCTCTGGCGTCTACCTGATCCTGTTCGGTGCGATGATCGACCTGTTCGTCTTCCAGAACCCGCTGGCGACCGACACGCCGGCCCTCTCACGGTTCCTCCCCGGCCACTTCCCCCTCCGCGTTGCGATGGCCGGCGGCTTCGACGCCGCCGTCGCCACGAACGTCGCCGCCGGAACCGTGGCGGTGATCGCCCTCCTGACGACTGCCGTGATCACCGCGTTCGCCCTCGAAACGCGCGTTGAGTGAGACTCTCGGCGGACGCGCGTCGGGTGAGACCCTCGGCGAACGCGCGTCGGGTGAGACTCCCGGCGGACACGCGTCGGGTGAGACTCCCGACGAGGCGCTCGTTCGAGTTCAGTCGAGACGCCCGTCCGAGTCTAGTCGAGACATCTCGCGTCGTGAACGGCCGCCGACAGCGACAGCGTTCAAGACCCTCGGGCCGCACGTCCCAGTCGATGGTGACGTTCCTCGGTCTCGATCCGATTGGCCTCCTCGCGGTCGCACTCCTCGTCGCTGGCGTCGTCGGGAGTCTCGTCCCGCTGGCACCCGGCGCACTGCTGTCGCTGGCCGGCGTCTACCTGTTCTGGTGGCACACTGGCTTCACCGACCCCGGACTGCTGGCGCTCGCGGCGTTGACACTCGTTGGTGTCGTCACACTGCTCGTGGACTGGTTCGGCGGCGCGATTGCCGCGAGTGCGGGTGGCGCGTCGACGCTCACGTCGCTGCTGGCCGGTGCTGTCGGTGTCGTCTTGCTGTTCGTCGCCGGCCCGCTCGGAATTCTGATCGGTGTCGCCGGGACCGTGTTCGTCGTTGAGTACGTCCGCGGCGACGACGCCGAGGCGAGTGCGCGCACCGCGCTGTACGCGACTGTCGGGATGCTCGCCTCGAATCTCGTCCAAGCCGCGCTCACGTTCGGAATGCTCGTCGGTTTCCTGTTCGTGTTGATCGTGTGACACACTCTCGTCGGGGTCCCGTTTCCCTGCTCGTCCTGATCGTGTGACACGCTCTCGTCGGCGTCCCGTCTCCCTGCTCGTGTAGTGGTCTGTCGACTCACGCGTCCCGTTCGACGAACAGCTCCCGCGCCAGCGTTCGGAGTTCGTCCACGACAGTCACCGGCTCCAGCCACCGCGTCGGGAGCGCGTCGGCACCGAACCGCGCACCCGCGACCGCACCGGCGACGGCTCCCAGCGTGTCCGTGTCACCGCCGCGGGAGACAGTCGTCACGAGCGCCCCCTCCGGGTCTGGCGCGGTGAGTCCGTCGTGGAGTGCGGTCTCCAGCGTGTGGACGACGTACCCGGAGGTCTCCAAGTCCGCGGCACGCTCGTCGGTCGCGTTCGCCAGCGCGGTGCGGACGGCACGCGGCGCGTCGCGGTCTGCGGCCTGTGCGAGCGCGTCGTCCACGGCCGTCTGTGGCTCTGTGTCCGCGAGCAGACGGTCGAGAACGGTCCCGAGCGCGACACAGCTCTCGACACACCGCGGGTCGGCGTGGGTGATCGCGGACTCCGCTGCCGCGACTTCCGCGCGTCGGTCGTCGTCGCGGAACGGGAGGGCGACCGGTGCGGTCCGCATCAGACTCCCGTTGCCGGCGTTCGATCCCTCCGCGCGCTGTTCCCAGACTGCCTGTCCTGCCTCGTCGTGCGCTGCGCCGTCTCGGAGGCGACGGACCGCGTCGGCTGTCATCAGCCCGATGTCGAACGGCCCCGACTCGTACCAGTCGACGTACCGACTCGCCACGTCCGCGCCGTCGAACCCGTCGCGTTCCGCGAGGCTGCGCGCCAGCCGGAGCGCCATCTGTGTGTCGTCGGTCACGGTGCCGGCTGGCTGGCTGTGCGTCCCGTTTCCGTACATCTCCGTCACGCGACCGTACTGCTCGGTGATCGCCGTCGACGACTGGAACTCGACCGGCCGACCGAGGGCGTCGCCACAGGCGAGTCCGAGGAGCGTGCCGACTGCACCGCTAATGTTGTCGCACGAGTTACGAGTGCTCACAATAGGTGAAAATTCATTTGTTTAATTAGTCCTTTTGGATTCTGTGATCGGTATTCGGTGCCTAAAGCACTGAATTCTGTCCAGAAAGAGAATATTTATAAATTAGAAGTTATATTAGGCAGCTGATGGCAGATTGGCCTACTGTACGACCATTGTATTCGATACTGAAGATCATCCGGGATATTCTTCAAGAAGAACTTCCTCTCTGGATTAACGACCGATACGTGAGAGAATTTAGAAACTACTTCGTATACATCTTAATTATAGCTATTTCTGGCTCTTGGAGTGCCTATATGTGGAGTCGTGGATGGTGTGAAAACTCTACTATCTCCGGGGAGTGTGGAGAAATAAAGAGTCTCACTTGGCACATCGCCTACGAACTTGACGGTGCATTTGTTGGCCCTACTGGGACTATATTTGTAATCTTACCCGGGTTTCTCTTCGGCCTCTCACTTATTGCGATATTTGACAAGTACAAAAGTCCACAGGCATTGATTCTACTAACAGGTTCTGTTGCGACTTGGGTGGTCACGCGGTTCGTTGATCGGTTCCGAGTTGAATTGACATCGCTGAGTATTGGGGTTGCAGCCGTTACGGTCCTAATTGGGCTTGGCGTCGGATACATGTTGGGTGAAAAAGACGATGATGGATTCTCCAGGTATAAGAAATCGCTAAATTTATTTAGATGGTGTGTCCTAGCCGTCGCACTGTGGGGATTCGTTGAGGCACACGTAAGCTATCGACCACCGTACACTCGTGCGGACGGTTGGATTGGGATCGGGTCTCTATCCCCCGCTCTAGAGTTTACCCCTGAGCCACTGCTCCTCGGGTTGGTCGTGGCTGTCGTTGATGTTGTCGCCATCGTTGGACTCTGGTTTGGTCTTAGAGAGTTCGTAGACTACGAGAGTGAGGAGAATGTCGTCGTAGTTGGGCCAGACCGGGCAGGTAAGACATGGTTCATGGCAGCACTCGGAGAGTCGCTCCGGAGGCAAGCAGCCGCCGGTGACTTAGCAATTTCTCCGTTTATTGATGATACACGTACAGAGGATCTAGTAGATGATTTTGCTAATGGAGAATTCGACAGTGAGCTGCTGCAGCCAACAGATGAACCTAGAATATATGGATTAGCGTATGAACACGGGAAATATTGGCGTAAAAAGAACCATATATACACTGTTGACTACAAAGGAGAATTAATAGGAGAAGACAAATTCAATGTGGAAGAAGCTGGGGACGGTTCTGGTATAGTTGGAAGACTACGATCTGAGATTGGTTTGGAGAGTGGAAATGACGATCAGGACAGATTTAATAAATCTATAGAAAAAATAAGAAAAATTGAAGAAAGAAAATTAGAAGTCGAATTAGAATCATTAGCAAAAATAGTTTCGCAGATGACATCTCATGCCGACATAATTTGTCTTATATTGCCGATGGATAGTTTTGTACATAATGTAGAAGTCGCCGACCTGCGCAGCCATGTGACATATAAAGGAATATTAGACAAAAGCAAAATTATAGATAGAAGAATTGAAAAGTCAGAATATTTGTCAATATATAAAAAAATAATGGGGGATAGAAGGGACGCAAAAATACTGTTTGTAGCCACAATGTCTGATTATGTGCACGAGACACGGGAGGAGAGAGATAACTTCAGAAAATTTGTTTGGGAAACAATTATCGAGTCGTGTGGTGGGCCAGAGGATTTCCCACCAAACATGGAAATGGACGCAGCAGATCACGTTCCAGATGGAGAGCGTCCCGGCCCAGTCTATCCAGTGCATTTAGAACCAGACGAAGACGAACCGTGGAGCGAGGACGGTGAGTTCCGCCCGAAGGTCGAGACAGACGAAGACGACGAGAAACACGTCCTCAAAGGAACTGAGGAGCTTCTAGAGGAACTCAAAAAGTAATGATTGGAGACTCTCCTCGACACGACGAAGCTACTCTCGAAGTCAGAGGGAACGGTGGTGAGGTGTACTACCGCGGAGACAGAGGACACGATTTCGATTCGCAATACGGTATTGACCAATTAGCAAAGACGTGTTTCGACAAGCGTCTCCGGATGTACTACGACCCAGAAGACGGCAGTGTTCTGTGCTACTTTAGAGGGTCCGTCGGCCACGGCAAACAGATGTACGCTCTGTACAACGGTGAGTCGGACCCCAACTCTGGAGGTGAGTCGGAAGACACCCTCAGAGAATTCAAGCAGGCTGTGCGATACGGCAGCTCACAGTCGGAGTTTGACATCAACGACGAGGGTGCGGGTGCGCACGCGGTGTTCCGTCATCTCGACGACGAACCTCTACCGAGAGACGAACTTCCAGTAGAGAGAATAGAGGAGGTACTTGACGCGGACGATGGACCAGACACTGTCGCGGTAGGGGCAGGCTCCTACAAGTCCGCGGCGCAGCTCGCCACGTCGCTTGCAGCACACGACCAGTTCAGCGTAGCCGTCGGACTGGAACAGTGGACGAGCGATCAACTCTCGCCGGATGTCGTTGTTGTTCTCCAAGACGATCGTGATGGACAGCTTGTGGGGGACGCACGAGAGTGGTATCAGGACAGTGAGCGTGAGAGGCGTCGCAAGTCTCTTCGAGAAGATCTCTCAACGGCCGAAGACGACGCCGATCCAGAGGCTGTCGTCGACGGCCTGAACGCGCGAGTCTTCGAGGAGACGGACTACAGGCTGTACGATCCGAGTTGGAGCGACAAACACACGAGTGGCCTCTGGTCGCGTTCACGAATGGCGCTCCAACTCATTTCGGTCGTTGTGACTGTGTTCGTCATGCTCCCCTCACAGTGGCCTACAGTTCAGGGTTTCCCAAACCAATCGTTCGACTTGCCATTGAGAGGCACAATACGGGGGTGGTGGATGCTGGGCTTCGACGGACTTTTGGGTGTTGTGTACTTCGGAACTCGGTATTGGAGATACCTCTCCAACTTAATTCAGAGTGGGCTAGATACTTCCTCAGGTGAAAAATCCGAGGCAGGCAGTGGACAAGGAGACGAGCGAGCAGACGGCTCCGAGGAGTCTACGGGCTCTGACGACTCTGCGGAATCCGACGACTCCACGGCAGCGAACGAGGCCATCAACGGGGCTGTGGGGACGTTCAAGGAGGTGAAAGAGCAGTCGGAGCTCGATGACGACTTTCTCGAAGACGTATTCGAACCGTCGACACTGGATTTCAAGCGGCGACTGCCAATCGGTGGCAAACGATGTGAGCGGATCAGAGACGCGGTTGGTGCCGCAGGGTTGGGGAGTGTCGTCGGTGCGATTCGTAGCTTCCTTGTCGGTGTGAGTCCTGGCCTCCTCGTCGGAGGTCTCCTGTACTGGGCACTGTACTACTCTCCTACGCCACTCGCAGACCTGTACCACGTTCTTCTCGGGATAACCCTCATAGCTACCCTGTTCGTCTCGTGGGTGCCGCTGAGAAAAACCATTCCGCTCGTAAGAGAACCACTCCAAGCTGCCGACTGGCGGACCGTCACCTCCACGCTCGGCAAGTACTACTTTCCGTTCGTCCTCTCGATGCCTCTTCTCGTGGACGCTGGGTTCCGAGAGTGGGGAGATAGAGGGGTGGTTCATCTTGTAGCTTACGTACTTGCCCCTGTTTTCTCTGTGAGTAGAGGTATGCTTCTGAGCGGAGCGCTGGGACTGTTCGTTCTCGTCCCTATCGTCGCATTCACTGTCGACACTGTTCGAGACAGAGCGTGGAAGTCGATCGGCCCGGCCGTCGGAGTCGTCGTCACTGCTCTCCTGGGAGCGTACGTTGTGCCGGGGCTCTTCGCTCAGTGGCGGTGGGTACTACTCGTTGGATTGCCTGGTCTCTACGTTGGAGTCTATACTCTCTGGTATATTATCTCAGATTTCGACAGATCTACACTTGTCAGTCGGAAATGGAAGTGGAACGTGTTGGTAGCGTCCCTCGTCGGTGCTGGAGCGGTAGTCACTCTCGACCGACACGTGAGTCCTAACTTGCCCGGTGTGCTTGTCATATTCGTGGTAATTGTCGCTGTCGCGTTACAGCTACACGCGGTTGAGGTACCAGATTCTTTTGACGGCGTTACCCGGAGACCCTCTCAGCTCGTGGCTGGTACAGTTATTCTGTGGCTAGTTGTTTCCGTAATAGTTCAACTGCTAGTACAGTTCGGTCCTATCACTTTCACTGTTCCCGATATAGTACACGATTGTTTCTCTCTACTACTATTGTCTTATGGCACATCTCGAATCCCAAGACAAAAAGAAAAAGAACGTGTGTACGTGCTCCCGGCGAACGCACCGGACGATACATTTAATAAATTAAAAAATATTAATAAAAAATATAATATAAAAAGAGTTAGAAAAGGAATAAATATTACTGATGGTGAAGATATTCAGGTTATTGACCAGTCAATAATCCTGCCCTGCCTCAATGGGCGTGTCGTGACGATCAGGACGACAAACTACGAAGAGGAGCATATAGAGTCACTGCGCTCCAGGGACCCCGAGTCAGAACTCGAAACGAGCATTGAAAAAGTGTTCAACAGGGGAAACAAAGTCAATGGAACTGGTGCAGAGGTCGTCGATCAGTGCCTCAATTGGTCAGACGTAGTCGTCTTTGCAGTGAACTTAGACGAGTACTCCGAGGAGAGTAATGTCGGCCAGAGGATACAACAGATCCTCGAGAGCAGTCACCTCCCCGAGATTGGTGAGGGGGAGACAGCCTCAGACAGCCACCACGCCGAATCCAAGAACGTGTACGCACTCGTGATCAGTTCGGAAGCGGAGAACGGCGACAGGAAGTCGGCAGTCGACGAGTTGTGCGACCAGAATTCGACGATCGAACAGCTCGTGCATCGCCCAGACGACCCAGACAAGTGGACAGTCCGAAGTACCGACACCGATTCTGACGGCCAGCACAGTGACTTTGGGGAGTTCATAGGGACTGTAGTCAACCGAAACAGCGCGTCGACAGGGACAGACGAGACGGAGGAGCAGAGAAAGACAGCCGGGAAGGGCGAAGAGCAGTCGGTAGAGTGACGTCCTCTGTCAGACACGCGCTTCTTGCGGAGGGAAGGTCTTGTAGAGGGCGTCGGCTCTGTGCGAGGAGGAATTGTCGAAGTAGACGACAGGGCGAGGAGGGTCGTCTGGTTCGTGAGAGAGGTCGAGAACGTCCTCCATCCGACAGACGAACGCAGCGGTGTCGTCGGGGGTGATCACCCACGATTTGGGGCGGTGAGGGTACAGTCGTGTTTTTTCCTGTCGAACGGTCTCGTGAGAGACCGACGAGTCCCAGCTCTCGACGGACGACCTCGCTGTGGATGTGTACGCATTAGTCCCCGGGCGTCGAAGACCAGCACATGAGCGAGGAAGTCGCCGTCGCGGGCGGTGGGTTGGCAGGACTCGTCGTCGCGCGGCGGCTCGCCGAGGCGGGCGTCGACGTACACCTCTACGAGACACGAGACACCGTGGGCGGGCGCGTCAGGTCGCGCCACCGCGACGGGTTCGTGCTCGACCGCGGGTTTCAGGTGTTGTTCACCGCCTACCCCGCCGTCCAGCGGGAACTCGATCTCGCGGCGTTAGATCTCCACACCTTCGCTCCCGGTGCGGTGTTGTGTGACACGGAGGCCGGGACACGATCAGTGTTGTCCGATCCGTTCCGCGATCCCCGGTCGGCGGTCGCGTCACTGCGAAATCGTCACGTGTCGACGAGCGACAAGCTCCGGACGTTGTTGCTCCGAGAGGATCTCACCTCCCGTGATCCGTCGCGGTTCTTCACCGGCGCGGACCGGTCAATCCGCGAGTACCTCGACAGCTGGGGGTTCGGCGAGGGGTACGTGGAGAACTTCGTCGCGCCGTTCTACGGCGGTATCACGCTCGACCGCTCGCTGTCGACGTCGAAACACGTCTTCGAGTACACGTTCCGTGCGCTCTCGGAGGGGGAGATTGCCGTTCCGGCCGACGGCATGGGTGCCATCACACGGCAGTTGGCCGAGCGAGCGCGGGCCGCCGGAGTGACGATCTACACGAACGAGGGACTCACCAGCATCGAGACGGACCGCGGCGGCGGCTCGGCGCGCGGTGCCGGACCGGTCACGTTCCGGACGACCGAGACTAGACGCGAAGCACAGGCGCTCGTCGTCGCCACCGATCCACGGAGTGCGCGGGAGGTGACGGGCGTCGAGTCGATCCCGGAGACCGCGAAGCCGTCTACCACACAGTTCTACGCGCTCCCGCAGCGCGACCGGATCGAGACCGGACGGAAGATCCTGCTCCACACGGACGGCGCGTCGCCGAACGTCGTCGTCCCGCTGTCGGAGGTCGCCCCGGAGTACGCGCCAGCGGACCGCGAACTCCTGTGTGCGACGTTCCTCGGCGAGGCGTCGCTCGACCGCGACGACGAGGATCTCGCGGCCGACACGCGCCGCGTCCTCTCTGCGTGGTACCCCGACCGCTCGTTCGAGGCGCTCGAGCCGATTCACACCGATCGTCTCCGGTTCGCGCAGTTCGCACAGCCCCCCGGCGTGTTCGACGACCTGCCGAGTGTCACCGCACCCGACGGCTCCGTCTACCTCGCTGGTGACTACACCGCGTGGTCGTCGATCCAAGGCGCGATGGAGAGTGGTGCCGAAGCTGCGAGTGCGGTGTTGGCGGGAGAGCCTGTCGGCGAGTGACCGTGTTCGGTCACGACTTCCGAGCCACGTGTGCAACTTCCCACAGTACCGTCACCCCGAGGATGACGATCAGTGCGCCAGCAGCGTTCGAGTCGGTCGGTAACGTGACGACAGGGAGCGCGTCGACGTACACGAGTACCGCTCGTGACACCTCCTCGACCGGCGGCAGCAGTTCGGATACGTACTTCGAGAGCGTCGAACTCGCAAACAACGCCACGACCGCAGACAACACGTGCGAGCCGGGTCCTTTCGTCGGCATCGAATACAAGAGTTTATTCGGGGAACAAATAGATTGGGGTCGGGGTCGTCACTGTCGCCGTTCGAGTGAGCGGATCACTCGGCCGCACGGCCGTCGCAGTCGACCACGTCTACGCCGGACAGCTCGAAGCGCGCGCCACCGGCCCACGAGTCGGTGACCGTCACCGACCAGTCGTGTGCCTCGGCAACGGTCTCGACGACGACGAGTCCGATCCCGGAGCCGCCGCCGAAGGAGGTGCCGGTCTCGAACACGGCGTCGCGGCGCGCCTCCGGAATCCCGGGGCCGTCGTCGGCGACGTACAGCCCGTCGTCCGTCCGCCCGACGCGCACCGTCACCTCGCTGCCGCCGTGGGTGACCGCGTTCGTGAACAGGTTCTCGAACACGTGCCGGACGCTGCTCTCGTCTGCACGGAAGCTGAACTCGTCGACGACCGTCAGCGTCGCCTCCGCCGTCGTCGCCATCTCCCAACAGTCTGCCGTGACCGCCCGAATCGAGAGTCGTTCGAGCTGGAGTGTCGCCTCCTCGTGGTGGGCAATCGTGAGAACACCCTCTGAGATCTCCGCCATCCTGTCGAGCGCCCGCTCGACGGTGCGCAACTCCGACGGCACGCTGTCACCACTCTTCGCGTCGTCCGGTGGCTGGTCACTGCTGTCCCCGGTCGCAGACGACGACTCTCCGTCTCTCGTGAGCTTTCGTTCCAGCAGGTCGAGGTAGCCCTGTGCCGTGTTCAGTGGGTTCTTCAGGTCGTGAGAGACGATGGAGGTGAACGCCTCCAGTCGTTCGTTCCGCTGGCGCAGCTGTTCCCGCTGTCGACGGAGTTCTGTCACGTCACGGGCGACCAACACCGCCGTCTCTCGCCCGCGGAACTGGACGGGACTGACCCGTGCCTCGTAGTACTGCTCTGTCCCGCCCGTTTCGAGAGGGTACTCCACCGACACTGTCTCCCACTCGTCGAGCGCGTCCCGAATCGCGGCCGACACGCTGTCTGCCGCGTCCCTCCCGAGCACCTCGTGGACGGTCGAGCCGACGATCTCCTCGCGGGTGTTCTCGCCGATGTTGCGCTCACCCAGCAACACGTCCCGGTACCGACCGTCTCTGTCGTGGAGGAACGCGTAGTCCGGGAACGACCTGTCGAGAGCGTCCAACACTGCCTCGCGTTCTGTCTGTTCGCCGCTCGGTGCGCTGGCTTCCGACGTGTCTCCACTCGGCGCGCTGGTTTTCGACGTATCCCCGCTCGCTGCTCGCGTCTCGGGTGTATCTCTCGACTGCTCGGCTCGGAACAGCGCAGCGCCGGCGAGACTGGCGATCTCGTTGACGTGTTGTCGGAAGCGCTCGCCGAGACAGGAGACCGTCGAGAAGGCACACACCACCACCTCACCGTGACCCGTCGGAGCCGCACAGTACGCCGCCGCGTCCGCGAACGGGACACGCTCCGTCTCGATGCGGGCGACCCCCATGCCGACGACCGTCTGGAGCGTCGACGGCACCGGCTCGACCACCGCGGCGTCGTGTGACGCGCGGAACTCCGGGGTTCTGTGGACCGCCGTCGCACGGCCGTCCGCGACGTGGTAGACGGCGACCCGCTCGTGACCGAGGTGTGCCGCGATCAGTGCCGCCGCCTCTTCTCGAACGGTCTCGGGTGTCTCGGCGTCGAACAACACACCCGCGTCGCGGTGGATCGCCGCGTGACCGGTCTGGAGTGTGCCACCGTCTGCGCCCGACTCCCGCTCGCCGTCGCTCTCGATCTGTCGTTCGGACCGCATCTGGTTGGGGTTACGAACGACCGGCGACAACGTGAATCTGACTACGAACGGGACTGTGTCGACCGTTGACGAACGTAGTTCGGCTGTCATCTCATAGTGATTACTGCGAGTCTTTACCGCCGTGGCGACTCGTGTCGGTGGGCAGAGCGTCTGAGCCGTCGGTTTTCGACGCCCTTCGTGAAACTATTCGCAGTAATCACTATCACACCCCGCGCCCGAGAGTCGACCGCAACGGGGACTGTCGGTCACGAGAGTTCGATCCCCTGCCGACAGAGTCGACGCGAGACACGTTGTAACCGTCGGCGAAGCTGTCACTCCACAGCCGGTCGAGCGGTGTCACCTTCTCGTCGAATTGCTACCGTGGTCGCGTTGTCTCCTGTTCGTGGCACCGTGTGCTCCACTCTCTCACCGTTATCTGTCTGAATTCTTACCTGTTTGTCTGTGTCGGCAGCGAAGCCGGTGAGCGCGCGTGACTCGCCGGCCGGGATGTACAGGTCGCCTCTGAACCGGAGGTCCCCACCCGCCGCGAGGTGGACTCGACACGACCCGTCGGCGCTCGTCTCGTTCGATAGCCGTAGAGTGTACTCCGTCGTGTCGTCGTCCTCTGGTGACTCTGCCGCGTTCGTTCGACGCGAACTCGCAGCTGTGTCCTCTGTGGTCCCCGCCTCGGACACTCCGTCTTCGGCCGTTGGCTCAGAGCCGCGCCGCTGTCGGAGACGGAGGAGGCCAGCAACGGCAGCGATTCCGGCCGCACCGCCGCCGACGGCGGCAGCGGCGTACACCAACAGTGTCGACAAGTCTGGGAGACGACTCGTACCCGCAGCCGACGGTTCACCCCCGGTGTCCGTCGCTGGTGTGTTCTGGACCGACAACGACGCGTCCGTCTCTGCCGCCACCGGCGACAGCGAACTACCTCGTCCAGCTGTCTCCTGTCGAGTCTCGTCAGACGTACTGTCGGTCGACCACGAGACCGCCCGGCTCCCGGCCGCGCCGCAGACGAGGCCGCCAGCCACCGTCGTGAGCACCTGCCGTCGGGACGGTCGAGAGTCACGCTCGACAGGTGCGGCGACCGCCGCACGCTCGCTGTCGTGACCGTGCGTCTCGCTGCTGTCTGTCATCGTTCGGTCGGTCTCTGGTGTGTCCGTCTCCGGCTGCCATCGTGACGCGAGTAGCTCCCACCACAGGTGCGCCCACGTACAGTACGCGTAACCGCGCCTCGCTGCTAAATTGACTGGTCATCTGAACGGAGATGTGAGTAACACCAACTCGATCCTCGTTCCTGTCACAGACGGCCCGGCCTTCGGGACCCCGTGATCGACAGTACTAGACACACGACCGTCTAGTGGTGCGTACGACAGTCAGTTCGCGGCGTGTCCCGACGACCAGTTCGCAGCGTGTCCCGACGACCAGTTCGCAGCGTGTCCCGACGACCAGTTCGCAGCGTGTCCCGACGATCAGTTCGCGTCGGTTTCGCCGAGCGCGAGCGCACGGAGGTGTCGGTCGCCACAGCCGAGGTACGCCGTCCCGTCGACCAGCGCGACAGACGAGTGAGCGTGTCCGCCAGTCTCGACCTGCCACCGACACTCGCCAGTTGTGGCGTCGAGTCCGTAGACACACGCTCCCTCACTCAACAAGCTCCCGCTGCCGACACAGACGGTGTCGCCCGCGACGGCTGGCGAGGACCACACCTCGTACGGCGTCTCGAAGCGCCAACACTCCCTCCCAGTCGCGGCGTCTAACGCGTACACTCTGGTGTCGTGGCTTCCGACGAACACCGTGTCGTCCGTGACGGCTGGCGACCCGGTGACACAGTAGCTGGTCTCGAACCGCCACCGCTCGGTGCCGTCGTCGACTGCCACCGCACAGACGCTGCCGTGGTCTGTCCCGACGTAGGCCGTGTCGCCGACGACAGCGGGTGAGGACTCGACGAACGATCCGGTCTCGAATCGCCAGCGTTCCGTCCCGTCGGCGGCGTCGAGCGCGTACAGTCCCCTGTCTCGGCTCCCGACGTAGACGACGCCGTCGACCACTGCCGGCGAGGAGACGACGTCGCTGTTCGTCTCGAACGTCCACGCGACGGTCCCGTCCTCGGCGTCGACGGCGTACACTGTCTCGTCTCTGCTGCCGACGTACACCGTGCCGTGGGTCACCGCCGGCGAGGAGAACACCGCTCCGCCCGTCTCGACTGCCCACTGCTGGCTCCCCTCCGTGGCGTCGACAGCGTACAGACTGCCGTCGTCGCTCCCGACGTAGACTGTGCCGTCGACGACCGCGGGCGAAGAGCGTACCTTGTCGGCCGTGTCGAACTGCCACCGCTGTTCCCCGGTGTCGGCGTCGACCGCGTACAGATTGCCGTCGTCACTCCCGACGTACACCGTGTCACCGACGACCGCTGGCGAGGAGTGAACTGGCCCGTCTGCCTCGAACGACCACTGCCGGTGGGCGTCCTGATCGGCTGTCGTGACTGCCAAGCCCGCCGTTCCCGTCCGATCTGGGAGTCGACCGAACCCGCGCCACGCCTCCGGCCGACCGAGCCCACTCGTCTCTCCAACGTCGGTCATTGCCCGATGTTGGGGCCCCGCCGAATTAATTCCACTGCTGACCTCGACGGTCGCTGCCGACGAGTGGGATGGCTACCGACGACTATCGCGGCCGTCGACGCTTGCACACCCTCCAGAGACAGCACCACCCCACTCGATAGCCACACTACTCCAGTTGATACCAGCCACCACTTCCGCTACGGTGTCGCCGAACGATTAAGTGGCGGGGCGTGCTCTCCCGACACGATGCCCAGTGACCCCGAGGAGGGGATGTTGGCGTGGGACGAGTCAGTGTTCAGAGACGAACACGTCTTCGAGATCGACTACGTTCCGGAGACGTTCCGCCACCGCGAGACGCAGCTGGAGTCGTTGAAGTACGCGCTCCGGCCGGCGGTTCGTGGCTCACGGCCGCTCAACAGCGTCGTCCGCGGTCCGCCCGGCACCGGGAAGACGACCGCAATCCAGAAGCTGTTCGGCGAACTCGGCGGCCAGTCCGGTGTCCGGACGGTTCGGGTGAACTGTCAGGTCGATGCCACGCGGTACGCCGTCTTCTCGCGGATCTTCGAGGGGGTGTTCGACTACGAGCCGCCCTCCTCGGGGGTCTCGTTCAAGAAGCTGTTCGGACAGATCACGGACCGACTCGCCGACGAGGAGGAGGTGTTGGTCGTCGCCTTGGACGACGTGAACTACCTGTTCTACGAGAACGAAGCGTCGGACACGCTGTACTCGCTGTTGCGAGCCCACGAGGCGGACCAACACGCGGATCGCGGTGCGAAGGTGGGTGTGATCTGTGTCTCCTCGGACCTGTCTCTGGAGGTGATCGACGACCTCGACTCGCGGGTCCAGTCCGTCTTCCGCCCAGAGGAGGTGTACTTCCCGCCGTACGACACGACGGAGATCGTCGACATCCTCCGCGAGCGGGCAGAGCGAGGGTTCCACGACGGCGTGCTCGCCACGTCGGAACTCGACCGCGTGGCCGAGCTCACCGGTGAGTCGGGCGACCTCCGTGTCGGGATCGACCTGCTGCGTCGTGCCGGACTGAACGCGGAGATGCGCGCCTCGCGGACGATCTCGACCGAGGACGTGGAGGAGGCCTACGAGAAGTCGAAGTTCGTCCACCTCTCGCGGAGTCTCCGTGGTCTCTCCGAGTCGGAACGAGCGCTGGTCTCCGTGCTCGTCGACCACGGCGGCGAGCAGGCGGGCTCCGTCTACGAGACGTTCCACGAACGGACCGACCTCGGCTACACCCGCTACTCCGAGATCGTGTCGAAACTGGAACAACTGGGACTGATCGAGACGGAGTACGCCGACGTAGAGGGCCGTGGCCGCTCGCGTGCGATCGAGTTGGCGTACGATCCCGACGCGGTCGCCGAACGACTCGACCGCGACGAGTGAGACTCGACAGGATCAGAACTCCGGCGTCTCGGTCTCCGACTTGACGTCCTGACACGCGGTGACACTCGCCGCCGAAATGCCCGTTCCAATCTCGTGGGCCGCGAGCGTGCCGGACGTCGCTCGGCCGTCGAAGACGAGACGGTACGTCGCCCCCTGTCTGAGACAGGTGACCGCAGAGTGGGTGCCAGAGACACGGATCACCGTTGAGTTCGCCTGTGCGCCGAGCGCCTGCCACGCCACGCGGTTCCCGTCCTCGTCGACGACGTACAGCCGGTCTGGGTTCGGAACCTCTTCACCGCCGTACCGGATCGTCAGCTCCGCGACGTCTCCAGACGTGTTCGTCTGGAACGTGAACGCTGTCCCGTCGGGACGCTGGAGCGGCTCTCCGCCGACGCCGGCCGCGACGAGGCCCCCGACTGTCGCTGCGCCCGCTGCCGCCAACAACAACGCTGCGAGTGCAATCAGGGAGAAACTCGTCCGAATCTGTTCGAGGAGATCGTCGGGCTCCTCCTCTTCGTCTTCCACCTCCCAGAACGGCTTGTCTTCTCCCATACGCACCGGTCGTCTGCTGACGCCGATAAACACGCCGGTTGGAGTATCAGATCTGAGACGTTCGAGGTGACCGGAGTCGAGTCTGAGACGGCCGTCACCGATCCGGTTTCGCGGAGCTAGTCACGTGGTACCGTGATTCTCGTCACGCAGTCCCGTGACACTCGTCGACCCGGTGTGACGACAGAGAGATGACACAAGGTTCTTGTGAGGGGCCGCAGCAGTGACGACGTAGCGACGGTGACCACGACGGTCTCCGTCCGTTCGCATCTGATCGCCCTCCACCATGCTCCGACACAGACGCACGCTCTCGACACTCGTAGTGGTACTGACGGCAGTCGCTCTCGCCACGACTCCAGTCGCCGGTGCGACCACCGGCACGACTGGTGCGACCACCGGCCCGACTGGTGCGACCACTGGCCCGACTGCCGCGACCACCGGCCCGGCTGGTGCGACCACCGGCCCGACTGGTGCGACTGCCACCCAGACCAGCGCTGTCACCGTCACCGCTGTCGAACTTCTCTCCGACGACGTGACAGCGGAGACAGCGCCGCCAGCCAACGGAACCGCCGAGTTCGTGACCGACGAACACGTGGTCGCCCGTGGGGACGTCGCCGTGTTCACACTTCGACTGTCACAGACGGAGACGGCGACCGTTCAGGTCGGTGACAGAGAGGAAGGCTACCGCGCGATGGTCACCCTCCGCGACGAGAACGACGACGGCCGAGTCTCGTTCCGGTTCGACAGCTACGTCGCCGGCACAGGTGAGGCGGCCTACACTGCCGTCGGCGACGACAGCCTCGTCTCCGTAACGGTGCCAGACCCCGTCGACGGACCGACACCGCAGGGGACGTACGGTCTCGTCGCTTCCGCGGGCGAGAACGTCTCGACCGGTCTGTTCGACACCACCGAACTCGCAGTTCGTCCGCCGAGACGGGCCACCGTCTCCATCTGGTCTGCACCGGCGAACGACAGCCTCCAGACGGCCACACAGATCCACACCGCTGTCGCACACAACGTGACGACGGCCTGTGGTCTGGAGAGCGCCGACTCGGACTCGTCGTCGGAGTCCGACGACAGCTGTGGACCACTGCTCACCCGCGCGAGTGAGGTGGCACGCGGCGACCAGCTCGTGGTCAAGTACGAGGGACCCGCAGCCGAGAGCATCGTCGGGTCACAGACACCGACGACGGCCGGCTACGCGGCTGACAACGTCACGACCCGGTTCCTCACCGCCGTCCGCTCGGACGACCGGTTCACGTTCGACCTCCGAGAAGCGAACCCCGAGTCCGGCACACAGCCGACGAACCTCACCGAGCGGCTGAACGTGACGAACACACACGTGGTAGCGTCCGAGTCCAACGGGAGCTACTACGTCGTCGTGGACAGCAGCCTCGTGCCAGACAGCCTCGTCGGGAAGGTGCTCGCCGCCGAGACGCGGGTGAACGCGACCGCACGGAACCTCACTGACGGGCCCGAACGCGCGACCGCCAACGTGTTCCTCACTGCACCGATTGTCAGCTTCACCGACGCGTGGGTCGGCGCGAACGAGTCACAGGATCTCGCCGGCCGGACGAATCTCGCACCCGGTACACAGCTGATGATCGTCGCCCAGTCGGCACCGGATACGGAGCCGGCGTTCATCCGTGCAGAGGCGGTGACCGTGGGAGCAGACGGACGGTTCACGACGCAGTTCGGCTTCGGCCGCAACGACCCGGGTGAGGAGTTCACACTGTCGGTCCGTGATCCAGCCGGCACGTTCGGGACGCTCTCTGAACAGCGTGTCGTGATTCGGAGCACGACGACTCCGACGCCGACACCGACCGCGAGCCCGACGCCGACGCCGACCGCGACACCAACGCCGACGCCGACTGCGAGTCCGACACCGACACCCACCGCGACACCAACGCCGACGCCGACCGCGAGCCCGACGCCGACGACAGAGACGATGGCGACCGAGACGGGGATACCCGGCTTCGGACCGCTCGTCGCTCTCGTCGCGCTCCTCACGCTGGCTGTCCTCGCCGGCGTCGTTCGGCGGCGGTAGTCGACGAGTCTGCCGTGTACCCACGGTTGACGCGCGGTTGACGCGTGGTCGACGCGCTGTCGGCGTTTCGCTGTCCGCTCACCACGGCTCGGCTTTCAGACCGAGTTGGTACGCGAGCACGTTCGTCCCGACGTGGAGTGCCGGGGTGACGACCACGACGACGAGGAGCCGCGGGAGGGTGAACGTCTCCCCGAACCACGCCGGCGCGATGGCGGCCGCACACACCAACGCACCGACGACGAAGTCGAGTTGATCGACGCCGGGGAACGCAGCGCCACGCTGGCGACCGCTCCGCCGCTTGAGGAACGAGGCAGCCACGTCGCCGAGCATCGCCCCGAGCGCGAGTCCGACCGCCGCGCCCAGCGGGAACGCCGGGAGTGTGACGCCGACAGCGTCGCCGACGATCTCGTCGACCGCGTTCGACGCGAGTGCCAGTCCGACACCCGCGAGTGTGCCGACGAGCGTGCCGCGCCACGTCTTGCCGTCGCCGAGCACCCGGCGCTCGCCGAGTGTCCGCCCGCCGTCGATGGGCTTGCCCCCACCTGCGAGTACGGCGGCGTTGTTCGGAACGTACGCCGGCAACATCGCCCACAGCGCACCGACGACGACGGTATCGAGCATCCGCCTCAGCTCCCGGTGGCACCCGGGAGCGTGTTCCGTAGGAGGTCTCGAGCGAGACTCGCCACGAGCGGCACGTCGTCGAAGGTGAGCAGGTTCAGGATCGCACGGAGGTTCCCGTCGTTCGCACGCTGGAGCGTGTCGTCGGCCAACTGGTGGAGATCACGCATCAGCCGGTCGTAGCGGTCGTTGGAGGCGCGGTAGAGCAGCTCCGTCATCAACAGTCGGTTCCGCATATTCGGCGCGACCTCCGTGTGCCAGAGATCGTCGTACACCGCCATCGCCTCCGCGGAGGTGTCCGTCTCGACGGTGAGCGCGCGGTCGACGGTCGACGCCGCCGCCCGCCCGGAGCACATACACTTGTCGATCCCCTCCCCCCACAGCGGGTCCACCGTCGGCACCGTGTCGCCGATGGCGAGGAAGCCACTCGTACTCATGCTGTCTGGCAGTTGGATGTGTGCCGACCCGCGGTGTTGTTTCCCCTCGATCCGTTCGGCGTTCTCGAATCGTGGGTCGTCGTCCATCCAGTAGGAGAGGTAGTCGTCGATCCGGAAGTCGTCGCGGGCGTTCTCGCGGTGGCTCTCGTTTTGGATGTAACAGACGCCGACCTTCGCCTCGTCCCCGCCCGTGTGGAACACCCACGAGTACCCGCCGGGCGCGAGGTCGTGGTCGAGTCTGAGCATCATCGCGTCCGTCAGATCGGCGAACTCCGGGTGGTCGACGTCGATCCCGCGGAGTTCGTACTCGACGCCGATGGCCTGCCGCTCGCGCTGGAGGTTGCACACGTCGAGCTTTCGCGCCAACGGCGCTGCCGGCCCGGTGGCGTCGATCACTACGTCCGCGTACACCTCCTCGTCGCCGTTGTACGCCACGCCGATCACGCCGTCGTCGTCTCTGATCGGTCGCGTCGCTCGCGCGTCGAACCGGTACTCTGCGCCGTCCTCGCGGGAGTCTGCCACCAACCACTGCTTGTAGTCGGCGAACTCCAACACCGCGCCGGGCTGGTCGCGGACGTAGTGGTTGTTCGGCGACTCTAACACCACGTCCTCCGTGTAGTTCATCACGACCTCGTCCGGAATCCCGAACGAGGACATCGTCGACGGGAACGTCCCCGCCGTCGACTTGTTGCTCCCCGCTGGGAACTCGTCTTCGCCTTCCGCTTCGAGCACTAACACGTCGTAGTTCCGTGCCGCGAGGTCGCGTGCGCACTGTCCGCCTGCCGGGCCTGCGCCCGCGATTACGACATCGTAGTTGTCTGTCATGTGTAACGCATTACGCTGTCGGCTGCCGCACCGTCTGGTCTGTGGTCGTCTGCCAGTGCTGGCGTCCCGTCGACCGCCCGAGTGGGTCTCTGTCACCCGGTGCCTGCTGTCGGACACGACTGTCACGGGGGTCGGCCGAGACGAATCACTGCCGTAGTCGCCTCTTAGACTGTCGTTGGACGGCGGTCGATTATGTGTTCTGGTTTCGGGACGGTTGTGTGGGGTGACTCGTCACACCGCTCAAATAGACTAAAACAAGACTACAAGTTATGAGTTAGAAAAATATGAGTGTACAAGAGCGATGGACTGTTGAAATGGCGGGCGACGATGGGGACGACTGGATCAGCCTCTACAAACGCGCTATCGGTGCTACCCCTACAAAAATTGATGGAGCCAGAAGAAGGAGTCTCACGAGAGGGAGTACGAATACTGATGTCACAGCGATTGACACGTAACGAGTTCGAGGCCGTGGTCCGGAGAGCACTCGTCGAGTACGCTCTCTCGACACTCGTGGCTGGTATTGTGGTCGTCCTCGCGTACCTGTACGCCACAACGGCGACACGTCTCTCACCCACGCCACAAGTATTCGCTTATGGATGGGTTGTAGTCTCTGTCTTGTTCTACCTATTGCTCACGCACAGGCAGAAAGTAGAAAAACTCGTACTGAGGTTCTACAATCACTACAAATTGCTTCTCAGACTGCGGTAGCGAGATTACTACTCTCGTAGTGATTACTGCGAATAGTTCCACGAACGGCGTCGAGAACCGGCGGCTCGGATGCTCTGATCACCGACACGAGTCGCCACGGCGGTAAGGACTCGCAGTGATCACTATCATTCGCTCGGCAGGGAGACACTTCCTCGAGCAGCGCACGCCATACCACGAACGTGCATAGCCACGCCGAACCCGTAACCGACTTCACCCACGACCACGCACCACGAGTCGATGACCGCCTACACGGCGACCGTCACAGTCAGTCTCAAGCGGGGAGTGTTGGACCCGGAGGCGGAGACCACACAGCGCGCACTCGAACGGTTGGGATTCGAGTTAGAGTCGTTGCGCTCGGCAGACCGCTACGAGGTCGACCTCGACGCGGAGTCGGACGCCGCCGCCGCGGACCGTGCCGAGGCGATGGCCGAGCGACTGCTCGCCAACCCGACGATCCACGACTACGAGGTGACAGTCGAACAGCGACCGGCAGCGAGTGAGTCGGCCGAGACCGCGGAGGGTCACGGACAGTGACGGTCGCAGTCGTCAGATTCGGCGGGTCGAACTGCGACCGGGACGCAGTGGCCGCGCTCGAACACCTCGGCATCGACGCGGAGCTGGTGTGGCACGCGGACGGCCTCCCGTCGGACCCAGACGGCGTGGTGTTACCGGGCGGGTTCTCTTACGGCGACTACCTGCGCGCGGGAGCCATCGCCGCTCGGACACCGATTCTCGACGACGTGCGCGAGGCTGCTGCCGACGGCGTTCCGGTGTTGGGCGTCTGTAACGGTGCGCAGGTCGGCGCGGAGAGCGGCCTCGTCCCGGGGGCGTTCACCACGAACCGCTCCGCGCGGTTCCAGTGTGAACACGTCCACCTCCGCGTGGAGCGTGCAGACACCCCGTGGACCGCCGCCTACGAGGAAGGTGACGTGATCGAGGTGCCCATCGCACACGCAGAGGGCCGGTTCGTCGTCGACGAGGCGCGTGCCGAACGACTCCGCGAGGAGGACCGCGTGCTGTTCCGTTACTGTGAGGCCGACGGAACTGTCACCGACGCAGCCGACCCGAACGGCTCGCGCGACAACGTGGCGGGTGTGGTCGGCGACCGCGACACGGTGGCCGTGACGATGCCACACCCCGAGCGTGCGACGCTCCCGGACGTCGGCCCGACCGACGGACAGGGTGTGCTCCGCGCGTTCGCGTGAGTGTTGCGTATCGAGTTCTCTCACTCCGAGTCGCGTCGTGCGGCCATTCACTCCGAGTCGCGTCGTTCGAACAGCGTGACGATCACCGCGGTGAGTTTCGTCTCGTCGGGCGTGTGAACGTCCATCCCGAACCG
This sequence comes from uncultured Halobacteria archaeon, assembly GCA_937142015.1. Taxonomy (GTDB): domain Archaea; phylum Halobacteriota; class Halobacteria; order Halobacteriales; family Haloferacaceae; genus JAHENP01. Next base: position 25,480 of record CAKZQY010000376.1, read on the forward strand.
GAGGTAGCCGTGTCCCTCGTCCCACGGGCGACGTTCCTCGACAGTGATGTCGGCACACAGCGTCTCGTCCGGGCGAACTGGCGAGTGCCACCGCAGGTCGTCGACACCGAGTCCGATGGAGCCTGCAGGTCCGGACACGCCGAGGAAGTCGACGAACAGCCGCATCGTGATCGCTGCCGTCTGCCACCCGCTCGCGCTGAGTCCCTCGAAGAACGACTCCTCGGCGACTGCCGGGTCCGTGTGGAACGGCTGCGGATCGTACGTCTCTGCGAAGGAGACGATCTCCTCCTCGTCGAGGTGGTACTGGCACTGGTGGAAGCTCTCTCCCTCTCTGTAGTCCTCGTAGTACGGCCCCCGTTCGGCGGCTCCCGCCTCCTGTGTCGTCGACATGTACCTCGACAGTCCGCCGTGGACTCACTTGTACTGGACTCGGTTGTGTGACACACGAGCTAAAACGAACACAAATCGTGACAGAATCGGCGGCGTGCGTCTCGAGGCTGCTGTCACGGTCACAGCCGCAGCCACACGCAACCTCAAAGCTGAAACCCACAGAGTGCAGACAGCGGGTATGGTCACGCTCGGAGCGTTCTTCCTCAGACTCGGACAGAGCATCCTCGACATGATCGTCACGTTCGCCAGAGACGTCGCGTTCCAAGATCCGCTGTCGACGATCTCGATCCTCTTCGGGAGCCTGTTCATCGCCGGTTCGGTCGGGGTGTTCGGCTACCTCGTGGTGGGGGCGCTCGCGCGCGAACTCGGGCTCACCGCGCCGACACCGGGGCGTGGCAGGCGCGACGTGGAGGGTCGAGTCCCGACACGACCGCCGAACCCGGAGGCGGAGCGCGAGACGGCCGGCGCTGGACGAGCAAAGCGCGACGAACGGTAGCAGACAACTACGATTCGATACGGCACCGCAGCGACCCGATACGGTGCGGAGTGGCTCGACACTACGTCTCGCGGATTGTCTCGGGCGCAGCCTCGGCAGCCAGTTCCACCGCCGCGTCGAGGTCCGGTCCGAGTGGGGACCCGACGACGAGCGAGTCGGCGTACTCCAGCACGGCGTCGATCCGGTCGGCGACCGTCGCCGGGGTGCCGGCCATACAGAACGCCTCGATCATCGCGGGCGTCACCCGCCCGAACGCCTCGGTGAACTCACCGGCGGCGATCAGGTCGCCGATCTCGTCTGCGCGCTCTCCGTCGATCCCGTGGCGCTGCCGGACCGGCGGCGGCGAGCCCGCGGCGACGAACGCGACTGGCGGTCGCGCTGCCTCGCGTGCCGCCTCCGGGTCGTCTGCGACGCTCACCGACGCGTACGCTGCGAGGTCGAACGCGTCCGTCTGGTCGCCCCCTTCGGTACCGTCGCTCCCACCGGCGTCGTCGTGTTCGGGGGACGCGCGCTGTTCGAGTCCCTCTTCGACACGGTCGCGTGTCCACGCGAGATCGTCCGGGTGCGAGCCGTTGAACAGCAGTCCGTCCGCGCGCTTGCCGGCCATCCGGCACATGTGTGGGCCTTCGCCGCCGACGTACACGGGAATCCCTGCGCCCTGCGGCGGGGTGTAGTTCAGTCCCGCGTCGTCGGCGTCGAACGTGCGTTTCCCGTCGACACGCTCGCCGGCCCACAGCGCGCGTGCGGTCTCGAACGCCTCCAACACCGGCCGGAGACCCCGCTCGTCGCTCAACCCGAGGTTCTGGAGCGTCGACGGGTCGCCCGGCCCCAGCCCGAACACGGCACGACCGTCGGAGAGTTCGTCGAGTGTCGCCAGCTCGGAGGCGAGCGTGACCGGGTGGCTCTCCAGCGGGTTCGCAACACCGGGGCCGAGTCGGACCGTCTCCGTTTCGCTCGCCAGCCGTGCGAGCACCGCCGTCGCGTCGCGGTTGTTGTAGTGGTGGGAGACGAACACCGTGTCGTAGCCCGCAGCCTCCGCAGCAGTCCCCAGCTCCGTCACTCGCGCTGGCGAGTGCTCCGGGGTGAGTTCGATACCGAGCATCTTACCCCTCGAACTCCCACTCGCGGACGGCTTGTCTGACGAGGTCACCCTCCACGTCGCGGAACTGTGCCTCACTCTCGTCGTGGTCGCCCCACTCGAACCCGCGGACGACGACGACCGGCGTGCCGCTGGCTCCCTCCCCTGCCACGAGGTTCGCGGCCGCGGCGAGTTCGTCGACGACGTTCTCGACGGTGACACCGAGCTTGCGGCCGTCTCGGTCTCGCTCGCCGCGGTAGTCCCGGCCCGGGGCGAGACCGGCCCACCCGATCGCCACGCCCCGCTGGCCGTGACGGAACGGGCGACCACACGTGTCGGTGACGATTACTCTGTCCGCTGGCAGTTCCGCGCGGATGCGCTCGGCAGACGCCGACGGTCGCCGCGGCAACAACAGGAGGTCTGCGTTCGGGACGTTCGAGCGGTCGATGCCGGCGTTGACCCCGACGTGGCCGAACCGCGACTCCGTGAGGAGGAACGGCGACTCCATGATCACCTCCGTCGACTCTTCGAGCACGGCCTGCGCGAACCGAGGGTCCTTCGACTCGCCCGTAACCGACTCCAAGTTGTCTGCGATCTCTCGGGCTCGCGGGGCGGGCGGGAAGTCGTCGAGATCCGCCGTTCGATCCTCCGCCTTCGAGACGACCGTCGAGGCGACGCACACCACGTCGTCCTCGCGGAGGTCGACCCGTTCGCGGATCAGCCCGGCGAGGTCGTCGCCCGGACTGATCTCTGGGAGATCGTGAACAGGAAACAGTTCCATACGAGACCGTGGAGCCGTAGGTCAAAAACCACCGCGGTGTTGGTACGTTTCTCCGGGGTACGCCGGCGTCGTCTGTCGATCGACTGTTCGTGGGTCGCCTGAGGGCGTCCAGTGCTCGCTTTACTGTCGGTCACAGGTGTTGATAGGTTGTTGCGCTTCACTCGGGGTTCCAACGCGTCTCCTCCCGGTTTTGTCGACCGCGGCGTCGATGGGTTGTCCGACAAACTGGACCAACAGCCCTCAAAACAGGAGCACGGACGACTCGTCCCACAGCGGCGGCCGGACGCCGCAGCGAGGAGTATCTGCTCTCCGTCTCACAGCAGCGCTGTCAGGCAGGCTCCTCTGCGACGTGTTCGAGCACTTCCACATCTCCAGTGAGCTCGCGGTGGACGTACGGCATGTCGATCCCCTCTTCGTCGAAGCGGTTCTTCACAGCCGTCACGAGTTCGGAGCGGACACGGACGTAGTCCCCGCGCGTCGGGTCTTCGATCCAGTAGCGCGCTTGGAGTCCGACAGCGGAGTCGCCCAGTTCAGTCACACGGACGGACGGCCCGGGATCGGCGAGAACGTCGTCGACGCCGCGTGCCTCCTCCAGAATACAGTCCGCCGCGTGATCGATGTCGTCGTCGTAGCCGATCCCGAAGGTGAACTTCCCACGGAGCGTCTCGTACGCGACCGGATTGACGATCGCGCTGTCTGCCAGATCGTTGTTCGGCACCGTGATGCGCTCGTTGTCGAACGTCTGCACCCGAGTGACCCGCAGGTCGATGTCCCGGACACGACCCGCGCCGTCACCCCACTCGATCCAGTCGTCCACCTCGAACGGCTTGTCTTTCAGAATGAAGATACCGGCGACGAAGTTGCTGATCAGATCCTGCGCGGCGAAGCCGACCGCCAGCGCCAGCGCGGAGCCGAACGTGGCGAACGCCGTCAGGAACGATCCGAAGCCGGCGACGGTGAACGCCACCGCGACGGCCGCGAACACGACTGCCGCGTTCGTCACGCTCTCGCCGAGACTCCGCACCGTCTCGTCGAATCCGCGGCTCTGGAGGACCCGACTCACCAGCGGCGCGAGCACGTTCGACCCGACGAGGTAGACGACTCCGAACCCGACGACGAAAGTGACGACTGTCACCGCGTAGCCGAGTAGTAGTGTGACCAACTCCTCCTGTGAGATTCCGGCGATCTGTGACACGAGTCCCCCTCCGCTCTGTGTCACGACCGGCCCCGACACTGCCGTGACTGCGTCCCGTACAGTCTGTTCCCAGATCATGAACCCGACAGAATCCTCCGATATTAAACAGTTGTTGTTACAGCGGTGCGAGAGTGACTGTTGTCTCACCGGAAGCGACTGTCGTGTCACCGTGAGTGACTATTGTCTCACCGTGAGTGACTGTTGTCCTACCGGGAGCGACTGTCGTGTCACTGGGTGCGGCTGTCGTGTCACCGGGAGCGAGCACCGAGACGCCGCCGTGCGGCCGCGACGGACGACACGCTCTCGCCGGCGTAGCCGACCTCACGGGAGCGACGCTCGAACGCGTTCTCGACGGGCGTGCTCGTCGTCTCGTCGACGACGCGGACCACACGGTCGAGTCCGAGCCGGACGAGGGTCCGCTGTGTGCGACCGATGGACGCCACAGCGGTCGGCGACGGCGGCTGGAACCCGCTCAGATCCGTGATCAGATCGAACCTCTCGCCCAGCTGCTCGGCCGCGTCGAGAACCGCTGTCGCCGCCTCGTCGATCTCGTCGGCACCCACGCGACCGGAGAGGTCGACGTACAACACGCTCGTCTCTCGGTCCACCTCGACAGTGAACGTTCCACCGTCCGTCTCTACGGCGACCGTCTCACCGTCGGTCTCTGCGTCGAACGACCCACAGTCAATCGCTCCCTCGGAGATGTGCGCGTCCGTTTCCCAGTCGGCAGTCCCCGTCTCGCCGTGCATACACGATTGTCCATCACGTTCCCTCCTGTCTTCCGTGGCTGACAGTCTCGACTGCCGTCCACGACGGAAGGCTGAGAGTGTGGACTACGACTCACGTGCGCATCTGACAGTGCAGACGAATCCTCGTTCGACCCGACCGACAGTAGAATCGTCGTTCGGATCGACTGGCAGCCGACCCGTCTCCGGGCTGACCGAGGTGAAGACCGACCGAGCGCTCCGACGACCGGACACCGGGACGACTCATAGGGTCGTGCGTAGATAGTTACCGCCGGCTCGACTCACAGGTGCAGT
>CAKZQY010000377.1 GCA_937142015.1 uncultured Halobacteria archaeon
TCGTACGGGAGTGGATCGAGTTCGTACTCTGACATTGCGACCACACGTCGGACCGACGGCGACTTAGCTGTTCGCTGAACCGCATTTGTGTAGGTTACGTGACACTAACCGCAGCGAGCGGCGTCACCACCACCACTGGGTATACTGTCGGTCACAAGCCATCGAACCCGGGGTCGACAGAACCGGAACGAGACGCGTTGGAACCCCGAGTGAAGCGCAACAATCTATCAACACTTGTGACCGACAGTACAGTGGGGACGAGCACACGGACGGAGAGAAACGGGGAGAAACGCACTCGGAGTACCACAGAAACGGGGAGAAACGCACTCGGAGTACCACACGATTATTTGGTCGCCTGTCACAGAGAGTGTGGCATGGACTGGCAGAGCGCGGAGGCCGACTACGACCCGGACGTGACCGCGGCGACCATTCCGGAGACGTTCGTGAAGAGCGCGCGGGAGCACGGGGACACGGTCGCACAGCAGTACAAGGGTGGGGTGTACGACAGGTCACTCGTCGCGGCGGACGTGATCGACGCTCCTCCGGACGGGGAGTTCGGCGACCTCACGTACGCGGAGATGAAACGCACAGTCCGGCGGCTGTCGGTCGGGCTGCGAGAACTCGGTCTCGACCCGGGCGACCGCGTCGGAATCTTCGCTCACACGCGGATGGAGTGGGCACAGACGGATCTGGCCGTTCTCGGAGCCGGCGGGGTGGTCACGACGGTGTACACCTCCTCGTCGGCAGAACAGGTGCAGTACCTGCTCTCGGACCCGGACGCCGACGGGGTGGTGGTGGAGAACCGCGAACTGCTCCAGACGGTGTTGTCGGTCGAAGACGAACTGGACCTCTCGTTCGTGATCCTGATCGACGGCGGCAGCCACGAGCGGGAGGACATCTACACGCTCGGCGAGGTGTACCGGACCGGCGAGGCGTGTGACCCCGGAAAAGGGTGGATCGTCGAGCGCGAGCGTGAGGACCCGGCGAGTCTGATCTACACCTCCGGAACCACGGGACAGCCGAAGGGCGCGGTGTTGACACATCACAACTTCCTCTCGAACGTGGAGCAGTGTTACCGACGGTTCGGTCCGCGGCTGGACAAGAGCCGGACGAACACGCCGACCATCGGTCCCGGAACCACCTCGCTGTCGTTTCTCCCGCTGGCGCACGTCTTCGAGCGGCTGTCCGGTCACTTCCTGATGTTCGCTGCGGGGGCGACAGTGGCGTACGCGGAGTCGCCGGACACACTCCAGACGGACTTCGAGCTCGTCCAGCCGAACGTGGCAGCCAGCGTGCCGCGCGTGTACGAGAAGCTGTACGCGACGATCAGAGAACAGGCGAGCGAGTCGGCGGTGAAGCGTCGCATCTTCGAGTGGGCGACCGACGTGGGTCGCCAGTACCACCGCGCAGACGAGCCGGGGACGCTCCTCGAGCTTCGGTACCGGCTCGCGGACCGACTCGTGTTCTCGCAGGTGAAAGAAGCGCTCGGCGGCAACGTCGACTTCTTCATCTCCGGCGGCGGCTCGCTGTCCGCGGGGCTGTGTGAGCTGTACCACGGGATGGGAATCCCCGTGTTGGAGGGGTACGGGCTGACGGAGACCTCGCCAGTCGTCACGGTGAACCCGCCCGAGGAGCCGAAAGTCGGCACCATCGGCGCACCAGTACAGGACGTCGAGATCCGACTCGACACGCGGATCGGAGCCGACGAGGACGACTCCGTCGGCGAACTGCTCGTCCGCGGACCGAACGTCTTCGACGGCTACTGGGAGAAGCCGGAGAAGACGGCCGCCGCGTTCGTCTCCGAGGCGGAACTCGACGGCGGCCGTGACCGACGACCGAGTCGGGGGAACGGCACGACGGCCAACGGGGGAGCTGACGCAGCGACCGACGGCAAGGGTGACGCGGCGACCGACGGCGAGAGTGACGCAGCGACCGACAGCGAGGACGACGCAGCGACCGACGGCGAGGACGACGCGGCAGCCGACAGCGAGACCGTCACAGACAGAGACACCGCAGCGGACGGCGGAGCGGCAGCCGACGCGGAGTCGGCGTCGACACAGTGGTTCCGAACGGGCGACGTGGTGAAGCTGCGCGACGACGGCTACGTGGAGTTCCGCGAGCGCGCGAAACAGCTGTTGAAGCTCTCGACCGGGAAGATGGTGCCGCCCGGGCCGATCGAGGACGCCTTCGCCGCGTCCACCGTCGTCGAGCAGGCAATCGTGTTAGGTGACGCGCGGAAGTTCGTCGGCGCGTTGCTCGTCCCCGACTTCGACGCGATCCGGTCGTGGGCGGACAGCGAGGGGATCGAGTTGCCGGACAGCGACCGGCTGATCTGCCGCGAGGACGCCGTCGTCGAGCGCGTCCAACGCGAGGTCGACGCGGTCAACGAAGGGTTCGAGAAACACGAACAGATCAAACAGTTCCGACTCGTCCCCGAAGCGTTCACCGAGGAGAACGACCTGCTCACGCCGACGATGAAGAAGAAACGCCGCAAGATCGAGGACTACTACGAGGCCGAGATCGAACGGCTGTACGACGACGGGTGAGACGATCGAGAGAGCGACGGATCACCACAGAGACAGCCGGATGGGCGGACATCTCGAAACCTTGAAACCCGCACCGACGGGAACCTCCACGTAATGGTCGCAGAGACAATCGCGTTCGCGCTGTTCGCCCTC
>CAKZQY010000378.1 GCA_937142015.1 uncultured Halobacteria archaeon
AGTCGAGCGTGCGGATCGGCGGCGTCGACATCGACACTGAACGACTGCTCGCGCTCGTCTTCACGCCCGCAGCGACGTGATACCGCCCGATACCGCGACAGTCACGGAAAATCACGACGCACGACCGTATCAGGCCAGCCGTTCAGCGTACTCGTAGTCCTCCGCTCGCGCACCCGGACACTCCCCATCGAGCACGATCTGCCACCTCTCCAGTACGGTCGGGTCGTCGAGCGCGTTCGTGAGCGTGGTTCGCACGTCCAGCACGTCGACACCGTAGTAGTCGTTCGGCACGCCGTGGAAGTACTGGAGTGCGGTCTCGAAGAGGCTACGCATGCCGTCGTCGTTCTCGAAGTCGAAGTGTTTGTACGCGCCCGCGGCGACCTGCACCATCCCGTGGGCGAAGGCACTCTCCGTGCTGCCGTTCCCGTAGTTGTACCACTCGTCTTCGAAACAGTCGTGGGATTCGTGGAACGCGCCGTCGTTGTACAGTCGGACGCCGTGAACCACCGCGCGCCGCAGCGTCGCGTGCTCCCACACCCGGTCGTCCGCGCGCCACCCCGTCGGCTCGCCGCGCGGCGGCGCGACTCCCGACGCTCGGGTGTGATCGTCCATACGACGGAATCGCTCCCGAGCGTCGTAAATACGACGGAATTGCTCCCGGGCGTCGTAAATCTCTCCGCGCGCGAAACACCGGTCTTCCGACAGACTCGAGACAGCCTCGATACAACTGACACACCAGTCGGAACGACGCGTGTCGCGCGTCGCACACGCTCATAAACCCGCTCAAGAGGGGTGGTGAGCGTCGAAAGTCGTCGGACGCCGCCCCCGAGGTCCGTTGCGGCGTCGCCCGAAGCCCCCGCCTTTATAAACCGTCGGTTTATAAACCAGAGTGAGGCCAGACGACATGACGGACCCGGCAGACTCGATAGAGATTCAGAACGTGGTCGCATCGACCGGGATCGGGCAGGAGCTCGATCTCGAAGCGCTGGCAGAGGACCTCCCCGGGGCGGACTTCAACCCGGACAACTTCCCGGGGTTGGTGTACAGGACACAGAGCCCGAAGGCGGCGGCACTGATCTTCCGGTCGGGGAAGATCGTCTGTACGGGCGCAAAGAGCATCGACGACGTTCACGACGCGTTGGGGATCATCTTCGAGAAGCTGCGTGGACTCTCGATCCCGGTCGACGACGACCCGGACATCACGGTGCAGAACATCGTGAGCTCTGCCGACTTGGGTCACCAGCTCAATCTCAACGCGCTGGCGATCGGGCTCGGCCTCGAAGACGTCGAGTACGAGCCGGAGCAGTTCCCGGGGCTCGTCTACCGGATGGACGAGCCGGACGTGGTGATCCTGCTGTTCGGCTCCGGGAAGATCGTGATCACCGGCGGAAAGCGGACGGACGACGCCGAGGAGGCTGTCGAGGAGATTGTCGACCGGATCGAGTCGCTCGGACTGCTGAACTGACCGCCAGCCCACCGAACTGACCGCCAGCCCGCCGAACTGACCGCTAGCCCGCCGAACAGACTGCTCGAAGAGGGCGCATCGGCCGTCGACGTTGACAGATGGAAACACCCTTGTGCGCTACGGAACCAGTCTGAGCCATGAGCGACGAGACACCTGCGGAGGGTGCGGACACGCCCGCCGAGGACGACGCGGACGATCAGGCGGAGGGTTCGGTGGAACTCTCCGTCGAGGAGTTCGAGGGTCGGCTCGCCGACGCCGAGGACGCGCTGGCCGACGCGGAGACGGAGGCCGACCTCGACGACGTGGAGGCCGACCTCGACGACGTTGCACAGAAGTTGGAGGCTGCGTCTCTCCCGGACGCGGACGACGAGGAGGAGGAAGACCCGGCAGACGCGCTCGACGCGGAGCTGTCGGAGCTGCGAGACGACCTCGACAGCCAGCGTGGGCCGTACGCGGAGGACGTCGCAGACGAGATCGAGAGTGTTCAGTCGACCGTCGAGAGCACCCGCTGGACTGAGAACGGAGCGCAGTCGTTCCGCGAGGCGGTGGCGGCGTTCCTCGACGAGACTGCCGAGGCACTCGGTGCCGAGGGAGACGAGGCGTTCGAGACGCCCGACGAGTCGACAGCGGACGAGTCGACGGCAGACACAGCGCAGCTCGCAGCAGTGCTTGACGACGTCACGACGGCGGTGACAGACGCCGGGCTCCACGCGGACGACGACGCCGCGACGATCCAGACGCTGTTGGACGCGACGGACACCCTCGACAGCGCGGTCGAGGACGCCGAAGAGTGGGACGATCTGGAGACGCACGAACAGCTGGAAGCCGAGGGATTCTACGACGTGCTCGGCCACTACAAGGACTTCCCGCTGGAGTGGGCTGCGCTCAAACAGTGGGAAGAGCGTGGGAACGTCGAGATGGTGTTGTTGGCGCTCGACAGCCTGCAGTCGGACTTCATGCAGCGGCACTGCATGGAGGCGATCACGCGGATGAACGACGAGGGAGCGTTCGACGAGATGCACAGCCTCGCACAGCGCCGTGACGAGGACGCCGTCCGCGCGCTCGGCAAGATGGCCGCCGAGGACGCCGTCGACACGCTCGTCGACTTCGTGGACGAGGACTCGAACCCACAGCTCCAGACGGTCGTGTTCAAGGCGCTCGGAGAGATCGGCCACTCGGACGCCGTTCAGCCGCTGGCGAACAAGCTCGTCGCGGACAACGACGACGTGCGGCCCATCGCCGCCCGCGCGCTGGGGATGATCGGCGACACGCGGGCCGTCGACCCGCTCGCGGACACGCTCGCAGACGACGAGGTGGACACCGTTCGGGCGGCCGCGGCGTGGGCACTCCGACAGATCGGCACCGAACGCGCGTTGGAGGCCGCCACCGCAGCGGTCGACGACGACGCCTACATCGTGCAGGTCGAGGGCGAACGCGCGGCCGACGCGCTGGACGCGGGTGAAGAAGCTGCTGCGACCGCGTGACACTGCTGGCCTGCTGTGTGCGTCCGATATACTGTCGGTCACGAGCCATCGAACCCGGGGTCGACAGAACCGGAACGAGACGCGCTGGAACCCCGAGTGAAGCGCAACAATCTATCAACACTTGTGACCGACAGCATAGGAACGCTTAATCGACCGGACACGGAACTCGACACTGTCGGCGACGAGACCGGGACACGGTGGCGATGACGAGCAGTTACCCCCGCCGAGCCCCTTCTGACGAGCACCACTCACCGAGCCACCGTTTCGATGGCCCGTGACCGACAGCCGAGTCACGACTCCTCTTCGACCATCTCCTCGAACTCGGGGAGGAGGTCGTCAGCGGAGTCCGAGTCGGCGTCGGTCTCACTCGACTCGCCGTCGTCGCCAGCCGCAGCGGACTCCTCGTCGTCTTCCTCCGCGGCTTCCTCGACACGGAGCACCTTCAGCGGGATGTTCTCGAGACGTTGGCCGATCTCCTTGCGGGCGATCCGCGAGGCGTGTTCGTCACGCTCCACGTTGAACACGGTCATCTCCAGCTCCAGTGCGACCAGCGCCTCGTCGGCTGCGATGAACGCCGGCGGCAGCTCCTCCCCGCTGGGCGTAGTGCGCTCTGCCATGTCGATTTCGACGTAGTTGAGGTCCGGGTTCAACATCTCGCCGGTCTTCGAGATGGCGATCCGAACCGCCTCGTCGGGGGACTCCACATCGTACACGGGCACGGCGGCCTCGACGACAACTCTGCGGTCCATGTCGTTTCGACGTACGGATTCTTACAGTATGAAGGTGTTGACCGGGTGCATATTTCCGGTTCTTGATAGCTCGCATATTTAAACGGGTGGTCGGTCGTGCGCCGTCTGTGGATTCCTGCCGTCGGCATCGAGTCGACCTCGTTCTTCGGTCGAATCGATCTCGCTCTTCGGTCGAATCGGTCTCGCTCTTCGGTCGAATCGGTCTCGCTCCTCGGTCGGGTCGGTCTCGCTCCTCGGTCGAATCGGCCTCGCTCCCCGGCTTCCAAACCTGTATGCGGCTGGCCGGTCTACTGGGTTACAGATGGGTGTTCTCGACACGGATCGTCGGGTGTTCGCGTTGGCGTTCGCTCGGATGGCAGACTCGTTGGGCAACTCCTTCCTGATCGTCGTCTTGCCGGCGTACGTCGGCGCAATCGTCGGCGAAGAGGGGGCCACAATCGCGGGGGTGTCGCTGTCGACGACACTGTTGGTTGGGATTGTGTTGTCGTTGTTCGGCTTCCTCAACAGCGGGCTCCAGCCGATCACCGGGCGACTCTCCGACCGGCTCGGGACACGAACGGGGTTCATCCTCTCGGGGTTGGTGTTGCTCGGAGCCGGGAGTGCGGCCTACCCCTTCGCAGACAGCTACGCCGCGTTGGCGGTGTTGCGTGCGCTCCAAGGCGTCGGTGCGGCGTTGACGATTCCAGCGACAGTCGCGTTAGTGAACGAGTTGGGCGACGCGGGGACTCGCGGCGGCAACTTCGGCGTGTTCAACACGTTCCGGCTGATCGGGTTCGGGTTCGGTCCGCTGGCCGCGGGGGCGATTCAGCAGTTCTACGGCTTCGACGCGGCGTTCGCGGTGGCGGTCGCGGGCGCTGCGGTCGGGTTCGTGCTCGTCTGGCTCCTCGTCGAGGACCCCGAAGAGACCGGTGCGGCCGCCGCAGACGACGTCTCTATCGCGGTCCGTGGCTCCGACACGCTGTTAGACCCCGTGTTCACGCTGGGTGTCGCCACGGTGATCATGGCGATGGGGATCGCGTTGTTCGCCACGCTGGAAGCCCCGATCAACGAGCGGCTGAACCAGGGCGCGTTCCTGTTCGGCGTGGAGTTCGGCGCGGCGGTGTTGGCGAACGTCGTGTTCCAGATCCCCATCGGGGAGGCGAGCGACCGCTACGGTCGCCGGAGATTCGTGCTGTGGGGAATCGTGCTGTTGATCCCCTCGACACTCGTTCAGGGGTTCGTCACGACGCCGGCTGCGATGATCGTCGCCCGACTGTTCCAAGGGCTCGCCGTCGCGTTGGTGTTCCCGGTGTCACTCGCACTCGCTGGCGATCTCGCCGGCGAGGGGCAGTCTGGGTCCACGCTGTCGATCCTGACCACCGGATTCGGTCTCGGAACTGCCATCGGACCGCTGGTGTCGGGAGTGCTGGAGGGGATCGACTACGCCGCCCCGTTCGTGTTCGTCTCCGCGCTCGGGTTCCTCGCGCTGCTGCTCGTCTACACGCAGGTGTCTGAGCCCGATCCGACGCCTGAAACTCCCGGTCCGGGTGGAGAGCCGACACCGCGAGAGTGACATCGGCACTCTCACTTCGTCACGAAATCGACAACACTCTCACTTCTCCACGAGACTAACGGCACTCTCACTTCTCCACGGGACCGACGGTAGTCTCACTTCTCCACGAGTCGCACGTCACAGTCGAGACAGACGACTTCGCCAGCGACCCAGTGAGCCTCGGACTGCCCACAGTCGGGACACCGCCAGTTGTCGTTGTTGTGCTCGGTCGTCGCCCGCGGCGGAGCCACGCGGCCGGCCTCGCGGACGTGGTCGATCACCGCGGGGAGTCGCTGTCGGAGGAATCGGGGTCGTGCGGCGAGGTAGCTCGCGTCGCTCGTGTCGTCGCCGTGGAGATCGTCCCACTCGAACGCGGCGGGTGTGTTGCGTCCCGCCTGTTCGACCGCTTTCCGGAGGCCCTCGAACAGCGGGTCGGTGGCGACAGAGACGGGGTCCTCGACCGTCGCCTCGGCGTACCGCCGTTCGGCACGGTCGAATCCGCCGGTGTCGATTCCGCCAGCGACACCGAACGCGCCACGGAACTCCTCCGTACAGGCGCGCTCTGTCGCGGTCTCGAACACTGCGTCGCGGTAGTCCGTGGCGACGGCGATCCCTTCCGTCGCGCGTGTCGTGGCACGCGCCTTCCGTCCGGCAGCGCGGTAACAGACCGCCGCCAGCAGGAGGGACCCGAGGCCGTAGCCCGCCCACGTCGCGTCCGCGCCGAGCGTGTCTCGGTCTCGCCCCTTCGTCTCGAAGCCCGCCAGCGTGCCGCGACCAGCGAGGGTGTACAAGTCGCCCGCGCGCTCCGGCTCGCGGTCGATCAGCGCTCTGATCGCGGCGTCCCGGCGCGCGTTCGGGTCGTCTGCGACTGTCGCTGGATCTCTGGCGTCTGCTGCAGACTGCGTGTCGGACATACGTCCTTCTGGGGCTGCGTGCGTGTGAAGGTTCCGTGACGTGTGTGTTGGCTTCCGTGACGTGTGTGCCGGACTGTTCTGTCGGTTGATCGTGCATCGTGACCGGCAGTCTCACAACAGGCCCGCGAGGAACCCGACTCCCATCACTGCGAGCACGGCAGCAGACAGCGTCGGGAAGTACGCTGCGGCGCGCTCGGCACGCTCTTCGAACTGCTCGAACCCCGCGACCAGCGCCAACGTCAGCACTGTGATCACCCCGACCACCGTGAACGCGTAGACGACCATCAGCGAGAGACAGTAGCTCGTCCCCGCACAGATGGCGATGATCTCGAACTCCTCCTCGTGTGCGAATCCGAGCACGAACGCCGACACGGCGATGCCGTACAACCCCTCCTCGGCTGCCGATTCGAGGTCGACGTGATCGTGGCTGTGACCGTCCGAGTGATCGTGATCGTCGTCGTGATCGTGTGAGTGATCGTCGTCGTGGCTGTGGCCGTGATCGTGTGAGTGGTCGTCGTCGTGTGAGTGGTCGTGGTCGTGGTCGTGGTTGTGTGAGTGATCGTCGTCGTGATCGTGTGAGTGTCCGTGTCCGTGGTACTCGCGCACGGCGAGCAGGAGCAGGAGCGTTCCAGCGACCAGATCGAGCGGACTCCCGACACCGACACCGCCGACGGACAGCGCCTCCGTCAGCCAGTCGACCGCCAACTGCGACTTGAGGAGGAAGAAGACAGCGACGACGGCGAGACTGGAGACGAGGTGTCCACCGCCGATCACGAGGCCGGCGGCTGCGCCGGCCAGCCAGCGGTTGGCACGGTCGACCGCGTACGCTGCTGCGATTGGCCAGCCGTGGCCCGGCTCTGCGCCGTGGAGAGCCCCGAGCGCGACTGCACCAACGACGAGACCCGGTACGTCTGTGAGTGGCACGTCCGGAGGGTCTGTGACCGACTACTTCACGCCTGTTAAGAACGATTCCGGGGGAGCGTAATACTGTCTGGTCACGAGTCACGATCCCCCGACCCTGTCGCGGCCCACCGTGGTCTCTCGACGGCGTCGTCGTGCCGCGGGATCGTGATCGAGACGGTCGTTCCGGTCCCCGACTCCGTGTCGAACGTCACCCGACCGCCGAACACGTCGACTCCCCACACGACGATCCACAGCCCGAGACTGCTCGCGTGTGACAACGGCTCCTCGTCGCCGCTGCGTACGGCGTCGAGTTCGGACGCTGGGATTCCGGGGCCGTCGTCTGTGACAGTGATCTCGACCGTCTCGGGGGTCTGGGTCGTCCGTACGGTGACGTGTGGCGCGTCCGACTCGTCGTGAACGACGCCGTTCTCGACGACCTCCGTCAGAACCTGCCTGAGGAGCCGTTCCCGACCCTGTACCGTCGGACCCAGCGTTGGCTCAGCAACACTCGACTCGTCGGTTCCCGCTCCAGACTCACCGACGTTCGACTCGTCGACTCCCGCTCCAGACTCCCGTTCCTCCGCCGTCTCGACCACACAGTGTAGCGTCGCAGCCGAGTAGCGTTCGCGGAGTTCCGCAACGACAGCCTCACACAGCGCCTGCACGTCGACCGTTCGCGGCTCCTCGGCGAGGGCGGCGTCGAACTGCCGCGCTTTCTCGCTCGCGCGGAGCAGTTCTGCCGACGTGTCACGGATGTTCTCGACCAGCGGCGCGATCTCCTCGTCCGCGGCGACTTCCTCGATCACCTCGGCGTTCCCCTCGACGGCGGCGATGCCGTTCCGGAGGTTGTGACGCAGAATTCGGTTCTGGACTGCGAGCCGTTGTTGCCGACGGCGCTCGGCCGTGATGTCGTAGAAGGTGACGACGTGCCCGAGCAGGTCCCCCGTCGCCGTGGTGATCGAGGAGACGTCGACGTCGAACTGTCGGTTCTTGCCTCCCGGGTTCGAAACTGTCACCTCCGTCGATTCCAGCGGCACGTCGGCGTCGATCACCTCCGCGAAGGGCCGTCCGAGCACCCGCGACTCGTCGAGTCCGAACGACTGCCGTGCGGTGTCGTTGTGGTCCACCAGTCGTCCGTTCGGGGCGACTGTGAGCACTGCCGCGTTGATGTCGTCGATTGCGATGTCGTTGGCGACGCGCGTCGTCGCCGGGACGAACTCGAACAGCTCCTCGCGGAACAGCGCGTACGACATCCCGACCGTCGCCACGAGGAACGTCACTGGCGTGAGGTCGAGGTGGGCTGTCGGGCCGAGCCGTAACAGCCACACCACGTTCGCGGCCGTCGGACACAGGTAGACTGCCGCGATGGTGACTGCCTGCCGACCGAACAGTCGGCTGTAACTCACCAGCGGTCCGAGGATCAACAACGCGCCGATGGCGTTGAACACGTACGCCGACCCGGAGAAGACGTAGACGAGCGGCTGCGGGCTGAAGTCGACCGCGGCCGCGCCGAACAACGGAGCGAGATGGAATCCGGTCCACGCGAGACCGTGGAGCGGGTTGGTCACGTACGCGAGGAAGACGACAACCCAGTACCCGACTACCGCGGGACGGAGCCACGAATCCAGAAGCTGTGTCCGCCCGGTGTACGCCAGCGCGAACAGGAACAACGGTGGCACGACACCGATTCGCGCCAGCCACAACACTGGCTCGAACGCCCGCCGCAGCGCCGGATCGAACGTCGTCAACGCGACCCCGTAGACGAGCGCCCACACGCCGATGGTGACCTGGACGAGCGTCCAGTAGACGGCACCCGGCCGCCCTCTGAACCCCCAGACGACTCTCGCCAACACCAGCGACAACACGCCGGCACCGACAGACAGCACTGCCGGCCACGAGAGTGTAAACGCGGCCATCTGGGTTCTGGCTGCTACGAGTCTACCTGTACTAATAAACTCGGTGAAGGCGTGGAACAATATCGACACACCTCGAACAGAGTACAGACCGGACAGGCCCGGTCACAGCGTCTCCTCTGCGTGGAATCGCCGGGAGACGGGAGCATCAAGCCCGTTAAGTAGCCGCAACTCCACTGAACGAACATGAGTAACGCCGACGGCCCAGAGGACGTTCGCGGTGCCATCGAAGAGATCGCGGCCGAACCCGAGCGAGGGACGGAGACAGTCAAGCGCGGGTTCGCACGGATGCAGAAGGGCGGTGTCATCATGGACGTGGTGAACGCCCAGCAGGCGCGTATCGCCGAGGACTGCGGCGCAGTCGCCGTGATGGCGCTCGAATCCGTGCCGGCAGACATCCGGAAGCGGGGCGGCGTCGCCCGCATGCCCGACCCGGAGGTCGTTCCGGAGATCATCGACGAGGTGTCGATCCCAGTGATGGGGAAGTCCCGGATCGGTCACACGAAGGAGGCAGAGATTCTGGAGGCGCTCGGCGTCGACATGGTCGACGAGAGCGAGGTGCTCACGCCGGCCGACGACCGCTACCACATCGACAAGCGGGAGTTCACCGCGCCGTTCGTCTGTGGCGCACGCAACCTCCAGGAGGCGCTGCGACGCGTCAACGAGGGCGCGGCGATGATCCGGACGAAGGGCGAGGCCGGCACGGGTGACGTGAACCAGGCGGTCCACCACCAGCGCAACATCAAGAGCGCGATCCGGAAGCTGACGGGGATGAGCCACGAGGAGCGCGAGCGGTGGGCCCGCGAACACGAGGCTCCGCTCCACCTCGTCCACGAGACGGCCGAACTCGGGCGTCTGCCCGTCGTCAACTTCGCGGCCGGCGGCATCGCCACGCCCGCCGACGCGGCGCTGATGATGCACCACGGCTGTGACGGCATCTTCGTCGGCTCCGGCGTCTTCGGCGCGGAGAACCCCGAGTCGATGGGAACCGCCATCGTCGAGGCTGTCAACAACTGGGACGACCCCGAGCGACTGGCCGAGATCGCCGCCAATGCCGGCAGCGGAATGCGTGGCGACGCCAACGTCGACCTCCCCGAAGAAGAGAAGCTGCAGGGCCGCGGCGTCTGACACCTCACCTAGCCGAGTTGGTACTGTAGACTCCGCCACTCGCGGCTCGCGCCGCCGTCCGCGTTCCACAAACGATTTAGTAGGTACCGCGTTATCCGAGTCACGATGGCGGTTCCGCTCCAGTTCGTCGACGAGATGCCGGGGTTCCTCCGGTCGCTGCTCGACTCGGAGCTCGCGCTCCTCGCACTGTTCGCCGTGTTCGTGCTGGAGGGGGCGATGCTGATGTACTTCATGCCGAGTGAGTTGATCGTCCCCGGCAGTCTGGTGTTGTTGGGCACCTCGCCGCCGACCGTGTTCGCAGTGCTCTCCGTCGCAGTCGTCGGCGCGACGATCGGCCAGACGGCGCTGTTCGTGCTCGCACAGCGCGGTGGTCGGGAGTACCTCCTCCAGAAGCGGTGGTTCCGGGTGAGCGAGGAGTCGTTGGACCGCTTCGACGCGTGGTTCGACCGGTGGGGTCCAGTGGTGGTGCCGGTGTCGAACAGCCTGTTGTTCACCCGCGGAATGTTGACCGTCCCGGCTGGGCTCTCGGAGCTCGACACCCGCGAGTTCGTTCTGCTGTCTGCGGTCGGCACACTCTCCTTCGAGGCGATTCTGGCCGGCGTGTACCTGTTCGGCATCGACGTGCTCGAAGGCGTGTTGTTCTGATCCCGTCGGTCGTGTCCCTCCCTCGTCGCCCCGGCGAACGTTTAGGAGACGAGCCGTCGTACCACGGCCATGGACAGACGACGACTCCTCGCCCTCCTCGGTGCCGGCGGTCTCGCCGGGTGTCTCGGCGGTGGCGGGACTGGCAGCGGCGACGGAACCGGCGGCGGTGACGGTGCTGGCGACGACAGCAGTGGCGGGGGAGACGGCGAGACGACGGGGGCTGTGACGCCGACTGCGGGAACGGCGAACGCTGACGGCTCCGGTGCAGCGACGACCGCAGGGGAAGGCTCTGGCGAGGGGAGTTCCACCGGCGGGGATTCGACCGGAGAGGGTTCTACCGGAGAGGGTTCTACCGGAGAGAGCGGGACGACGACCGGAACACAGACGCCGACAGCGACACCGGAGCTCGGGGCGGTCGCAGACCACCCTGCTGCGACAGGAATCCGCGATCAGCCACGGAAGGGGTCGTTCGGCGGGCACGTGATTCTCACCTTCGAAGACCCCTCCTGTGTCAGGTGTGCAGCCTTCGAGAAGAACACCGCGCCGAAGATCGAGTCGAAGCTCGTCGACACCGGGAAGGCGGCGTTCGTCTTCCGCAACTACCCAGTCGTCTACCCGTGGGGAGAGCCGGCGACACAGGCGCTGGAGGCGACGTACGCCCGCGACGAGGACGCCGTCTGGGAGCTCGCCGACCACTACTTCACGACACGTGGGCAGTTCTCGATGGACAACGTGTACAGTCGAACGCAGTCGTTTCTCGACTCGGAGACGGACCTCGACGCCGAGGCTGTCGTCGACGACGCGCGAAACGAGGCGTACGACGACGCGGTTCAGGCGGACATCGACGCGGCCGAGGCCGCGGAACTCGGCGCTACCACACCTATCGTGGTGTTGTTCCGCGACGGAGAGTTCGCTACCACTGCCACTGGCAGTGTGAGCTACACGCTGATCGCCAACGCACTGGGGGAGGCCTGACTGTGAGCACGCGTGTCGGCTCCGTCAGACTGCCCACCGGGCGGCGAGACTGGCGACTGATGGCGCGTACCGCGCGCCTCGTGCTCTCCGTGCCGGCGTACGCGCTCCTCGCGCTCGTCGCCGCCGCCGCGGCGCTGACGCTGTTCGTCGTCTCGCTGAACGTCACGCTCGTCTCGGATCTGGTGGTCGGCGGCACACTCCCGCTGGAGAACCGGCTCACGATCCTGTTGGAGCTGTACCCGTTCGTCGGCACCTCCTTCGGAGCGGTGCAGGGAGCGCTGCTGCTCGTCGTCGGCGCGCTCTCCGGCGTCGACGTGGCGATGGCGGTGTACCACTTCCGTGAACACGGTGTGAATCTCCGCAGCGGCGGGACGAGTGTCGCCGGAATCGTGCTCGGCACACTCGGCGCTGGCTGTGCCGCCTGCGGCTCTGCCGTCCTCCTCGGACTCCTGTCGCTGTTCGGCGTCACCTCCTCGCTCCTGTTTCTCCCGCTGGACGGACTGGAGTTCGCGCTCGGCGCGGTCGTGGTACTCGTCTTGTCGATCTACTGGCTCCC
>CAKZQY010000379.1 GCA_937142015.1 uncultured Halobacteria archaeon
CAGTCAGCTGTGAACGGCAGCAGGTCACGACGGCTGGTGGGTGGTGAACGGCAGCGAGTTACGACAGTTGGTGGGTGGTGGACAGCAGCAGGTCACGACGCGCGGACAGCGCGAGACGGACGCGAGTCACGACAGGTCGGACCACGCGCCCCAGAAGCGTTGGAGCGCGGTGAAGTGGCCGACGACGGCGAACAGCCCGAGCAGTGCGGCGACAGCCCCGATGTCACCGACAGTCGGGAGTGTGACAGCGAGGCCGGGAGCGAGCGCAGCGACGACGGCGACGACACCGACGAGCGCGAGGCGATCCGCGCGTCCGAGGAGGCCGCCGTACTCGCGGCCGACCCCGACGGCTTGGATCTGCGTGCCCATGTAGGAGGTCATCAGCACGCCGGTGACGGCAGCGAGGCCGAGTCTCCAGCGGCCGATTCCGGCAGTGAGACCGACGAGCACCGCGAGGTCGGCGTAGCGGTCGAGCGCGTGGTCCAGCAGGTCGCCGCCGGACGACTCGACACCCTGCTCGCGTGCGAGTGCGCCGTCGACCAAGTCGAGCCAGCCGTTGAGAAACACCAGCAGGCTGCCGAGGACGTACGCGGTCGGCGTGGCGACGACGAAGCCGCCGCCAGCGGCGACGGCACAGCCGAACGCGAGCACGCTCACGCCGTCCGGGGAGAGCCCGAGTCTGTCCGCGGCGGCGACGAACGGCGTCAACCCGCGCTCTGCCACGGGTCGGAGACGGTCCAACGTCATCTGTACTGGAGAAACGACACCTCCCCGGCGGACGGCTCGCGCTCGCCGGCGATCACGGCTTCGATGCTCGCTGCCGTCTCCGCCGGGGCCGCGTCCGTCGCGTCGATTTCGTAGACGCTGTCTTCGCCGTGGCGGTCGACCGCCTCGCTCACGATCAGGTCCAGCGCCTCGCTCTCTCTGTTCTCGGCCGCTGTCGCCTCCGTCTCACCTCGGTCCAGCAGTCGCTGCTCGATCACGTCCGGGCGACAGCGCAAGACGACGACGCGGTCTGCTGGCAACTGGTGTGCGAGATGTGACTCGACGACGAGTACCGACTGCTCGTCACCGTCGTCTGCACCGACCGCTCCCGCCGGGTCGTCGTCACCGTCGTCTGCACCGACTGCCGCCTCTCGCTCGGCGACGTACGACGCAGCGGCGTCGAGATCGACCACCAGCGAGTCGCGTTCGTCGTCGTGGCCGTCCGTCAGTCCCTCCGTCCGCACGGCGTCGTTGAGGTGGACGACGGGGTACTCGATCTGCTCTGTCGCGGTCGTCTTCCCCACGCCGGGGGTGCCAGTGACGGCGACTCTCACGAGTCGACCTCCACACTGCCAGCGGCCTCGGGGTCGTACGCGGCGGCACCGAGGTCGGCGAACACCTCGTTCAGTGTCTCTGCGGCGGCTCTGGTCTCCTCGCGTGTGCCACAGGAGATTCGGACGTACTCCGGTAGTCCGAACGACGCGGTGTCGCGGACGATCACGCCGCGGCGCTGTGCTGCTGCCGCGACTGCCGCGCCGGTGGTGGTGGCTGCTGCCCCACCGCCGCCGTCCCCCGTCCGGTCGCCGCCGTCGCCAGTCCGGTCGCCGTCGTCGCCAGTCCGGTCGCCGCCGTTGCCAGTCTGATCGCCGTTGTCCCCCGTCCGGTCGCCGCTGTCGCCGTCGCTGTCTGTGCCGAGGAGATCCGCCGCGGCGTCGGCATCGACGGGACCGACGTACGCGAGCAGGAAGTTGCCGGCGCTGTCGACGGTCGGGACACCGAGCGTCTCGGCGAGGTAGTCGCGCGCCCACCGTGCGGAGTCGACGGAGCGTTCGACGTGGTCGTCGTCCGCCAGCGCGGCGTTCGCCGCCGCCAGCGCGACGGCATTGGCCGCGAACGGCGTGTTGATCCGCGCGTAGGCGTCACCCCACGCGGACGGGACGACGGCGTAGCCGACCCGCAACCCCGCCAACCCGTACGCCTTCGAGAAGGTGCGCGTCACTGCGAGGTTGTCGTACTCCGCGACGAGTCCGATTGCGGACGGCTGTTCCGTGTACTCCCCGTACGCCTCGTCGACGACGACCAGCGTCTCCTCCTCGACCGCCGGCAGGAGCTCGTGGAGCTGCTCGCGTGGGAACTCCGTCCCGGTCGGATTGTGCGGCGACGTGAGGTAGACGATCCGCTCCCCGTCGTAGGCGTCCAACACAGTTGCGGCGTCCTGCTGGAACGCCTCCGTCTCGTCGAGATCGTACGTCGACACCTGTCCGTGGTGGTAGCGCGCGCTCATCGGGTAGTAGGCGAACCCCGGATCGGGAACCAGCACCGTGTCACCGGGGGCGAGTGTCGCCCGTGCGAGGTAGTCGAGTGCGCCGTCTGCACCCGGCGAGACCCACACCTGCTCGTCTGTCACGTCCCACTCGTCGGCGAGTGCGGCTGTGAGGTCCGTGTGTGCCGCTTTCGGGTAGACGTGCGCCTCGGCGGCCGCCTCCCGAGCCGCCTCGACCGCCGCCGGCGAGGGACCGTGTGGGTTCTCGTTCGACGAGAGCTTGATCAGCTCCTCGGGCGCGACGCCGAGGTCGCGGGCGACCTCCTCGACACCCCTGCCCGGCACGTACTCGGAGTGCGCGGAGAGATCCCGTGGTTGCATACTCCCCTGTTCGTGTCCGCCCGGATAAGACTCTCTGTACGCTGCCACGGTCGCTGTGCCGACGACTGCTCTCCTCTCTTTGCCGGCGAACGGAAAGACGAGTGTCTCCAGGGTCGACACGGACGAGGTCACCGCTCTGCACGCGGGAGCGTCACGCGAATCGTCGTCCCGTCGTCCGTGTCGACGGTGATTGTGCCGTCCGAGAGGTCGACGATCCAGTACACCAGCCACAGTCCGACTCCGTCTGCGTGTCCGAGCGGCCCGATAGACTGTTGACCGGTGAGGACGCGCCGTTCGGCGTCCGGCAGTCCCGCTCCCTCGTCCGTGACGGCGACGGAGACGGTCTCTGGCCCGGCCGACACCTCGACGCCGACGGTCGGTGACGGACCGGTGTGCTCGACGGCGTTGATCAACAGCTCCTCGACGGCTCTGTCGATCTCTGGGACGGCTGTGGCAGTGATCGGTGTGGGCGGCTCGCTGTCTCCAGGTGGTGACTGCGCCGACTGGTCGGCGGTCGGCGTCGCTACCTCCACCGTCGCATCGGGGTAGTCGCTCCGGATCGACGCCGCGACCTCGCGGACCGTTCCGTCGACCGGCACTGCCGTCTGCTCGGGGGGGTCGTTCAGTAGCTCGACAGCCTCGCGGTAGCGCCCGACGAGCGTGGACAGCGCGCTCGCCTGCGACTGGATGCGCCGTGCCGCCGTTTCGGGTTCCGCCACGACGCCGTCCGTGATCGCCTCGGCGAAGGCGTCGATCACGCTGATGTCGTTGCGGAAGTTGTGTCGGAGGACACGCGACAACACCGCGAGCTGTCGGTCGCGCTCCACTCGCGCGGTCACGTCGCGGCCCTCGGGGATCAGCAGTTCCACTTCGCCGTCGTCGTCCGTGATCGGTCGAATGGAGAAGTCGATCACGCGCTCGCCCGTCACCCCCGCGACCGGCGTCTCGTAGCGGACGAACTCACCGCGTGCCGCCTGTGTGAGCGCCTCCTCCAGTCGCTCGCGCGTCTCTTCGTCGACGTCCCACCACGGGCAGTCGACGAACTGCTCGCCGACGATCTCGTCTCGCTCGACACCGGCGAACGCCAACGCGGTGCCGTTGGCCTCCAACAGCGTGCCGTCGGGCGACAACAGCCCGGTGAACTGGTGGGTCTGGTCGAAGATTGCCTCGACGCGACGCTCCCGGCGACGACGGTCCGTGATGTCCCGCACGACGACCTGCGCGTACTCCCGGCCGTCCAACGCCACTGTCTCGGCCTCTAGTGTCACTGGACACTCCCCGTCGGCGGTCAGTACTGCGATCTGTGTGCCGTCGGGAAGCCGTTCCCGTCGACTGCCCGTGTCGGTGAGCCACTCCCACGTCTCCGGCAGGCTGTCGGCCGTGTCCGCCGTCACCAACGCCGCGTAGTCGCGGCCGACGAGCGCGTCACTGTCCGCCACGTCGACCAGCGCCGCTGCCGACTCGTTCGCCTCGACGATCTCTCGGGTGGTCGTGTCGACCAGTACCACCGCGTCCGTCGCAGTCTCGACCAGCGCCTCGTACTTCCGACGAGTCTGCTCGACGGCGTCGACGTACTCCGCCTCGGCGAACCGTCGGCCGAGCATCTCCGCGAGCAGTTCGACGAATGTCCGCTCCGCCGGGGAGAACTCCCTGTCGCGTGGCTCTGGCGCGCCGAAACAGACCGTGCCGTACGGCTCCCCGTCGACGGTGATCGTCGACCCGATGTAACAGGCGACACCGTGATCCGTGTACCCCGGGTCGTCGTCGTACCCCGCCTCGACCGCGTTCGCAATCGCTAGTGACGCGTCGCGCTGGAGGACGGTCGCACAGTAGCCCGGGTGGGCCAGTTCCGTCTCCTCTGCGATCAGCGCTGCCGTCTCGTTCGTCCGCGTGACGACTGCACCCTCCTCCGGGTCGTCGATCCGCTTGATGTGACCCTCAGGGAGGTCCAAGTACCGACAGCCGATGGTGACTGCACGCCGCTGTTTGTCTGCGAGCGTCGCCTCCTCGTCGGACAACGCGTCGTACAACGCCCGACGCGCTGTTGCGATGTCGAGTGACTCTGTCTGGCTGCTCGTCGTCATACTCGTCTCCGTGTGAGGCAGGATCTGCTGGTTCGCGTACTGGAGTGGGCCGCAGTTCGCGTACTGGAGCGGGTCGCAGTTCGCGTGCTGAAGCGGGTTGCAGTTCGCGTACTGGAGCGGGTCGCAGTTCGCGTACTGGAGTGGGTCTCGGTGCGTGTGGCAGAGCGACTCACGGTTCGACGACACCACAGACCCTCCTCGCTGTTGCACTCACCGTACGACTCGATCACGTCTCGTGTCCTCCGAGACGGTTCGGTTGGAGACTGTCGACGCAGCTGCACTCGTCCCCCCTTTGGCGTCTCTCGGTTAATTACTTTCTGACAGCAGGCTGGCGGTCGTCGTCACGAGGTCGTGGCTCTCCTCGTTGCGGGATGGTGTGTCTCCGCCTCACGAGACGAGCGACGTAGTCGCCACGCTCGGACGCCACGACCCGAACGACGTAGTTGCCACGCTCGGACGCCACGACCGCCGTTCGCCCGTGCTCACTCCACCTCGTCGCTCTCGCTGTCCAGCACGCCCCGGAGCGCGTACAGCCCACCGCCGACGACACCGGCGACAGTCGAGACCGCACCGAACCCCGGACTGGACGCCTCGGTGCCCGACGAGGTCGGTGTCGACGCGGCGGACGGCGTCGTTGTCGACTCGGAGGAGCCGGTCGTCGTTTCTCCAACTGCACCTGTCTCTGTCGCCGTCTCTGTCTCTGTGGCCGCATCCGTCCCCGTCGCTTCACTGGTCGCGGCGTCTGTCGCGGCAGGCACCGACGCCTCACCGGGTGCGTAGCCGTCGAACAGGTCGAATCCGTCGCCGAACGCCGTGGTGGTGAGCAGCGCTTCGTTGTCACCGAGGTTCGACTCGGGATCGGTGACCTCACTGGTGTCGAAGGTGAGATTCGAGCCGAGCGACGCCGCGACCGCGTTCAGTCTGCCGGTCGCCTCGGGTGTCGCGGCGGAGCCGAACAACACTACCGCCCCACCTGCGTCGCGGAACGACTGGACGGCCGCGAGTTCTTCCCCGCCGAACTCTTCGACGCCGGGTGTCACCAACAACGCCCGCCCGCGCTCTAGCAACGGCCCGCCGTAGCTGTTCACCTGCTCGATGCCGAGGTCGACGCCTTCGAGATAGCGCTGGTAGAAGCTCGCGCTCTCGAGAGACTCCCCCGGCTGGCCCTCGAACTGGCCGTGGCCGCCGTCCCACAACACGTCTCCGTCGCGGTCGCTCACCGCGTCGAGGAGACTCGTCAGGAACGCCATGTTGCCGTACGCCGCCGGATCGCCGGGGAACTCCTCGTCCTCGTAGTCGTCGCCGACGAGCGGCGCGCCGACGAGTGCGACCCGGTTGGCGGGGTCGACGGCGACGAGCGGCGCACCTGGAGTCGACGCTGTCTCACTCGCGCGTACTGCGACCTGCCGTCCGGGGAGATCGCCGCCGAACTGCCCGACTGCGACGGGATTGGGGAAGAACAGTTCCTCGACTGTGTCGTTGCGGATCGTCCGCGACTCCGTCGGATCACTCTCTGCCCACACGCCTCGCCCTGCTCCCCGCGCGGCGAGCTCCGTCTGTATCAAATCGTCGTGGCGTTCCGTCCCCGAGTCGTACACTCGCGCATACCCCTCCCGAAGCAGTGTGCGGGACCACGAGGTGTCGCGCGACGCAGAGCTGTCGGTGGACCCGGAGCTGTCGGTGGACCCGGAGCTGTCGGTGGACCCGGAGCTGTCGTCAGACCCGGAGCTATCGTCAGACCCGGAGCTGTCGTCAGACCCGGAGCTATCGTCAGACTCGGACCCATCGGGGTCGTAGCGGACGTACGCCAGTATCCGCCCGAACGGGTCTTCGATCCCCTCGTTACGGTCGAAGGTGAGCGTGACTGTGGCGTCTGTGAGTTCGGCCTCGGCGAACGTCGACACCTCCGTCCCCCACGAGGAGAGGTACGGGTACTCACCGTCGCGCTCGGGCATCGACGACTGATCACCGAGACCCTCCCACTCGTGTGGGTTCTCCGCGTCTGCGGCCGCTGGCACCTCCGGCGTGTCGATGCCGAGCACGCGCACCTCCTCCGTGCTCCCGTCGTCGAACTCGACGCCGAACGTGTCGCCGTCGTCGACCGCTGTCACTGTCGCGGTGTACTCCCGGTCGAACTGGAACTCCGGACCGCTGGCGATCCCCTCCCGCGCGTCGAAGAAGTCGAACGCGGTGTTGAACTGCGCTGTCGCGGGCTGGTAGAACGCTCCCGCGTTCGTCTCGTTGTCGATCACCTGATCGTCGTTGAATCTGAACGGCAGCTCCAGCGCCGACGCGATCTCGTTGAGGTTGTCTGTCTCGTCGAAGTTGTCGAAGTCGGACTGGTCGTGGAGGAACACCGCGCCACCGTCGTCGGCGAACGACGCGAGTGCGTCGAGTTCCGCCTCGGAGAACGCAGTCGAGGGAGAAGTGATCACCACGCCAGCCGCGTCGCTCAACTCGTCAGTCACGCTGTCCGATCCCTCGACCGTGTACCCGTTCTCGTCGGCGTACGCCGCGAACCGGGTGAAGCGGTCAGACGTGTAGTACTGGTCGTGGCCGTCGTCCCAGACGATTCGACCGCTGCCCGCAGTCTGATCCCAGACGTTGAGTACGAACTCGTCGTTGCCGTACGCGAAGTCCGTGTCGTCCGTCACCAGCATCGTGCCGAAGCCGACGACGGTGTCCGCGACACCGACCAGCGCCGGCGCTGGCTCCTCGTAGATCACCGCGTCGCCGTTGCCGTCCTCGTCTGTCACCTCGGCGGTGTCGGCCGCGCGCACTGCGACGTGATCGTCGCTCGCTACCGCCTCGAACTCCGGCGTGAGAAGACTGCTCGTCGAGTCGAAGTACAGCTGTCCGATTGTGCCGCTCGTCTCTGTCGGTGTCTCTGCCGCGGTTGCGGTTCCCGTCTCCGTCCCTGCATCGGCATCCGTGCGGATGCCGTCCGACGCGGTCGCGTCTGCTCCGTCTGCCGCGTTCGTCGCCGCCCACCCGAGGCCGACGACTGCTGTCCCCCCTGCCGCGAAACGCCGTAACAGGTTCCGCCGCTCCATGCCGTGACCACGACTGGTCACGTCTGGAACCTGTCTACCTCGGCGAGTTTCGCCGCTGTCCCCATCGATCCAACCACTCGACCGTCCAGAATCGTTCTCCCCACCTTCCCTACTCGACAGAGTCGTCTCGCAAGCCGACAGTCACAACTACCTGGTCGTGTTGCAAAGTCGTTTAGACTTCAGTAGAAACTGACCCCCGTGGACGC
>CAKZQY010000380.1 GCA_937142015.1 uncultured Halobacteria archaeon
GTTGAACAGCCGGGTGTCCTCGTAGTGGATGTCACCGGAGAAGGCGACGTTGTACAGCCCGTTCCCGATGTGGAAGTGTGACACCGCCGAGCCGAGAATGTGGCCGGCGTTGTGCATCGTGAGCTTCACGTCCGGCGCGATGTCCGTCACGTCGCCGTACTCCAGCGGGATACAGTGTTTGATCGCCTCCCGCACCTGTTCGGACTCGTACGGCGGCGTGCGACCCTCCTTCGCTGCAACGTCGAGGTAGTCCAGCGTGAGCAGCCCCATCAGGTCGCGGGTCGGCTCCGTACAGTAGATCGGCCCGTCGTAGCCGTACTTGAACAGGAGCGGAATCAGCGCAGAGTGGTCGAGGTGCGCGTGCGTCAGCACGACCGCGTCGAGATTGCTCGCACCCGCGCCCAGCGCCTCTGGCACCTGGAGGTACGGCACTTCGTCGTCGGACCCGGGCTTGTCGCCGCAGTCGATCAGAATACGCGTCTCGGCGGTGTTGAGCACGAACGCCGCGCGGCCGACCTCCCGACAGCAGCCGAGCGTGGAGATCCGGACCCACTGCTCGTCGGCCATCTCCTCGCGGTGGATCTGCCGGCCGATCCGTTCCAAGATGTCGCGGCGCTCCTCCCGTTCGTGTTTCAGGAAGTTGCGGACGTTCGACACCGTCGAGGACTCGATGGGCGGCGTGCGGACCACCTCCGGCGTCCAGCCGACCTCCTTGGTGATCTCCCGGAGCGTCGAGCCGTGACGGCCGATGACGAGCCCCGGCTTCTCCGCCTCGATCACGACCTCACCGGTGTCCTGGTGGAAGTCGAGATCCGTCACACCGGCCTCCTCCGGGATGATCTCGCGGATGTCGTCCTCCGCCGCACGAGGGACAGACAGGACCGCCGGATGAGGACGCACCGTGATCCGTTTGCGGAGCTTGGAGGCGAGCCGACGGATGAGATCGCCGTTGCGTGCGAACTGTTTCGGGTGCCGGGTGTAGACGACCAGCTCCGGACCTTCGTAGGTCACGTCCGTGACGGAGATGTCGTCCGGAATCTCGGCCTCGATCTGTGCCTTCGTCTCTTCGAGTTGTCGGTCGACTTGGCTCATGGCTGCGAGAACGGGCGTCGCGTGGATTTGACCCGTGACATGGATGGTGTGCGGAGCCGACTGGACTCCGTGTGAGACGCTCCGGTCCGACGCGACACCGGTGACCGCACCGCAGTCCAGTGTCGGGTCGACACGGCACCACACTGCGTGTCGGTTCGACAGTGCGGTCGGGTGTGCATCGTCGGCGACACTGTCAGTCGGTGCTGCGGTGTCGGCGGACTCGGCTGCGTCGGAACAGTCCCGCGGAGTCGGGGTCGGCGAGTCGGTCGCGCGATGGGCGACGAGAACCCGCTTACCCTTCGTTGGCTCCCGCAGTTACAAAAGCCTTCGCAAACTGGAAACGCGTGGCGACCCTCTCGCGGGTGTGCAACTCACCCCAGAGACGGTTCGGGCGGAGCGTGACAGGCTCCACGACGACGCGCCGACGGTCGTCGCGACGATCAACGAGACGCGCGACCTGCTCGGCGACCGCTTCGACACGGACGTGGCTCACGTCGCTGTCGAGCAGTACCACGCGGAACTGGACGCGGTGTTCGCGGACGGCGACCGCGCGGTCAACGTCGCGGCGCTCGTTCGACTCCTCCGAGAGGTGGATGTCGTCGACGACTACCCCGGCTTCGTCGTCGACGAACAACTCGGCCGCCTCCTCGCCAGCACGATTGCCGGCGACCAGCCGCTCGCTACGCTCGCCGAGGCGACGTTCCACGTGGCCGACACGGAGGTTCACAGTGTGCCAGAGGTGGAAGCCAGTGGCGACACGGTGGCCACAGAGGAGGCTGACGACGCGGCGGCCACAGAGGAGGCTGACGACGCGGCGGCCACAGAGGAGACGGCTGGTGTCGACGACCTCGTCGCAGCGCTGGCGGCTGGCTTCCAGACGCGACTTCCCGGCTGGACGTGGACAGAGACGGAGAGCCCGTTCAGGGTCGAGGAGGGGGGGTGGTGACACCGAGCATCTCCAGTTGACTCCAGACTCAGTTCACTCAACATTCCAGTGTTCCAGTGCGAAGTCGACAATCTCGTTCTCCCGAGCGTCGATTTCTGCCGCGCCGAACCGTTCTTGTTTCGACAGTGTCCACTGCACACGGAGGTTCGATGTAGAGTATCCTTCCTCTCGTCCTGACTCTGGATCTGGCTGACGCTTCTGTTCGAACGGAAGATCACTGTACGTCTGGTTCCAGTACTTGTTGGCTACAGTGAGGTTTCCGAGCCTGTGGACGTGTTTCTCGAACACGTCGATGTCGTCTGGTAAGTCAGTAGCGTTGCGTGACTGTGCGAGAACGTGTTCGACTTGAAACTTCGAAGAGAGAATCTCGGAGAGTGGCGGACTGCTGTCTTCGGAAACTGTCGCATCAACGTCTTTCCCGTAGTGATAGAGGAGGTATCTGATGTCCCGGCTTGCGATGGTCTCGTAGAACTCTTCGTCTCGGAGGTCTCTCTCGAATCGGTCGTCGTCTGCGTAGTGCTGCGTAATCTGGAACAGTCTGTCGAGTGCATCTTGAAACGAATAGCTGTCGTCGTGGCGGATCGAGTGAGCGAGTGAGACCAGTCGACTTCGGCCGGTGTTCGACCGACGACGGTCAATCGAGTACACCCGAAATGCGAGCGTCTCACATGCTTCAACGATTGCCCTCATTCGGTCTGGGTCGTCGTCGCCGTACTGGAGTTGTGCAGCCATCAGGACAGGGAGAACGTTCGCCACTCGGCCAAGTTCGAGTAGCTTCGTCAGGCTCTGTTCAACCGAGTCCGGGCGGCCTGTCGGTCGGAGCACCTTCTCGAAGGCGTCTGCAGCCTCTCGGAGACGGAGGGTGTACTCGTCCACCTCGTCTCGGAGGTCTTCGTACGCTCCGCTCCGGTACGTCTCGTACAACCGCTGTTTGAGCGTCCCGAAACTGTCGAAGAACTCGTTGGAATCGTAGCCGTCGTAAATACCCCAGTGGAATCGCTGGAAGGCGTCTTCGTCAAAGTCGGCCGCTTGGTCGTGACCGTTCGAGAGCACGAACAACTTGCGGTACACGTCACCGAACCTGTCGTCGATTTTTTGTTCTGCACCCCCGCTCGGATTTGCTCGCGCATCCATCGTTACGAGAAGACTCTTAGTCTTTTCGAGCGAGGAGAGAGGCTTTCCGCGATCGTTGAGGCTCTCGAAGATAGCCGCCGCCTCGGACTCGCCTTTCGTCTCGACGATATTGATTTGGAAGTCCTGACGGAGTCGACGTGCCATCTCTTTCGGTGTCGCCTCTCCTTCGAGTTCGGAGAGATACTCCCGAAACTCGTCAAGGGCATTCTTGAGACGGCGCTGTGATGGGGTCTCCGGTGAGAGTTCGGCGTCGCCGAGAAGGTGGTCACGGAAGAACTGTTTATTTTGATCCTGCGGGAGCAACCGGGGCCTACCTCCGGGCAGTCTAATTGTGTCAACCAAGTCGAGTTGTCGCGCAACTGTCTCGTTAAGTTCGCCTGCTGCGTGGAGGAACAACATAACCGTCGTTAGCCGTTGTTGGCCGTCGACGACGTGGTATCGTTTGAACTGGATGCCGTCCTCCATCTCGTACGGTTCGTTTTGTTCGTCGAGAATCACATTTCCGAAGAAATGAGTACTCCCTTCTGGGAAATAACGGATGTCCTGACAGAACATTCGTCTTTAGCTAACAGAGAAACCGCACTACAGCAGTAACTTCACCGCTTCTTTCTGAGATTCATCAACAACGCCCGATCCTCCAAGAGACACTCGCTACCGCTACACAACCGAGGTGTGAGTGTTAGCTAAAGACGAATGCTCGTCGACGCCTTCTGTCAGCGTGACTCTCCCGAACACAGTCGCGCGATAGTAGGTGTACAGTCCGTCCTGATCGCGTTCAGTTCGCTGTCGTTTCTCGATCAGGCCGACGTCGACGAGTTCGTTCAGGTGATAGTGGAGTGTACTACTGTCGACCTCGATCACCTCCCCGAGTTCTGTGGCACTCATCTCACCGGCGTGGACGAGTCGGTAGCAGATTTCGTAGCGAGTACGGTGTCCGACGGCAGCGTGCATCGCGAGATACTCGTCCAACGAGAGGACGCTGTCGTCCGGTAGCAACTCTGCCGGGTTGTCCGGAACCTCTCTCGTCGAACCCGATTAGTCGATTGCCATCTTACCGCCTCCTACGGGTGTGACGCTCTTAGTCGTTCTCGACTCGACAAATCCCGAAAACAGCACTCGTTTTGTACCGTTCAGTTCACGAGCCACTGTGACCGGCGAAATCACGCGCAGTCGGATCGTCGACGAGCTGGGAACAGTGAGTTACGATCACTTTTTATTCTATCTGATAGGTCTGTACAAGTCGTTCAACTTGAACTACGTTCTCGACGAGAGAGAGCGCAGAGAGATCGACACGGACGACCTCCCCAGTTCGTTGCGGCGGCTCTTCCAGATCAGTACCGTCGAGACGTATGGGCCCTGCCGGATTTGAACCAGCGACCGCCCGGTGTCCCACGACCGTCGGGGCGACTGCCCCGCAGGCGAGACGGCCGCCGACAGCCGATATGAGCCGGGTGCTATATCCAGACTAAGCTAAGGGCCCGTCCACTCGGAAGTATCGAACGGAGACTATTGAACGTGCCGGGTTGGATCGGCCAGTGTCGAACGACCAGACACAGTCCTCGCTGTCGAACGACCAGACACAGTCCTCGCTGTCGAGCGAACAGATACACCACGACAGACATCGAGCGTCGGAGAGAAGCGCCGAAGCCAGGACTCGAACCTGGGACCACCTCGTTAACAGCGAGGCGCTCTACCAGCTGAGCTACTTCGGCACGCTGCACCAGGGTGTACCGCGGTTCTGTTAAAGTGGCTTTCGTTTCGTCGCTCGTCCGCCACCAGTCACCGAACCGAAAGCGTCGTGACACACGGCCGGGAAGAGGGGCGTATGACAGCGTCGGACGACGACGAGACGGCTCCCGACGCGGCGGGAGCGGCGGCAGACCCGCTGGCGGCGACACTCGCGGCGGTTCGCACGGAGACGACGCCGGAGGCGGCAGAGCGGACGGAGCTCCACAGTGTCGTCGCGGACCTGATCGACCGAGCGGGAGCCGCGGTCGAATCCCTCCCCAGCCCGGCGGACGAGGCGGACGTGCTCCACGTCGGCTCGACCGCTCGCGGGACGTGGCTGCCGGGCGACCGCGACGTGGACCTGTTCGTCAGGTTCCCGACGGCGCTCGACCGCGAGGAGTTGGAAGAGTACGGGCTCCGCGTAGGTCACGAGACGCTGCCCGACAGCCGGGAGGCGTTCGCCGAACACCCCTACGTCGTCGGGAGCTACGACGGGTTCGACGTGGATCTCGTGCCGTGTTTCGACGTTGCGAGCGCGACGGAGATCCGGTCGGCAGTCGACCGCACCCCGTTTCACACCGCGTACTTAGACGAGCGGCTGGACGGCGACCTCGCGGCAGACGTGCGTGTCTTCAAGCAGTTTCTCACCGCAATCGGCGCGTACGGCAGCGACCTCCGGACACGGGGGTTCTCCGGCTACCTCGCGGAACTGCTCGTCGTCGTCTACGGCGGAGCCGCTGTTGCGCGCCGCTGGCGAGGAGTGGCACCCGCCAGTGCGCTTCGACCCGGAAGAGCACGGCACGGAGACGTTCGACGATCCGCTGGTGGTGATCGACCCCACCGACCCGGAGCGGAACGTTGCCGCCGTCTGTGCCCCGGCGAACGTCGCCCGACTGCAACACCACGCCCGACAGCTGCTCGACGATCCCGACACGGAGCGATTCCGCCGACGCGAGCGGGAGCCGCTGGACGCCGACGCCGTGGCCGAACACGTCACCCGCCGCGGCACCGACCCCGTCGCCGTCGTCGTCGACGTGCCGCCGCTGGTCGACGACCAACTGTACCCGCAGCTCCGCCGCTCGCTGGCCGGGATCGAGCGTGAACTCGACGGACGCGGGTTCGACGTACTCCGGTCGACGACGTTCGCTACAGACCTCGACGAGTCGACGGCATCCGACACCGACCTCGACGAGTCGGCGACGCTCGAGACGAACCCCGACGGTCCGTCGGCGACACCGAGTTCGGACAGCAGACGTGCGGTATTGTTCGTGGAGATAGCCCACGCACAGCTCCCGACCGTCGAGCGTCACGAGGGGCCGCCGGTCGCGGTCGAGGCCCACGCGACGGGGTTCTACGAGAAGTACGCCGGCCCAGACGGGGGCCACAGCGACGCGTACGGACCGTTCTTGGACGGCGACCGTTACGTCGTCGAGCGCGACAGAGAGTGGGCAGACGCCGCCGCACTGCTCGACTCCGACGCGCTCCTCGGCGTCGCACTCGGTGCACGGATCGAGGAGGCGCTGGCCGACGGCTACGAGGTGTACGCCGGTGACGAGGTGAGTGAACTGGCGACGACCTTCGGCGACGAACTACGGGACTACTTCGATCCACGAGTCTGACGCGCCCACAGTCGGCCCGCGAGCGTGACTCGCCCACGGTCGGCCCGAGAGCGTGACTCGCCTACGGTCGGCCCGAGAGCGTGACGCCCCTACGGTCGGCCCGAGAGCGTGACGCCCCTACGGTCGGCCCGCGGGCACGATCCACTCGCGCTCGGTACCACCCGACTTTTCTGAGCCCGACCCACACGGACAGTCGAGTCGACGAGATGCGCGAGTTCACCGCCGACTACCTCGACCGGACGCGCCGCGGGATGTGGGCAGACAGCCGTGCGGCGCTGACGGACCTCTCGCTGTCGGACCGCGAGCGCGTGCTGGACGTCGGCTGCGGCACCGGCGAGCTCACGGCCGTCGTGGCCGAGGAGGCTCCCGACGCGACTGTCGTCGGTGTCGACGCGGACACGGAACTGCTCGACGTGGCACGAGCGTCGGCCCGTGGTGAGTCCCAGCCTCGTCGGGGGTTTCTCGCAGGTGACGCGACACGACTCCCGTTCCCGGACGACAGCTTCGATCTGGTCGTCTGTCAGGCGCTGTTGGTGAACCTGCCGGAGCCGGCACGAGCGGTCGAGGAGTTCACACGCGTCTCGACGGACCGTGTCGCGGCGGTCGAGCCGGACAACGGCGACGTGGCAGTCTCCTCGACGGTGGACGCGGAGTCGTCGCTGGCGGCGACCGCGCGGGCGGCGTTCCTCGACGGTGTCGAGACGGACCCCACCGCCACGGGGGTCGCGGAGACGTTCGCCGAAGCTGGCCTCCGTGAGGTGTCCAGCCGACGGTACCACCACGAGACCCGAATCGAACCGCCGTACTCCGAGGCGGACGTGCGCGGCGCGACCCGGAAGGCGAGCGGCGCGGCGCTGGCCGACCACGAACGAGTGCTCCGCCGCGCGCTGTCGCCGAGCGACTACGACGACCTGCGACAACAGTGGCGCGCGATGGGCCGCGAGGTCGTCGGCCAGATGCAGTCGAACGACTACCGACGCGTCGAAGTCGTCCCGTTCGACGTGACTGTCGGACGAGTGTGACTCGTTCGACGTGACTGTCGGACGACTGTGGCCCGTTCGATGTGACTGTCGGACGACTGTGACCCGTTTGTGCGGGGCTGCCCGACCCACGTTCACCGAGTCGAACGTCTCCGTTCACAGGAACTGACAGATATTCGATAGTTCGAGCCCCCGGCGACGAGATTTTCGATAGTTTGAGCCTCCGGCGACGAGATTTTCGATAGTTCGGGCCCCTGTCGACACCACCACAGACTCGACCAGCGACAGTCCGCAACTGCCGCCACTCACCCGACATTCTTGCGAGACAGAAAATTCAGAAACGAGTAATTAATCGGTGTGTCGGCACGTCTACGGAGCGTTCGGAAGCTTCTTTGTGCTCTCGGGAGAGCTACCGTCACGAGATGGCTGTACTCTGGCTGGACGAGATCGACAAGACAGACCTCCAGACGGTCGGGGGGAAGGCGGCCTCGTTGGGGGAGTTGACAGAGGCCGGGCTCCCGGTGCCGCCGGGGTTCGTCGTCACCGCGGGCACGTACCGTCGGTTCATCGAGACCGCAGAGATCGACGAGGAGCTGTTCGACGCGGTCGACATCGACCCCGAGGACAGCGACGCTCTGGCGACGGCACACGAGCGCGCCCGAGAGTTGATTCTGGACACGCCGCTGCCGGAGCCGGTCCAAGAGGAGATCCTCGAGGCGTACCACTCAGTCGGTGACGGGGAGGCGTTCGTCGCCGTCCGGTCGTCGGCGACCGCCGAGGACCTGCCGGACGCCTCCTTCGCCGGCCAGCAGGAGACGTTCCTCAACGTTCGGGAGGCGACGCTGTTGGAGCGTGTCAAGGAGTGTTGGGCGTCGTTGTTCTCCCAGCGTGCGATCTACTACCGTCAGCGGCAGGGGTTCCCCCACGACGAGGTGGACATCGCGGTCGTCGTCCAACAGATGGTGGACGCCGACAAGTCCGGCGTGATGTTCACCAGCCACCCGTCGACTGGCGACCCGCGGATCATCGTCGAGGCGGCGTGGGGGCTCGGCGAGGCTGTCGTCTCCGGCTCAGTCTCCCCGGACAACTACGAGATCGACCGCGAGACGGCGACTGCCGAGCAGGTGACGGTCGCCGACAAGAAGACGATGATGGTGCGCGACGAATCGACCGGCGAGACGGTCGAGCGGACGGTCCCCGACGAGCGCCGCGAGGAGCGCGTGCTCGCCGACACGGAGATCGAGCGGCTCGTCGAGCTCGGTCGGACGGTCGAAGACCACTACGGCGAGCCACAGGACGTGGAGTGGGCGATCTACGACGACGACGTGTACATGCTCCAGTCGCGTCCGATCACGACGATCAGCGACGCCTCTGCGGCCGCCTCTCCCGACGAACGCGAGCGAGAAGCCACGGACCCGGCTGGCGAGGCGGCGAGCGCCGGCAACGGGACCGCGGGGAACGCTCACGGTGCTGGCGGGGCGAACGGGAACGGCGCTGCTGGCGGCGCTCGCGGCGACGACGGCACGGGTCGCGGGAGCGCCGCAGACGGCAGCGGCGGCGACGACGGCGAGGTGTTGCTCTCCGGGTTGGGGGCCTCGCCCGGCACGGTCTCCGGCGACGTTCGCACCGTCACGAAGCTCGACCAGCTCGACAAGGTGGCAGACGGCGACGTGATCGTCACGGAGATGACGATGCCGGACATGGTGCCGGCGATGAAGCGTGCGGCCGGGATCGTCACCGACGAGGGCGGGATGACCTCACACGCGGCGATCATCTCCCGCGAGTTGGGTGTGCCGGCGGTCGTCGGCACCGGCTCCGCGACCCGCGAACTGGAAGACGGCCAAGAGATCACCCTCGACGGCGACAAAGGCACAGTCGAGCGCGGCGGACTCGGTGACGACGAGACGGAACAGTACGAGCCGGTCGAGGCTGTTCGCCCGGACACGCCGGTGAAGCCGATGACGGCGACGGAGGTGAAGGTGAACGTCTCCATCCCAGAGGCCGCAGAGCGTGCCGCGGCGACCGGCGCGGACGGTGTCGGACTCCTCCGGACGGAACACATGGTGTTGTCGACTGGGAAGACGCCCGCACAGTACGTCGCCGACCACGGCACGGAGGCGTACGTCGACGAGCTCGTCGACGGCGCACGCGGCGTCGCAGACGAGTTCTACCCCCGGCCAGTTCGTGTTCGGACACTCGACGCTCCGACAGACGAGTTCCGCGAGCTGGAAGGCGGCGGCAACGAGCCGGTGGAACACAACCCGATGCTCGGCTGGCGCGGGATTCGGCGCTCACTCGACAAGCCGGATCTGTTCAAACACGAACTCACCGCGTTCGCAGAGCTGTGGGAGATGGGGTACGACAACGTCGAACTGATGCTCCCGCTGGTGAACGACGCCGACGAAGTCGACGCCGCGAAGCGTCTCATGCGCGAGGTCGGGATCGACCCCGCCGCACAGTCGTGGGGCGTGATGATCGAGACACCCGCCTCCGCGCTCCGGATCGAGGATCTGGCCGCCTCTGGAATCGACTTCGCCTCGTTCGGCACGAACGACCTCACCCAGTACACGCTGGCTGTCGACCGCAACAACGGGAAAGTTGCCGACCGCTTCGACGAACTCCACCCGGCGGTGCTGGACCTGCTGTCGAACGTGATCGCCTGCTGCCGTGACCACGACGTTGCGACGAGTATCTGTGGGCAGGCTGCCTCGAAACCCCGTATGGTCAGCTTCCTCGTCGAGGAAGGCGTCACCTCGATCTCCGCGAACATCGACGCCGTCCGTGACGTGCAACACGAAGTGAAACGCACGGAACAGAAGCTGATTCTCGACTCTGTGCGGTAGACGGCTCTGGACCCTCTCTTCGCGTCACCGCTCGCTGGTCAGCTCGGTGTCGTGTTGTCCCGTCACCGCTCGCTCGTCGTCCACTTGCCGCGTTGTCCCATCACCGCTCGGTGATCCACGACTCCGCCTCCTCGTAGTCGTCGGTGACGTGAAGTACGGCACGTCGAGCACCGTGGTGTGCGGGGTTCTACAATGTTAACTGAATGTAGGGCGCTAAGCACCCTTCCTCAACAAGTAGCGCAGTCCGCGAAAGCGGACAAGCAACGCAGTAACGAGAGGATACAGCGCCCGCTATCACCTATCTCGACACTATTCAACAACATTTATAACGGTGGCCACCAAACGGGACACCGTGGTGACACCACTCATCGCCGCCGCTAGGTACACTGACAAGAAGGTGGGCGACGGCACACCCTGTCACCACCACTCAGTAGGAGTGGGACACTCCGAATCCACGCCCGTGGAGACTGCGCTCCCTGTGGGACCGGTTCCTGCAAAGCGCGTCGCGGAAGCAGGAAGCCCCTCCCTCAGCGAGCGCGTCAGCGCGAGCAGAGTGGGGTAGTTCACGTATAGTG
This sequence comes from uncultured Halobacteria archaeon, assembly GCA_937142015.1. Lineage (GTDB taxonomy): Archaea > Halobacteriota > Halobacteria > Halobacteriales > Haloferacaceae > JAHENP01. Next base: position 10,918 of record CAKZQY010000380.1, read on the forward strand.
ACCTATTTGTTACTATTGAGATTACTTCTTTTGTGTCGCAGTGGTCGTTCTCGCAGTAGACAGCAGTCACCGGGGACGGGGGCGCTCTTATATCCCCTCACCGCGTAGCGTCACGTATGCCAGAAGAAGTGCTGTTCGAGTCGGAGAGCCCACAGAGCCGGACAGAGATCGCGTCGTACCTCCGCACCGTCGCCGAGCGGCTGGAGGCGGGCGACGACATCACACTCGACGCGGGCGGAGACAGCGTGACTCTCTCCCCGCCGTCGACGCCGACGTTCGAGGTGAAAGCCGAACGAGAGGGACCGACGGACGGCTCCGGTGAACTCAGTATCGAGTTCGAACTGGAGTGGGACGAGAACGCAGACGAAACGTCGGGCGGCGGCGGGCTGACCATCGAGTAGCGTGCCCTGATAGGGTCGTGCGTAGAGATTTTCGCGTGGGTGCCGAGTACCGGACGGT
>CAKZQY010000381.1 GCA_937142015.1 uncultured Halobacteria archaeon
CGTGTCGACCCACGTGAGGGTGCTGTCGCCGACGGCGGTGCCGCCGGCACCCCCGACAGTGGTGCGACGAGTACCTCCGCAGGTGGTGGTGCCGCGGGTACCTCCGCAGATGGCGGTGCGACGAGCAGTACAGTCGGCGTCGGTCGACGGCCGGTCGGCGGATCGAGACAGCTCGGATCGGAGATCGCGCGGCCGGTCGTCGCCGCCGGGCTCGTCGGTCTCGCAGGTGTCGTGGCGGCGGTGTTGGCATCGCCGTTCCTGTTAGGGGCAGCACAGGCCGGGAGCGAGCGCGAACTCGCGCTGTTGGCGGTCGCGGACCGCAGCGGCTTCGGCGGGCTGTTGGTGGTTCACGGCGCGTTCCTCCTCCTGTTCGGCGGCTACCTGTTCGACAGGATCGGCGACGAGCGACCCGGCGAGGTCGTGTTGGCGCTGGCCGCGTTGCTGTGGACCGCACAGCGGATCTCGCTGCCCGGGCTGGTGTTGTTCGGCGGGCTCCTGCTCGCCGGGTGGATCGCAGCCCGCACACCGAGCGAGCGCGGCGGCTTCGAGACGGTGTTGATCGTCGGGGGCGCGGGAATCGCGCTGGTCGTCGAGCTGGTGTACCTGAACGAACAGGCTGGCCCCGGGCGGCTGAACACCGTGTTCAAGACGTACGCACAGGTGTGGGCGATCTGGGCACCAGCGGCGGGCGTCGCCGTCGCCGGGCTACTCAGACGGGTGGAGACGCCGACCGTCTGGCCGACACCACAGACGCGACACGTGCTCGCGCTGTTGCTCGTCGGCGTCGCGCTCGCCGGAGCCGGCGGCTACGCGACACAGACCGTGCCGGACCACTTCACCGCCGGGAGCGGCGGGGAGCCGCGCGGCGGTATCTTCTTCGGCTACCCGGAGGAGCCGACGCTGAACGGAACCGCGAACGTGGAGGCGTTCCACCCCGGCGTCGCCGCCGGGACGAACTACCTCGACCGACAGCCCGGCACGCCGGTGTTGTTGTCCGCACCCGGGACTGGTCGGTACCCCGCGAAGGGTGGCTTCCGGAACCCACCAGGCATGTACGGGTGGGGATCGAACCCGGCGTCGAGTCTCACCGGCGTTCCGACGGTCGCCGGCTGGGGACACGAGATCGGCTACCGCGGCTTGGAGACGTACGTCGCTCGCGTCCGGACGGTCGACGCGGCGTACACGAACCGCACGGCGGCTGTCTCCGTGATGCGGGAGTACGACGTGCAGTACGTGTGGGTCGGAACCGCCGAGCGAAACCGCTACGGCTCCGCGCTCGTCGACTTCGACTCGCTGTCTGGCGTGCGTGCGGTCACCCGCGAGCGGGGTGTCGTCCTCTACGAAGTCGACCAGTCTGCACTGTCGACGAACCAGACGAGCGAGTAGTCGCGCACCGATCTCTCGCCGACCACACGAGCGTGCGGAGGTGTTTACTGTCGGGGCGACACACCGAGGTGTATGCGACTGTGGCTCGTCGAGCGCTCGTACGACACCCGCAACACTGTCTCGCTCACCTACGCCAGCACGGACGGCAGCGCGGTCTACCGACGACAGGCGTCACTCGACCTGCTGGCCCGCTCGCCAGCCACCGCCGCCGTCGACCGCGACGAGGCGGACGTCGAACCGGTTGAGGACGCACAGCGCCGCGACCGGTACGCCACCGAGGCGAGCCGAATGGCCGACGATCACGACCCGGACGACGAGATCTGATAGGGTCGTGCGTAGAGATTTTCGAGTGGGTACGGAGTACCGGACGGCACCGCGTTGGTATTGCCCTGTGAGTCGAGCCGGCGGTAACTATCTACGCACGACCCTATGAGCAACACACGATTCCACCCGGCCGATCCACGTCCTGACGCGAGTGAGACACCACCCGACGGGTTTCACAGCCGAACTGTCCGGAGTCGTTTGTCACTCGGTGACGTGCCACAGGGACGGTTCGCGGCGTGTGCTACCTCTTTTCACCCTGCGCTGCACCGAAGTGTTTATATGCGAGAGCTCTGTACTGTGTGGTACCAGAGCGCCTTCGGGCGTGGTGTATCGTGCGCGGAAACACAGAGCGTTCTCGACTCCTCACGACCGGACGCAACAGTTTCCTAGCCACGGCCACGCGCGAAGCGGTGATGGTGTCGAGGTAGTAACAATGGCAACGGAATCCGAAGTACTCGAGGCGCACGACCTCGAACCGATGGACGAACCGCGGAACGTACAGCTCGAAGACAGCAAGCTCGAGAACGGCTCGAAAGGCGAACTCATCAAGCTCGCCGGCCAGCTCCGAGACCGACGCAACGAGCTCAACCAGATGGCCTCCGAGCGGGCGTCCACCCGCGACGACCTGAACGCCAAGACACGCGAGAAGGTCGACGAGGCACAGACCCACAGAGAGAAGCGCGACGAGCTCAACGAGAAGGTCCAAGAGCACAAGGAGAAGCGCAACGAGCTCAACGCCGAGGCGAACGAGCTGTTCGACAGAGTCGAGGAGATGAAGCAGGACCTCGAACTGGACGAGGGGAAGTCCATCGAGGAACTGCAAGACGAGATCGAAGAACTGGAGTTCAAACAACAGACGGAGGTGCTCGACGCCGAAGACGAGCGGGAGCTGATCGAGAAGATCGAGACCAAGCGTGAACAGCTCCAGGACCGCAAAGAGAAGGTCGAGCAGAGCGACGAGCTCGAAGACCTGATCGACGAGGCCGAGGAGGTCCGCAGCGAGGCGTCGAAACACCACCAGAAAGTGACGGAGCTCGCAGACGAGGCGCAGGAGCACCACAACCAGATGATCGAGGCCTACCGGGAGGCGGACGAGATCCGCGACGAGGCCGACATCGTCCACGAGAAGTTCGTCGAGGCCCAGGAGGCCGCAGACCGCCACCACGAGGACTTCGTCCGCGTGCAAAAGCGGCTCCGCGAGCTCGACAAGAAGGAAGAAGAGGAGAAGAAGGAAGAGCGCGAGAAGAAGGCCGAGGAAGAGCGCGAGGAAGCCGAGGAGATCTACCAGAAGTTCAAGGACGGCGAGACGCTCGACACCGAGGACCTGATGAAGCTCCAGAAGACGGGGCTGCTGTAGTCGGCGCTGGCTGACTGCCGGTCTCGCAGCCGGCCGCTCGTCTCCCCCCGACGAGCGCCCGCCAGTTCTCACACACGTCGACCCGTGAGCGGTGTGACTGTCGAGACGTTCTGCGAGCGACACGTTGCCGGGTGGTGGCGTTCTGCGAGCGACACGCTGTCAGGTGCTGGCGTTCTGCGAGCGATACGCTGTCAGGTGTTGGATCGACAGTGTCGGGTGGGCGACCCGGCGGCGGACGCTGGGCCGCGAGAATCAGGCGAGCGACGCGCCGTCGAAGGCGGACCGCTCGTAGTCGACCTCCATCAGGTCGAGAATCGTCGGTGCGATGTCGTAGAGGTCCGTCCCGTCGGGGACAGAGACGTCTGGGTCGTCGACGAGCAGGGTCGCGTTCTCGAAGCTGTGCATCCCGTTGCGCGGGCCGTGGTAGAACACGCCGTCGTCGTGTGGCTTGAACTTCGCCTTCAGGTCGTACCCCTCGTTCGGGATGACGACCAGATCCGGCGCGATGTCGGCGTGTGCGCCCTCGAACACGTCCTCGCCGACGACGACACGTTTTGCGACCGGCTCACCCTCCGGGCTCTCCATCCCTTCGAGCGCTCTCTTCAGCTCCGCGCGCGTCTCCTCGAACGCCGACTCGGGGACGGAGCCACGCGGCTCGCGCCCTTCCAGATTGATGTAGAACCGACCGGGGATCAGCGAGTACGCCCGGGTGTCGTCGGAGATGTCCGCCAGCTCTTCGTGGTCGTCGTCCGCGAACGACAGCCAGCCCTCGTCGGCGAGCCACTGGTTGCAGTCGACCTCGTACGTCTCCGTCATGAAGCCGTGGTCGGAGGCGACGACGAGAGTCACGTCGTCTGCCAGCGTCTCCCGCAGCCGACCGATGTAGTCGTCGACCGTCCGGTAGAAGTCGACGAACTCCTCGTAGTACTCGCCGTCCTCGACGTAGTCTTCGAACAGGAAGTGGTTCACGCGGTCCGTGGTCATGAACACGCCGAAGAACAGGTCCCAGTCGTCCTGTGTCAGGTAGTGTTCGAACGCCTCGAACCGACGGTCGATCGTGTCGTGTGCGTCCTCGAGGAACGCCGACTTGTCGTCGTCGTGACCGAGCTTCGCGTCCACGTCGATCTTGTAGTCGATACTCTCCAAGTAGTCTGCCAGTTCGTCCGGGTACGCCGCCTTCTCGATCGCCGGCGAGAGGAACCCGGAGGCCATCCGCTGGACGTTCCGCTGTGGCGGGAACGTCACCGGGACGTTCAACACCGTCGCGTCGCGTCCGTTCTCGGCGACCCGGTCCCACAGACGCGTCGCCTGCACGTCACGCCCCATCGGGACGTAGGTGTCGTACGACCCCGTCTCGCGGTCTTGGAAGCCGTACACCCCCGTCTCGCCCGGGTTGACACCCGTCGTGAGCGCGGGCCAACAGGCCGACGACTCCGGCGGAACGATGGAGTCGATGGCTCCCGCAGCCCCCTCCTCCATCACTGCCGCCACGTTCGGAAACTCATCGGGGTTGTCCGCGAGCAGACTGAACGGCACTCCGTCGATGCCGACGAAGGCGACGCGCGGGTCGTCGCCGCCTCGAATCCGGTCGAACAGTCCCATACCCCCGGTTCCGACGGTCGACGTAAAGCCCTTCTGCACCGAGTCGACACGCGAACGCACCCTCACCACCTACTCGTTCGTCTCGAACAGCGCCTCTCTGTCCCGAACAGTCACACTCTCTCGTCCGTCTCGAACAGTCACACTCTCTCGTCCGTCTCGAACAGCCGGTCGACGGCAGTTGCCACGTCGCCAGCGTCGACGAACTCCATCGCAACCTCGTGCAGCGAGAAGACACTCCCGTCGAACGACGGCCGGCCGGTCACGTCCGCGTAGCTCCGCAGCCAGTCGTTGAGCACCCCCTCTAGCAGTGACAGCTCCACCGGGGAGAGCTCGACGCCCTCTCGACAGGCGTGGACGTACAGCCGAACGATGGGTGCGACGCCGGTCTCGATGCACGCTCGCGCGTCACCCGTCTCGGGGTCGAACGCCTCCTGCTCGCGTCTCGACTCCGCAGCGAGGTCGGCGACCGCGTCCCAGATCTGAGACCGCCCCTCGGAGGCCATTCGTCTCTCACCGCGGGTGCCGTACAAATAAAACTACGTGCCGTCCTGTGGGTCGAACGACCGATCGGCCGCGAGCCCCGCGGAAACCGCCGTCTCGCCGGCCATGTGTGCCACTGGCTCGCACGGGTCTCGGAGCATTTATCTGGTCGTACTCGTAGGTGTTCGACGTGCCGAAGCTCACCTGCTCAGACTGTGGTCGTCAGATCGGAATGCACGAACTCGAAGCCAAGACGACTGCACAGTCCGGCGGCTTCTCGACCCGTTACCGCTGTCCGTTCTGCGAGACGGACCTCGAAGACGTTACCGAAAACTGGGGCTGACGCCCGCTCCCTCTTCCCCCCGAGGGAGATTCAGACGAGACAGACTGCGTAGCTGCCGGTGTGTCCCCGCGTCGAGACGACAGCGTCCTCACAGGAGTCGAGACGACAGCGTCCTCACAGGAGTCGGGACCGACAGTCGACAGTCAGTCGTCTACGTCGAGTTCGAACTGTTCGTTCTCGACGACGGTGTTCAACACCACGGAGGTGTTCGTCTCACGGACCTCCGTCTCGGCGAGGAGGTCCTTGATCCGGTCGTTCATCTCGTCCGTGTCGCGGAACTTCCCGACGGCGATCACGTCGTAGTCGCCGGTCACCTCGTAGACGGACACCATCCCGTCGACCTCGCGGAGACGGTCGGTGATCTCGGGGAGCGCCTGTCCTTCCACCTTCAGCTGGACCACGGCAGTCACGTCGTAGCCGAGCGCGTCGTAGTCGACCCGCGGGGTGTACCCCCGGATCACGCCCTCCTCTTCGAGGTCTTGGAGGTGGTTCGACACTGTCGTGACCGACACGTCCAACTCCTCGCCGAGACTCCTGAGACTCGCCCGCCCGTCACCCAACAGGGCGTTTATCAACTTCGCGTCGAGGTTTTCGTACGTCATCGAACCCCCCTACGTGTTCGAGACGGACAAACTTTACGAACGTCCAAATCGCGCGGGGGGTGGACGAGTTTACACCGACCGTAAGACGTTTTTTGTCCCCCCTTGTGTTGCTACACGTCTATCAAGGATGACGAGCGAACACACGTCGCCCGACGGCGGGCTGAGTGCGGCAGAACAGGCGGTAATCGACCAGATCGAACAGGAGGGGGTCGACTTCCTGCGGCTACAGTTCACGGACATTCTCGGCACCGTGAAGAACGTCTCCGTGCCGGCTTCGCAGGCAGAGAAGGCGTTCACCGAGGGAATCTACTTCGACGGCTCCTCTATCGAGGGGTTCGTCCGGATTCAGGAGTCGGACATGCGGCTGGACCCGGACCCAGAGACGTTCGCGGTGCTCCCGTGGCGCGACGACGCGGAGGGCTGTGCGGCACGGCTCGTCTGTGACGTGATCAACACCACGACGGGCGAACCGTTCGAGGGAGACCCGCGGACCGTCCTCAAGCGCGCCGTCGAGCGGGCCGAAGAGATGGGGTACACGCTCAACGCCGGTCCCGAGCCGGAGTTCTTCGTGTTCGACACCGACGAGAACGGCGGTCCGACGACGGAGACCCACGACGCTGGCGGGTACTTCGACCTCGCACCGAAGGATCTCGCTTCGGACCTCCGGCGGGAGATCATCTACAATCTGGACGCGATGGGCTTCGAGGTGGAGGCGAGTCACCACGAGGTCGCAGAGGGGCAACACGAGATCGACTTCAAGTACGACGACGCGCTGTCCACCGCCGACAACATCGCAACCTTCCGGTCGGTCGTGCGCGCGACGGCGGCGCTCCACGACCTGCACGCGACGTTCATGCCCAAGCCGATTCCACACATCAACGGCTCGGGGATGCACACTCACCTGTCGCTGTTCGAGGACGGGGAGAACGCCTTCCACGACGGCGACGACGAGTTCGACCTCTCCGAGACTGCCTACAGCTTCCTCGCGGGTATTCTGGAGCACGCGCCGGCTATCGCTGCGGTCACGAACCCGACGGTCAACAGCTACAAGCGCCTCATCCCCGGCTACGAGGCTCCGATCTACGTCGCGTGGAGCGACACGAACCGCTCGGCGCTCGTCCGCAAGCCTGCCGCGCGTATCCCCGCCGCCTCGCGAATCGAACTCCGTTCGCCGGACCCGTCGTGTAACCCGTACCTCGCGCTGGCTGTGATGATCCACGCCGGTCTCGACGGGATCGAGAACGACCTCGACGCGCCGGACCCCGTCCGGGAGAACATCTACGAGTTCGACGAGGAGACCCGCAAAGAGTACGGCATCGACACGCTGCCGCCGAACCTCGGCGCTGCTGTCGACGAGCTGGAAGACGACGAGGTCGTCCTCGACGCGCTCGGTGACCACGTCGCCGAGAAGTTCGTCGAGGCGAAGCGCGCCGAGTACGACGAGTACCGCGCGGACGTCTCCCAGTGGGAACTGGACCGCTACCTCGCCAAGTACTGAGCCGACGACGACGCAGTCGACCGACGTGTCGAGACAACCGCTGGGGTCGTGACCCGCGACGCGGCACTCTCGCCCGAAAAGCTTAGTTTCGGACCCTCGAACGGTCGTGTGTGAGCACACCTGCAGACGACAGCCCGGAGGAACGAGCCGCGGAGGCAGCCGATCTGTCTCCCTCCGAGGCGTTCGCCCTCCTCGGCAACGAGACACGCATCGACATTCTCCAAGGTCTCCAAGACGCGACTGCAGACCGTCCGGAATCGGCGGCCGTCTCCTTCTCGGAGTTGTACGAGCAGGTGGACGTCGACGACAGCGCCCACTTCAACTACCACCTCAAACAGCTGCTGGACCACTTCGTCCGGAAAGACGAGGACGGCTACCGCTTCCGCACTCCCGGGCGCAAGGTCGTCCGCTCCGTGTTCGCCGGCACGTTCACCGGCCGCACGGAGGTCGGCCCGTTCGCGGCTCCCGGTGACTGTTACCACTGCGAGGGTGACCTCCGGGCGCGGTACGCGGACGAACGACTCGTCGTCGAGTGTGACGACTGCGGTCGCACGCACGTCGACTACCCGTTCCCGCCGGGCGGGTTCGACGACCGCACGCCCGAGGAGTTCCTCGACGCCTTCCACCACCACGTCCGCCACCACTACTGTCTGGCGGCAGACGGGGTCTGTCCGGAGTGTATGGGCCGGATGGAGACGACACTCGACACCGAGACGGAGGTGCCCGACTGGACGGTGGCGGTCGTCCACGCCTGCGAGCGGTGTGACAACCGACTCACCTCCACGCTCGGGCTCAATCTGTTGGACACCGCCGCGGTGCTCACCTTCTTCAGCGACCGCGGCGTCGACCTCACGACCCGCCCGTTCTGGACGAACGACTGGTGTGTCTCCGACCGCCACACGACCGTGCTCTCGACTGACCCGACGCGCGTCCGACTCGATCTCCCGTGTGACGGTGACCGCCTCTCTGTCACTGTCGACGAGACGTTCTCGCTGTTGGAGACGACTGTGGAACTCGCCGACGAGACGAGCTGATACTGTCGGTCACGAGCCATCGAAGCCAGGGTCGGCAGAACCGGGACGAGACGCGTTGGTGCCCGGAGTGAGACGCGACACTGTATCGACACTCGTGACCGACAGTAGAGTCGTCGCCGACTCACTCGGCTCTGTTCGGTCGACACTCGGTCGTCGTCTCGTCGCCGTCCCCGCCGACGACCCCGTCGCCGCGGACAGAGACCACGGGGACGGAGGCGTGACGAATCAGTCGTTCCGTCGTCGATCCGAGGAGGAAGCGGTCGATGCCGCTGCGGCCGTGGGTGCCCATCACGATCAGATCGACACCCGCTTCCTCGGCGTAGTCCATCACGCCACTCGCGGGTGCGCCTTGGATCACGGCCGTCTCGCCGGCGATACCGGCCTCACCGACGCGGTCGGCGACACGCTCGATTGCGTTCTCCGCCTGTCCCTCCAGTTCGTCCAACACGAGTCGCGCGTTAGTGAGTTCGGACTGTGCCGCGACAGTGTTCACGTCGACGACACTGACGACGTCGATCTCCGCGTCGAACGCCTCCGCGAGCGCGACGGCGTGATCGACTGCCGCCTCGGCACAGTCGCTCCCGTCTGTCGGGAGCAACACCGTGTCGTACGTGTCCGGTGTCGGCGTGGCTCCGTCCGCTCTGACGGTGAACACGGGCACGTCCGAGACTCGCGTGACACGCTCCGTCACGGAGCCCGACACGACACGGTTCACACCCGTCCGACCGTGAGTGCCCATGACGATCAGGTCTGCACTCACCGTCCGAGCGTACGCGAGAATCGTCTCCGCCGGGTCCCCCTCGCGGACTGCCGTCGTCACGGTGAACCCGTCTGGCTCGGGGGGATCTGGCTCGGGAGAGTCTGGCTCGGGAGGGTCTGGCTCGGCAGAGTCTGGCTCCACGTCCTCGTTCTCGGCAGCAACACGGTCACGAACCGACTGGTGGTCGCTCGCGTCGCCACCGCCGAGAACTCGGGCGGCGTCTTCGGCGGCCGCCTCGGCCACCCTTCGTGGATCACTGGCGCTGTCGAGCAGTCCCCCGGGTGGAACGACACTCAACACCTCCACGTCTGCGCCCGTCGCCGCCGCCACCAGCCGCGCGTGGTGTGTCGCGGCCGTCGCCGGCACGCTGCCGTCCGTCGGGACGAGAATCGTCTCTGTCACGGTGATCACCACCCGAACGTACTCCGCGTCGGTACTTCACCACGACGGCCTGTTCCCGAGTTCTCGGAACTGGACCGCCGAGAGGAGACACTGATACGGTCGTGAGTAGTGATTTTCGGTGACTTCTGCGGTATGGGCGGTATCACGTCGCTGCGGTGCCCGCTGTCAGTCGTCGGTGGTAACGATCTACGCACGATCGTATCACGCGAACGTGTGCTGGTCCCTCCGAGCGACGCGTTCGACAGCCCGACTGTGGGCTACCGGGGCGACGCGTCTGACAGCTCTGGCGGGTCGATGGCAAAGCTAACGTAACGCGACCGCAACGGGCGGCAAAAGGCCTACACGGTGGTACGACGTACCGAGAGTCGTGACAGTCGTCTGTGGGGTGTCGGCGCGTGTCTGCCGGTAGCGAGGTCGTCGGCGAGGGAGCCGCCGGGAGCGAGGTCGTCCACGAGGTCGTCGGCGAGGGAGCCGCCGGGAGCGAGGTCGTCCACGAGGTGACCGCTGCACTCGCGTTGATCGAGACGTGGTGGGAGTTGTGGCTCGTCGTCGTCGCGGGCGTGGCGGGTGCAGCGATCGCGCCGGCAGTCGTCGCACACACGAGTCGCACTCGCGCCCCGACGCCCGCACAGCGCGATCACCTCCGTGCTGCTGGTGTGCCGCCGGAGCGCGTTCGGGTGCTCGCCGCCGGCGAGTCGGTCGGTGCGTTCGCAGCTGGACTCTCTCCCCGTCTCGGTCGGGTGTTCGTCACCACCGAGCTGTGCCGTGAACTCGACGCCGAGGAGGTTGCTGCGGTGGCGTGTCACGAGTACGGCCACCTCGCGCGGCGACACGTTCCGCTCAGGCTGGGTGTGCCGGTGGCGTTCGCGCTGGCGTGGGTCGCGGGCGCACGGCTGGCTCCCGGCTCCGAGTTCCTCGTCGGACTCGGTCTCCTCGTCCCGACCGTCGGACTCTCGCTCGTCACCTCTCGGTGGACGGAGTTCGACGCGGACGCGTTCGTCCGCACGCGGACGGACGGTGAGGCGCTCGCCAGCGCGCTCTCCCGGCTCGCTGCGGCGGGCCACGTCGCAGACGGCGGGCGGCTCTCCCGCCACCCGCCGCTGGACGGACGGATCGGACGACTCGACGACGCCGACGGGGAGTGACCGGCAGTCTCATAGTGATTACTGCGAGTCTTTACCGCCGGGGCGACTCGTGTCGGTTACCAGAGCGTCTGAGCCGTCGGGTTTCGCCGCCGTCCATGGAACCATTCGCAGTAATCACTATCAGATCACGCCGGTGAACGCGGCGACCTCTTCGACGGCGGCCTCGCTCATCCCGTCACCCAGAATCGTGTACCGGTCACGGATCTCGTGTGCAGTCGCCAGCGCCTCGACGATCACGTCGTCGTCGATACCCAGCTCCGCAGCGGTGGTGGGTGCGCCGATCTCTTCGAGCGCGTCGTGGATCAGCCGCCAGTTGCCGTCCTCGCCGGTGTGGAGGTACTCCACCATGATCGCTCCCACACCCACTTGGTGACCGTGGAGCGCCGGGTCGGGCGCGATCCGGTCGAGTTGGTGGGAAAACAGGTGTTCCGCGCCCGACGCCGGCCGCGAGGA
>CAKZQY010000382.1 GCA_937142015.1 uncultured Halobacteria archaeon
AGGTCGACTACGCGGGCCCCGGTGACAACGTCGGGTTCAACGTCCGTGGCGTCGGTAAGGACGACATCCGCCGTGGCGACGTCTGTGGGCCGGCAGACGACCCGCCGTCGGTCGCCGAGACGTTCCAGGCGCAGGTCGTCGTGATGCAGCACCCGTCGGTGATCACCGAAGGGTACACGCCGGTGTTCCACGCGCACACGGCACAGGTCGCGTGTACCATCGAGTCGCTGGACCAGAAGATCGACCCGGCCAGCGGCGAGGTCGAGGAGAAGGACCCCGACTTCATCAAGTCGGGCGACGCGGCGGTCGTCACCGTGCGGCCGCAGAAGCCGCTGTCGATCGAGTCGGCCAGCGAGATCCCGGAGCTCGGGAGCTTCGCAGTCCGCGACATGGGTCAGACCATCGCGGCCGGACAGGTCCTGAGCGTCGACGAGCGATAGATGCCCGGACAACAGGCTCGCGTCCGACTGGTCGGCACCTCCCCGGAGGATCTCGACGAGATCTGCGGTGACGTGCGGGAGATCGCCGACAAGACCGGTGTCGCGCTGTCCGGTCCGATCCCGCTCCCGACGAAGACGCTTGAAGTGCCGGCCCGGAAGTCCCCCGACGGGGAAGGCACCGCCACGTGGGAGCACTGGGAGATGCGCGTTCACAAACGGCTGATCGACATCGACGCCGACGAACGCGCGCTCCGCCAGCTCATGCGTATCCAGGTGCCCAACGACGTGAACATCGAAATCGTCCTCGAAGACTGAGCCGGCCGTTCACGCGCACCGCTCCGCTTCGACGCTCCGACGCGACGACGTGACGAGTGGTGACAGACGCCACGCAGGGTGGTGACGAAGCGGAATCCTCAAGTGTTCGGTTGCCGTTCAACTCAGTGCGGGCTCGTAGATCAGCGGCAGATCGTCTCCTTCGCAAGGAGAAGGCCCCGGGTTCGAATCCCGGCGAGTCCATTCTCGCTCCCTCGTGAAACTCGGTCGCTCCGATGGACTCGTCGTAGTCACACTCACTTCGCTCGCGTGACTCCCGGCGAGTCCGCTCGACTCGCTTCGTTCGTCTCGTGTCTGGCGACGCAGGTCGCTTCTAGCGGATGTCGCCAGCCGAGAGGTCAGACTCGATCTCGCGTCCGAACTCGCGGATCAGGTCCAACACCGCAGCCACGTCATCTAGCGAGGTACACGGGTTCAACAGTGTGAACTTCAGGTACGTTCGACCGTCGGCCTGCGTCCGAGCTAGCAGCGTCCGCCCGTCTGCGAGCGCTGCATCTCGGATCGCGTCGTTGATCTCGTCGGCCCACACACCGTGAGAGACCGTCTCGGGCGTCTCCTGCGGACAGTACCGGAACACAGTGGTCGAGATTTCCGAAGCACTGATCAGATCGAACGCTGGGTCCTCGGCGACGAGGTCGTCGACACGGTTCGCCAGCTCTATCACTGCGTCGACGAGCGCGGCCATCCCCTCGCGGCCGACCGTCTGGAACGTGACAAACGGCTTGAGTACGTCCGCACGCCGCGTCCACTGGACCGACTTCTCCGTCCGGTGAGGGACACTGTCACGCCCCGGGTTGAGGTACGCCGCCTCGTGGCCGAGGTACCGGTAGTTGTCCTCCTCGCGGAGGAGAAAGATGCCACAACTCGCGGGTTGGAACAGGAACTTGTGGAAGTCTACAGCGACAGAGTCTGCGCGTTCGATTCCGGCGAGCTTCTCGCGGTGTCGGTCACTCACCGCGAGTGCTCCGCCGTATGCGGCGTCCACGTGGAACCAGAGGTCGTACTCGTCGGCCACGTCGGCGATCTCCGCTAGCGGATCGATACTCCCGTAGTCGGTCGTGCCGGCCGTCGCCGTCACTGCGAACGGCCGCTGTCCCTCCGCCACCAGCCGTTCGACCGTCTCTGCGAGGGCAGCCGCGTCCATACGATGGGCCTCGTCGACCGGTACCGTGACGGTCGCAGACTCACCGAGACCCATCTTCGCGGCCGCTTCGTCGGCGGTCGGGTGGCCAATCTCCGACCGCAACAGCCGGAACGCACTCGCCTCGGCTGGCAGCCCATCCGTCTGAACGTCCGTGTCGAGGTACTCGTCGGCGTACCAGCCGCGAGCGAGCAGCAGTGCAGTGAAGTTCGCCTGTGTCCCGCCGCTCGTGAACACACCCGCAGCAGAGTCCGGCAGCCCGAGTAGATCGGCGAACTCCGCGACGAACGCCTCTTCGAGCACGTCGACCGACGGGCCGAGGTCCCACGCGGCGTGGCTCTGGTTGAGCGTCGAGACGAGTGTATCCGCTGCGACCGCTGGCACCATCGGCGCACAGTTGAGGTGCGCGAGATACCACGGGTGGGACATTCGGACTGCGTCGGACAACACCGTCTCCCGAACCGTCTCCAGCGCCTCGTCGAGCCCCGACCCCTCCAACGGGAGACAGTCCACCTCGTCGAACGACGCCCTAACCGCTGCTGGGTCCGCTCCAGAGTAGACGGTGTCACTCGCACGAGTCGAGTCTGTCACGACCTCTGCGACGCTCTCAAGTGCGTGTCTGTACTGTCGGGTGCTCGCCTCGTCGGTGTGCAAGAACAGTCCGTCGGCAACCGTGTCGGCTGGGCAGTGTGAATCGCTCATCGTGTGTCACGTCCGCCTGTGGTCGTCGCCGTGGCTTCCGCCGTTCCGGGTTTCATCGTTCTCACTACGTCGGTATCGGCCAACACCTTATAATATGAGTGCGTTAGTGTACAGTCACAACATACGAGAAGGCGAGAGTTGTCGGGACCACGACGAGCCATCGTCAGCCGGAGAGACGACAGCCGACAGTGAGCAAGAGTTTTGCCCGGTCGGTCGCCAACTTCGGGTAATGAGCACCACCTACGAGCCAGACGTGGCGGTCGTCGGCGCGGGGACCGCGGGTTGTTACGCTGCAGCCACGGCCGCCGCCGCGGGTGTCGACACGGTCGTCGTCGAGCGGAAGACGGAGTCGGAGGCCGGACACATCGCCTGTGGCGACGCGCTGAAGGGCGCAGACGCGTTCCCGGACGTGATCCCGAAGTCACAGATTCAGCCCGCCTTCACGAACACGGGCGTCGATCACGGTCGCTTCGAGATTCCCGCCGAGGACACCGTGCTGGAGATTCCGGTACCGGGCGAGCTCGCAGTCATCGACCGCCTAGAGTACGGTCGGCGACTGATCGACGGCGCGGAGTCAGTCGGCGCACAGTTCCACTACGACACGGTCGTCCAAGACGTACAGCAGGACGAGAACGGACGCGTGACGGGGCTCCGCGGGAAACGTGACGGTGACGTGGTCACGTACGACGCGGAGGTGGTGATCGACGCCGCAGGTGCGCTGTCGATCCTCCAAGACAAAGCCGACCTGCGGAGTGCGACGTTCGACACCAACGTCTCCTTCCAGCAGTTCTGTTCCGCCTACCGTGAGATCGTCGAAGTCCCGGAGCCAGTCGAGTACGACGACGCGCTGGTGTTCAAGCCGACAGAGCGTGCGGCGGGGTACCTCTGGTACTTCCCGCGGACGGAGACGGAGATCAACGCCGGGCTCGGGTTCCAGATGACCGAGGAGCCGATGAAGCTGGTCGACGACCTGAAGCGAGACCTGAAGAACCGCGCGGAGTTCGCAGGGGCGACCGTGAAGGACAAACTCGGCGCGGCGCTACCGACACGCCGGCCGTACGACTCCGCGGTCGCACCGGGATTCCTCGCCGCAGGCGACGCAGCCGGACACGTCAATCCCACGACGGGCGGCGGGATCGCAGGTGCGGCGTACGCCGCGACCTACGCGGCAGAGCAGGCGGTCGACGCGATCTCCGACGGCGACGTGAGCGAGGCCGCGCTGTGGGAGTACAACGAACGAGTGATGGACCACTTCGGCGCGCGGTACGCCGGTCTCGACGTGTACAACGTGCTCTCGACGGCCGTCGACGTGGACAACCTGATGGGACTGCTCGCCTCACTCCCGGGCGAGAAACTGGCTGAGGCGCTCTACTCCGGGAAGGCGTCGATGGGACTCGGGCTGAAACTCCGAACGGCGGTCGAGAGCTTCGGCTACTGGCAGCAGATTCTCGACTTCTACCGGACGAAACGCGTCGCCGAGGACCTGATCGACCACTACGGCCGGTACCCCGCCGACCCCGATCAGTTCGCCGGCTGGCAGAACACCCGGGACGCGCTGATGGAAGACGTGTACGACGTGACCGGTGCCGATCCGAAGTACTGACCCGCGACTGGTGTCGGGTTTCTCGCTCGCTACTTCCGCTCTGCCGTGCCGAGAGTCACGCCCGCCCGACTGGAGATCGTCCGACACACTGCGATAGACGACCACGAGTGGCGGAACGCACCCAGCCCACTGCGACAGACAACCACGAGTGGCGGAACGCACCCAGCCCACCGCGACAGACGAGCGTCTGACGCCCGCGACGCGCGACTGTGATTCGTGTCTCGTCCGGACAAAATTCGGGCTAGAGAGCACGAACTGACGAGGGCGAGACACACTGATAGGCGTTCGAGAGAAAGCCTCAGAAGACTTCGTAAAATGTCTAACAGTCTCTCGTAGCTTCGTAAACAGTTCCTTTTCGACCATTTTGGACGGCAAACCACACGAATGGAACCGAATTTCGCCGAACGTTGCCGGCTTTATAACACCCATCGGGGGGATACAGGTGAGTGAAGCGCTATGAGCACGACAGCAGATCCCTCCACGGCAGACACAGACGGTCCCTCCAAACAGGCGCGTCTCAGAGAGTACCTACGGCAGGAGGCCGAGGACGGCGAACTCTACTTCAAGAGCAAGTTCATCGCAGACGAGGTCGGTCTCTCGCCGAAGGAGATCGGCGCACTGATGGTGAAGCTCAAAGACTCCGCGCCGGAGCTGAACATCGAGAAGTGGTCGTACACGAGCGCGACGACGTGGCGGATCGAGCCGACAGAGGCGTGAGGTTCACGCTCGACAGCCCGAGAGTCGACAGGGTGTGAGGTTCACGCTCGACAGTCCAGCTCCGACCGCGCTCGGTCCCCGCGCGGAAGGTCTTTTGCTCGGCGGGAGCTAGAGAGACACGATGAGTGCCGCGGACCCCGACTCAGTTCCCCGCCCCCCGGAACTCGACAGCGTCTTCCACTTGACACAGGTCCGGAGCGACGGGGAGCGGATCGTCTACTACGGTATCGCGGAGGTTCCAGAACGCGAGCTGTTGGAACGCGTCTGGGAGCCGTTCCGCGAGTTGGGCTACGACGTACAGGCCGCAGACACCGGTCCGGGGCGCGACGTGATCGTCGCCCGGCCGTACTCCACCGAGATTGACGGCATCCCGTGGACGAACGTCGTGCTGTTCGTCGCCACGGTCGTGACGACGCTGTTCGTCGGCGCGGTCGGCTGGTACTACATCCCATTGAGTGAGGTGACGGCGAACCCGCTCGTCGCGCTGGAGGCGTGGCCGTTCACGGCTGCGGTGTTGGGGGTGTTGATGACTCACGAGCTCGGTCACTACGTGATGGGCCGGTACCACGGCGTCGACGTGTCGTTGCCGTACGTCATCCCGTTTTTCCTCCCGTTCGGGACGATGGGCGCGATCATCCGGATGCGGAGCCGGATGCCGGACCGGGAGGCGCTGTTCGACATCGGTGTCGCCGGGCCGCTGGCCGGGTTGGCGGCGACAGTCGTCGTCACCGCGATCGGCCTCCTGCTCGGGCCGATGGAGGTGCCACCGGGGACTGTGTCAGCGGGAACGCAGGTGATCGTGTTCAACAACCCGCCGTTGTTGACCATCATCGCAGCCGTGCTGGGACAGCCGACGGGCTACGAGTCGGCGACACAGGTCGCACACCCGGTGATCATGGGTGGCTGGATCGGGATGTTCTTCACACTCCTGAACCTGCTGCCCGTCGGACAGCTCGACGGGGGTCACATCGTCCGAGCTATCGTCGGCGAGCGTCAGGAGACGGTCGCAGCGTTGGTCCCCGCCGGCCTGTTCGCAGTATCCGGCTACCTCCACTTCGTGCGCGGGCTGGGACTCGACGAGTCTGTCGGTCTGTGGGCGTTCTGGGGGTTGTTCGCCGCGTTCATCGCCTACCGTGGCCCGGCACACCCTATCGACGATTCGAAGCTCGACAACCGTCGGATCGCGGTCGGGGTGGTCACGTTCGCGCTCGGGCTGCTCTGCTTCATGCTCGTCCCTATCGAAGTGACGACGCTGTGAGTGCTCTCTCTCACGCTGCCGCTTCCGTTCCGGAGTCAGAGTCACCCGAGTCTGAACTGCCAGCCTTCGTGTCTGGGTTCTCGCCGGGACGGAACTCGAAGCGCGCGCCGCCGTCAGCGCTCTCTGTCACCGTCACCGACCAGCCGTGTGCGGCGGCGATGCGTTCCACGATAGCGAGTCCGAACCCCGTGCCGGCAGAGTCGGTCGTGTAGCCCAGTTCGAAGACGTCCGACCGCTGTGCTGGCTCGATTCCGGGGCCGTCGTCTGCGACGTAGAAGCCGCCGCCGTCGAGCTTCCCGACGCGAATCTCGACTTCCTCCCGTGCGAGTTCCACGTAGCCACGTACCGTGTTCAGCGGGTTACGGAGGTCGTGGCTGACGACGGAGGCGAACTCTTCGAGTCTGTCGTTGCGACGCTGCAGCCGCCCGATCTCGGCGAGCCGCTCCGTCGCCTGCTCTGAGAGCCGGCGTTCCTCGCGGACGAGTCGGAGAACGTACACCACCGCCACGCCGGCGAGCAGGTTCACCGCGGTCTCCGGGTACTCCCCGAATCCGCGGGAGGCGGCCGCAACACCGTTGTCGAGGTAGACGCGCACCTCGTTGGCCTGGTGGACACTCATCAACACGAGCAGTGCTGTGAACAGCGCTGGCCGCCAGTCGGCCAACTCGTAGGTGGCGACAGCTGCGTAGCCAGCACTCCCGAGCAGCGCGACGAGCGGAACCACGGAGAAGACGACGAGATTCGTTACCACTCTTTCCCCCCGCTCGCCACGCGTCTCGCCCCCAGTCTGTCCCTCCGTCGTCCCCCTGTGGTGGTCTCTCGACTGTCGAAGAGCCGTCGGTCCGTGGTGACTGACTCCCCGGGCTGCCCGCCGTCGAGACTCCGAACACACAACTTCAGTAACACGAAATCCCCCGAATTGGGAGTAGTATACTAGACGGTCGATTAAAAGCTTCTGGCGGCTGTGCGGGCAGTGTCGAAACACGTCGAAACGTCGTGCTCGGTCGTTCGATCCGACTCCGATCAGAGCCTGCCACGCGGGCACAAATCACTTGTAGGAGTCACCCGAAGGAGTCGGTAGTGGCATCCCGACAGGGCGGCTCCGGCACCGAGGACGTGTCGGCCACCGACTCACACGGCGTGTCGCTCACGAACGCCCCGGCCGGCCCGACAGCCGGAGACCGACGCAGCGAGGGTGCGTCACTCCCACCTCGCGATCCGTCGGTGTACGCCCAGACGGATCACTTCCGTCGGCGACTCCGCCAGACGGGTCGGTACGTCTCGCTCCCGCTGGTCGCACACGCGATCCGGGACGGACAACTCCGGTACAACTCCGCCGACGGCTGGCGATTCTCCGCCGTCGTCGACGGGGTCCGCCTCGTCACCGTCGTGGGCGACACGAGTACCGACTCGCCAGTTCTCGTCACCGGGTGGACCGAGGTCGTCGACCGAGAGCGTGCGCTCGGCTCCGACCGCTGGTCGACGGTCGACGTAGAGACGATCACACTCCGGTCGTCGCTGGCGGCCGACAGTGACCGACAGTGTCCGGGCGTGATCCGTCCACGCGTCGTCGCCCGCCCGTTCGAACTCGGCGACCACAGCGTCAGCACCGCCCCCGGCGAGGGGTACGTCGAGTGTCACGACTGTGGCGGCCGCTTCCGCTCGAAGCGCGCACTCGTCGAGAAGTCCTGTCGCCGTCGGTGACGGTCACTCCGAGTGACTTCCTGTCGCCGTCGGTGACAGTCACTCCGAGTGATCACGATCAGGAACGGAACACACGGCTCGGAGCGAGTCCGATTGTGAACGGAGCACACGGCTCGGAGCCGTTCGACGGTCTTAAGAGTCTCGTGAGACACGTCTGAGACGAGACAGGCACACGCCTGTTTCACTGACCCGTAGGAGCATTCCTGCGTACTACGGAGGTGAAAGATGGCAGACTCAATCGAAGACGCAGTCTCCCAGGCGCTCGAGGAGGCTCCCGGTCGGAACTTCACAGAGACCGTGGACCTCGCAGTCAACTTGCGCGATCTGGATCTCAACGACCCGTCGAACCGCGTCGACGAGGAGGTTGTGTTGCCCGCCGGCACTGGGCAGGACACCCAAATCGTCGTCATCGCGGAGGGTGAGACAGCCCTCCGTGCAGAAGACGTCGCCGACGAGGTGTTGTCGGGCGACGACCTCTCGGACCTCGCTGGAGACGAGGACCGCGCCAAGGACTTGGCGGAGGAGACGGACTTCTTCGTCGCAGAGGAGGCACTGATGCAGGACGTGGCTTCCAACCTCGGTCGCATCCTCGGTCCACGAGGGAAGATGCCGACACCGCTCGGTATCGACGAGGACGTCGTCGAGACGGTCAACCGGATGACCAACACGGTCCAACTCCGGTCTGGTGACCGTCGGACGTTCCACACCCGCGTCGGGGCAGAGGAGATGTCCGCAGACGAGATCGCGGACAACATCGACGTGATTCTCCGTCGGCTCGAAGCGGACTTAGAGAAGGGCCCGCTCAACATCGACACCGTCTACGTGAAGACGACGATGGGGCCGGCGGTGGAGGTGCCCGCATGAGCGACGCAGAGGCGAGCCACAAGACCGCGAACGTCCCCGAGTGGAAACGCGAGGAGGTCGACGAACTCGTCGAGTTCGCCGAGTCGTACGACGCGGTCGGCGTGGTCGATCTCACAGGCATCCCGAGCCGGCAGCTCCAGGATATGCGCCGTGAACTGCACGGGCAGGCGGCGCTGCGGATGAGCCGCAACACGCTCACCGTCAGAGCTCTCGAACAGGTCGGCGGCGGTCTCGAAGATCTCACCGACGAGATGTCCGGCCACGTCGGGCTGATTGGCACGGACGACAACCCGTTCGGGCTGTACCAGCAGTTGGAGGCGTCGAAGACCTCCGCCCCCATCGGCGCGGGCGAAGTCGCCCCCAACGAGATCGTGATTCCGGAGGGCGACACCGGTGTCGACCCCGGTCCGTTCGTCGGCGAACTCCAGCAGGTCGGCGCGGAGGCACGGATTCAGGACGGGTCGATCCACGTCCTGTCCGACTCAGTCGTCGCCGAGGCCGGCGACGAGGTGAGCGGCGAACTCGCCAACGTGCTCGGCGAACTCGGGATCGAGCCGAAGGAGGTCGGGCTCGACCTCCGCGCCGTCGTCGCAGACGGCGTGTTGTTCGACCCGGCGGATCTGGCAATCGACGTCGAGGAGTATCGCGAGGACGTGGAGGCGGCAGCCGCGAGCGCGCGGAACCTCTCGATCAACGCCGCCTTCCCGACGCCGCGGACGACCGAGACGCTGGTCGCCACGGCAGCAACCGAGGCGCGGAGTCTCGGGCTGTCGGCGGCCGTCGCCACCCCGGATCTCGCAGACGACCTGATCGCCGCCGCGGACGCCAACCTCCGCGCACTCGCCGCGGAGATCGACGACGAGGAGGCGCTCCCCGAAGAGCTTCGGGACGTCGACGCCCCCGCGACCGACGAGGTCGTCGAGGAGACCGACGACGCCGCGGAGACTGACGAGGACCCCGAGGAAGACGAACAGGCAGACGAAGACGACGACGAGGACGACGACACCGACGACGGTGCCGCCGGCCTCGGCAACATGTTCGGAGACTAACGACAGAGGACAACGATGGAGTACGTCTACGCAGCACTCATCCTGAACGAAGCGGACGCAGAGATCACAGAAGACAACGTGACCGAGGTCTTGGAGGCCGCCGGGGTCGACGTGGAGCAGTCCCGCGTCAAAGCCCTGACCGCGGCGCTCGAAGACGTCGACATCGCGGAGGCCGTCGAGTCGGCGGCTGCCGCACCGGCTGCCGGCGGGGCTGCGAGCGCAGCCGACGCTGGTGAGGCCGAGGCAGCCGAGGAAGAAGACGACGAGGAGGAGGAAGACGAGGCCGAGGCGGCCGCGGAAGAAGAAGAGGACGACGACGACGACGATGCCGCTGGCGAGGGCCTCGGCGAGCTGTTCGGCTGATCGAGGCTGTCGGACGCACCCGACATCTCGCTGCTGAACTGCCGTCTCACACTTCTTCGCACTGTCGACTCGACAGCCACTGCCGTACGGACGACGCTCGGCTGGACGGATACGAGTCAATCACTCGTACGGGTAGCGGTCAGTCGCCCCACAGTCACAGCGGATTACCACGTGGCTCCCCTCCTGCAAGCGAACGCGGGCGTTCACACCCGGGATACGGTAGGCGTCACACCGGTCACAGCCGAAGCGGTCGAGTGTCCGCGGGAGGCCACAGCGGTTTCGCTCGGCGATCCGGCGCGCGAGTCGGACGTACTCCCGACTCCGGTCGATCTCGCCGTCGCGCGTCGCCGCTGCCGCCAGCTCGGTGAGCGCTCCGATCCGCTCCTCGGCGATGGTCGCCATCGCTCTCGACTCCGCCTCGCGCAGTCAAAAAGACCGTCGTCGACCGCTTCACGTCGTCGGGGTCGGTCACTCCACGTCGTCGGGTCCAGTCACGCCCCACGCACCCCCGGATTCGCCGCCGCCAGTCTTGAACACGCCGCGCGCGCTGGCGACGTGGACTCCGTCGACATCTTCGATTCGGACGTCTGCGGACGCGACGCTCCCGCCGTCGCGGACGACGTTCGCCTCCGCTGTGAGGTCGTCCGTGGCCGGCGCGTGGTAGTCGATCCGCATGTCGACCGTCGGCGTCGGTCGGTGGTGCAGCGAGATCACGGCCGCGCCGCCCGCAGTGTCCGCGAGCGCGTACGGGACACCGCCGTGCGCGACTGGCTCGTCGGGAACGGACGTGTGCTTCTCTGCGAGAGAGAGTTCGGCCACCGCGTGGCCGTCGGCCGCCTCGACGACCTCGATGTCGAGCAGCTGGACGAACGGAAGCTGGTTGAGCAGGGGCGCGACGCTCACTGTCGGTCACCTCGTCCCGGTTCTATCGCCCTCAGTTCGGTGGCTCGTGACCGACAGCATCGGACGCGCACCGCTGATCGACGCTCGCTCCCGTGTGACAGGCGGCGTTCTCGTGGCGTCGTTCGCATGTCTCTCCGTCCGGAACCGGTGGTAGAAAGGTGGGACGGTTCTGGCTGTTTGATACGTCCGCGTCACAGATTCGCAGTGATCAGTTTGACCTCCTCCTCCGCGTGAACGCGGAGGAATCCCGCCACGGGATTTCAGGC
>CAKZQY010000383.1 GCA_937142015.1 uncultured Halobacteria archaeon
GGCGAATATTCGCCTGCCGACACCGAGTCGGCTAGAACGGGAGTCCACGCTGAAAGCCCACCCCTTTAGGGTGAGTTAGCTTACACAGCCGAGACACACCTTCGACACTGTCATCCCAGTGTCACCGAGAGTGGTGTACTCCATACCACCGGCGTCGCCTGCAGGGGACAAAAATCCGTGTCTCCCAGCGAAATGCTACTCACAGTCACACACGAAGACACTACCCGCAGTCACACGCGAAACATCAGTTCCCGACCGATTTTTCACGCTGTACCTCCACGTGTACTCACTGTGGCAGACAACGACAGACAGGGACTGCGTCGGCTGACTCGCTCGTGGGCGGTGTACGTCGTGCTCGGCGTCGTGGTCGGCGTCGTCGTCACGCCGTTCGTCGCCGTCCCGCCCGACTCCAGCGAGGAGCCGGAGGCAGACGGGACAGTCGCAGTCGTCCCAGTCGAGGGGAGTATCGACGGCGAAACCGCAGCGTCGGTGACAGCGGCGCTCGCACAGGCACGCAACAGCGAGGAGGTGAAGGCGGTCGTCGTCGTCGCCAACAGCGGCGGGGGCGGTGCGGCGGCGAGTGAACGGCTCTACTTCGGTGTGCGACGCACCGCAGAGCAGATGCCAGTCGTCGGCAGCGTAGACGCCGCCGCAGCCTCGGGAGCGTACTACACGCTCGCGCCCGCCGACGAGATCTACGTGAAACCCTCCTCGACGGTCGGGAGTATCGGGGTGTTGGCACAGCTCCCCGAGCAGATCGAGCCGAACGACATCATCGGAACGACCGGGCCGAACAAGCTGTCGGGCAGCGGAGAGCGTGAGTTCCTCTACATTCTGGAGTCGCTCCAGCGCGCGTTCGTCTCCGCCGTGTTGAAACACCGCAGCGACGAACTGGAGATACCTCGCACGCAACTCGAACGGGCGCGTATCTACTCCGGCGGACAGGCGGTCAGACTGGGACTCGCCGACGAGATCGGTGACCGAACGGCAGCCATCGCGCGGGCCGCCGAGGCGGCGAACCTCAACGAGTACCGCGTCCGCGTGCTCAGACCGAACAACGGCTCCGTCCGGTTCCTCTCGCGTGGCACGTTCCTCGCCAGCGACGCGCCCGACAAGCGTGTCGTCTCCGACGACTACCTCCTCGGTGAGGAGGTGAACGGCCCGCGGTTCCTGATGGTCTCTGGGCTGTACCTCGACGCGACTGACCGCACTATCTCCGCACACGCCGTTCCCGACGGCGTGACGAGGAACGCGACCGCTCCCGGAAGTGGTGCCGTGACACCGACGCCAGCGAGTGAGCCGAGCGACACGACACCCACGCCAACGAGTGAGCCGAGCGACACGACACCCACGCCAGCGAGTGAGCCGAGCGACGCCACACCGACACCAGCCAACCAGACCGCAGTGACGGGGGGTGTACTCCCGTGAGCGACGGCTCGATCGACGAGACGTTCGAGCCGAGCGACGGCGGGGAGAGCCCGCTCCGCGTGTACGGGCCGCGTGTGCTCGTCACACTGTTCGTCGCGGGAGTCGTCGCGTTCGGTCTCGGCGTCGTGCCGAGTCTGCTGGCAGCGCCCGCCCCGTCACCGTCGCCGACGAACGTGACGGACCTGAACACCAGCGAGTACGACACGGACGACCTCGCGGTGACAGCGATTCCGGCCCGTGGTGACGTGACAGTGAACGCCACCGGCAGCGGCACGGTCGTGATCGACCAGTCACACGCCAACGACTTCGATCGCGAGAAGCTCCAGCCGCTGCGCGAGGCGCTCGTGCAGGCCGGCTACCGAGTCGTCCTCCACGGCACTGGTGACCTCGGGACCGCCTTGGAGAACGCGACGGCGTTCGTCGTGATCGACCCCGGCGCGGAGTTCGACGAAGAGGACACTGACGCGGTGCGGAACTTCACCGACACCGGCGGGCGTGTGCTGGTGTTAGCCGAGCCGACCGTCGTCCGCGTCCAGACGAGCTTCACCGGCGCGCAGGTCGTCCGCATCCGGAGCTACGTCGACCAGATCGGCTCCGAGTACAACCTCTCCTTCCGGAAGAGCTACGTCTACAACCAGGAGCACAACGACGGGAACTACAAGAATCCGCTCGCATCGCCCGTCGGCCCGGCAGCCGAGGGAGCCGGACAGGACGTGGCGCTGTACACCGCCGGGCGTGTCGTCTCACTCCGCGGCGGACAGCCGGTGTTGCGGCTCCGCGAGGGTTCGCGCACGTCCGGCATCGACCGCACCGGGCGGTTCACCGTCGGCGTCCGCAAGGGGAACCTGATCGCCGTCGGCGACTCCTCGTTCCTCGACACTGGCCGCTACAACGTCGCCGACAACGAGGCGTTCCTCGGGTTCCTCGTGGAATTCCTCCTGTCTGGCGAGCGCGAGAAGGAGACGCCGACGCCGACAGCCACGCCAACCCCAACATCGACCCCGACCGCTACTCCCACGCCCACATCGACCCCGACCGCTACTCCCACATCGACCCCGACCGCTACTCCCACACCGACACCAAACGGCACCGCGACATCGACACCGACGGGGAACAGCACCGCAACCTCGACGCCGGGCTGAGGCTGTCACGGGAGCTGCGAACTCGGGGGGCGTCCACCGCGGCCAAGCCGCCCCAACGGGCCGGCCCGAGACAGGGTGGTGCGGAAGACGTGTGACCGCCAGATCAAGAGAGAAACGGAATCACAGACTGGTCGTACCTGATCGCGTACTCGACGACGGCCAACACGGCGTAGAGCCCGAGATACAGTGGCCACGGAACGACGACGAACATCACCCCGGGCGCGTCACCACCCTGTGCCAGCAGCAGCCAGAAGCACAGGACAGCACCAGCGGCGAGAACCGGTGTCACGAGTCTGTACCGGACGAACAGCGCGGCCGGCACGCCAGTGACGACGAGCGATCCGACGACGCCGACGAGGAGAAACCCGACCAGTATCCCGGGAGACCGGACGATCG
Organism: uncultured Halobacteria archaeon; assembly: GCA_937142015.1. Taxonomy (GTDB): domain Archaea; phylum Halobacteriota; class Halobacteria; order Halobacteriales; family Haloferacaceae; genus JAHENP01. The sequence continues at coordinate 2,967 of CAKZQY010000383.1, forward strand.
ACGACGGATCGTCGTACCTGTACAGGACAACTGCGAGCACTGGGAGTCCGGCGAGTATCCCGGCCGAGACCCCCGGTCGTACGTCGGTCAGTGTGGCGGAGACGTTCATGTTGTTGATCTCGCTGCGGTCGGCACTTGTCTCGGTCTGTCCGTCCGGTCGCGGCGACAACACCGCGCTCCAGACGTACTCGTCTGGCACACGTCACTTTTGCTGAATCGTTACGGCTTAAATATTGCCGTCGGCGTCGAACCGGGCAATCGGTCCGTTGTCGGAGGCGTATTCGTCGAGTCGCGTCGCGTCTGTGTTCGTCGGCAGCCCAGAACTGACACGTTTAAGCGGGACGCGTCGCCACCTCGGAGTATGTCTCAGGCAACGAAGATCGTCCTCGGCGTCGTCGGGAGTGCGGCGGTGTTGTCCATCGCCATCGTCTTCCTGATCGCGCTCGGATAGTGACCGTGTTCACGCGACGTTCACTGGCCCCGGAGACGGCGGCCGTCAGAGAGGCGTACGCGCCGGACTGTCTGGTGCTCGACGTGGACGCGGACTTCGAGACGCTCCCCCCGGAGGCGGCCGAGGAGCTCGGCCTGTTCGTCGACGCACTCGACCTCGCGGCGTACCCGACGGACTGGCTCCCCGCGGACGCGCCGACGCCACTGACTCGCTACGCCGGCACAGACTTCACCATCGGGATGCCGGGCGACGGCACGGTCGTCTGGACTCGACAGACCGATCCCCCGACAGTGCTGGTGAAACAGCGCGCCGAGGGGACACCCGCGGCGTTCCGCTCGTTCCTGCTCGCGGAGGCGTTCGTCCAGATCGCTGTCGGTGTCCCCGAACAGTTCCTCCCGTTCTTCGGGGAGTCGTACGCGGAGTTGGCCGAGGCGACGCCAGTCAGCCCGAGTGAGACCTACCAGCTCGCTGCTGCGCTGTTCGACGCGTGGGTCGGGCTCCACACCCGACCGATCTTCGCCTCGTGGTGTGCGACTGCTGGGGAGACGGACGACGACCGCGACCCGCTCGTCGACGAGACGTTCGAGGGCGAGACGATAGACTCGCTGGCGGCGGAGCTCCGTCGTGACTCGGCGACGGCGCTCGCTCGCGTGACCGGTCGAGACCCGGCGTCGTCTGTCTCAGTCGACGCGGACGCTGCCCCAGTCGACGCGGACGCCGACTTCGGTCCGCACCCCGAGTTGTTCGACGCGTGGGTGGACGCCGGCGACCGACTCGCCGGGCGGCTGGAGGATCTCTCGACGGAGGTCGCTCGGGGACAGACGAGCTTCCCGGCTGCGACGGAGTACGCCTGCTCTGCGGTGAAACACGGGCTGGCGCTGCCCGCTCCGTTCGGCGCGCTCGACACCGCCGCCTACCGCGAGCACGGCCCCGAGTTCGCCGTCGAGTGGGCACGCAAGACGTACGCGCGTCTCGACGAGAACGAACAGTAGCGAGCGTCCCTCACTCGAGTGTCACAGACGCGTCGCCGTCCTCGTCGACGTCGATCACGCCGTCGAACAGTTCGCGGAAACGGTCGAGCGTCGCCTCGTCGTGGACTTCCTTCGAGAGGTGGAACAGACCGACAGCGTCGTACTCGTCGAGCAGGCCGAGCAGCGCACCAGTCGCCTCGTGGACGGAGTCGACGTCGGCGTAGTACGCCATCTCGGTCAGCGAGTCGACGCTCACGCGGCGTTTCCCGTCGTTGCCGGCGAGGAACGTCTCTACCTTCGCGACCACGCCTTCGAGGTCGTCCGGGGCCGAGACGTAGTGGAGGTGGTCACTGCCGCGCCGGGAGTAGCCGCGGTCGACGGAGATCGTGTCGAGAATTTCCGCCGTCGACTCGTCGACCTCGTAGTACTCCAGCTTCTGTTCGACCTCGCGTGCAGTGGTGCGTGTCGAGACGACGAGAAAGCTGTCCGTGTCCCGCCGCAGAAAGTCCGTGTCGATCCGGTCGGTCTCGCCGATACTCGGGTGGAGGAGCAACAGACCCGTTCCACCCGAAATCGTCGTCTCGGTGTCACCGATAGCGAGGCTGTAGTCCATACGCAGTGTTGGGCGCGACGGCGACTTATAACATCCGGGCGGTGACTGCCTCGACTGCCGTCTCCGGGTCGACGCTGTCGTACCGCGCGATCACGTCGAACCACTCGTCGCCGAACGGTTGCGGCCCGTCCGCGTCCGTCGCGGAGCCGATCTCGTCTCCGTCGCAGAACCGCGTCGCGGCGAACTCGGCGGCGACGAGTGCCGTCCGGCCGTCTGGCGTTCCGCGTGGTCCCTCACCGACCAGTTCGCGGGAGGCCTCGGTGAGCAGGACGGCAGCGGCGACCACGTCGTAGATCTGGTCGGCGAGACGCTTCGCGTGGTACTGTGCCGTTCGGTCGTCTGCGGTCGCGAGCGTCCCGAGCGCAGTCTGGAGGTCGAGGAAGGCCGACTCGACAGCCTCTGTCACCGGATCGAGTCTGTCGTCTGCAGTCTCGATTCGGCGACGGACGAGCGGGAACAGCGCCTCGTGAGCGTCTTTCCTGTGCAACACGCGCAGCGTCTCAAGCGAGAGCACGTTGGAGGTGCCCTCCCAGATCGGGAGCACCTGCGCGTCTCGCAGGAGTCGGGGTGTCTCGAACTCTCTGACGTAGCCGTTGCCGCCGAGCAGTTCACACGCTTCGGAAGTCACGTCGACCGCGAGCGCGGCTGTCTCGTACTTCGCTACGGGGGTGAGCAGTCGCACCAGTCGCTCCGTGTCCGCCGTGTCGTGGGTGTCTGCGAACAGGGCGTCCGTGTCCGGAATCGACCGGTCGTCTCCGGTCGACGACGAGTCGGTCGTCCCACGTGTGCCGGGAGCTGGCGTGTCGGGGCCGGACGGCAGCTGTGCGCGCATCCGGCGGTCGTACCACCGTGCAGCCTCGAACGCGAACGCCGCGGCCGCCTCGTAGGTGACAGTGAGCCGCGAGAGGTCACGGCGCAACAGCGGAAACGACTGGACAGACTGGCCGAACGCCTCCCGGTTGGCGGTCCAGACCTTCCCGGCCAGCAGTGCGCGTCCCATCAGCCCGACCGCGCCGGTCGCGTTCGTCAGTCGCTCGTAGTTGATCATCTCCGTCATCGCGCGGAACCCGCCCTCGCGCTCGCCGACGAGGTAGCCGGTCGCTCCCTCGTACTCGATCTCGCCGGTCGGAACGGAGAGCGTGCCGAGTTTGTCCTTCAGCCGCCGAACGCGGGTGTCGTTCACGCTCCCGTCTGGCAGTTCGCGCGGAACGAGGAACAACGACAGGCCCTCCGTGCCGTCTGGCGCGTCGGGCGTGCGGGCCAACACCAGCGCCCCCTCGGCGTCGACGTTCGAGCAGAACCACTTCTCGCCCGTGATGGCGTAGCTGCCGTCCGCCTGCGGCTCTGCGCGCACCTCGTTGGCTCCCACGTCCGACCCGCCCTGTGACTCCGTGATGAACATAGCACCCTCCGCGTGCTGCCCGTAGTCGGCGGCCGTGAGACGGCCGAAGTAGTCGGGGAACGTGGCACTGTCTCCGTCTGCTCCGGTGTCTGGTGTGGAGCCGGCTGTGTCGCCAGTCGCTGCAGAATGGGTCGTGTCGCCAGTCGCTGCAGAATGGGTCGTGTCGTCAGTCGCTGCAGAATGGGTCGTGTCGTCGGTCCCTGCAGAGTCGACTTTCTCCCGTCGCTCGGGTGGCGTGAGACCGAACTGGTCGAGGACGACAGCCGCGCCAGTCGTCATCGAGGCTGGACAGGCGAACCCGACATCCGCGTAACACAGTAGCGTCTGCATCGTCAGCGGGTGGAGCAGTCCGACCGGCTCCTCGCGGTCGGGTGGCGCGTGGAACGCGTCGTGTGTCAGCCGGTGTCGCTCGTAGGTGAGTCGCTCGTTCTCAATCTGGTCCGGGTGGTACTCTACCTCGTTGCGGCGGTTGCCCTCGCGGTCGTGTGTCCGGAGCTGTGGTGAGTGGCGATCGATGCGGGCGGCGTTCGGGGCGATCCGGTGGCCGACCGTCTCGCCGTAGGCGTCGAGTTCCGTGACGGCCCACTCGAACTCGCTGGTCGGGTACGCGCGTGCTGCCTCCCGCCGCAGCGTCGGGTCGAGCGCCCAGTAGTTGCAGTCACGTGCTCTGTCGAGATCACTGTAGTCGATGGGACCGCGTGCGGTGCTGGAGGAAGACCCGTCTGCAGTGTCAGTTGGAGACCCGTCTGCAGTGTCAGTTGGAGACCCGTCTGCAGTGTCAGTTGGAGACTCGTGTGTCATATCGTCCGTCTGATTCGTCGGAATCCTCATAATTGTTGGTGGATGAAACGGACGACTGGTTGGAGACCGTTTTACTCACCTCGACGGAGCGTCGAGCCGCCAGTCGACTGTTCTCGGAGTCGACACCCAGTCACGAGCATCTGTGTTCGGTTAGGCGCTCACCTCCCTGCTGAACGCTTGAGCCACTCGTTTGGTCAAGGTGAGGCGTGATCTCTCTGGTTGGCGTGCTCCGGTCCGCATCTGTTCTGGAAGGTTCGGCGGTGGATGTCCCAGCGAGAGAGCCAAATCAGCCAAGATCAGCTGGGCGAACGACCGGAAGGTCTTCGCCCAGCGTTCTCGTGGATACTCTATTTCCGGATCACTCGTCTCGATCTCCTCCAGTCCGTATACCGACTTCAGCTCACGGAACAGCAACTCTATTTCCCAACGCAGGCCGTAGACTGCAGCAATCTGCTCTGGCGTAAACTCCTTCGGCAGTTACATCGATAATCTGCCGCGTGAGGCGGGGCAAATGCTTCTGCGGATGGGTCCCTGCCAAGGGAATGGCGCGGCCGCGCCATACCCGCCGTTCAGCAGTTATTACTGGGTTCGCGTTCGTCTTCAGTCGGCTGAGAAAGTAGCCACCGTTCTCGTCGATCAACGCGAAGTGACGGTAGCTGTAGAATCCGAGATCAGCTAAGTCGGCCACGCAGCCAGTTCCCCGTGCGGAACTGGCTGCTCTCGTGGACCCGTTCGTCGGTCAGATTGAACTGTGCAATCGTCTGCCCGGTGATATTGTAGACGACATGCAGTTGCGCACCGGATTGGTCCGGGTGAGTGGCTGGAAACGCAGCGAGAAGCCGACGCAACCTGAACACAGTTGTATCGGCGACGAGGATTTCGCGGAACCGATCGAGTTGTGGAGCGATGGTGTGAGCGACTGAGACTTCTTCGAGCGCGTAAATGAGGAGGTCGTTCAAGAGGTCGCGGAGTTGCGGCGTAAAGCGGTCGTAGAAACTAGTGCCGCTTCAATGGTGAACTGCTAGATATAACCGATAGACTGCCTGTATCGGGTATCTAGCAGTTCACGACTGAAGGCCCACTAGATCGAGCGACGGTATCGTTCGTTACTCCTTGATAGGTGCGTTGAAACGCAGCAATAGAGCGGTCTTCGCCGTCCACGGCGAAGCCCAAAATAAGCGACCACACGAGCATTGTAATGTTGATTTTTTGGTGACGCTGCACGGTACCGCGCGCTCGCGCGGTACCTTCGATGAGTTCCTCGGGAAAGAGAGAAGTCAGTCGGCGGCGTATGAGTGCTGGGGAGAGTTCTGCTTTCACAACCTCTCTCTACGCGGTTTCCGAAAATAACTTCCACTATCGGAGCGTCGTCTGCGTGTTCGAATCTCTAACCGAACACAGATGCCGGGGCGGGATAAGATAACGCGGAGTGGGGCATTCCCTGTGTATGACCGCTACGGGAATCGTACTGGTGCGTCAGCCGTGAAGTATTCCGATTGTGGGATCGAAGTGACGACCGGGGGGCAGGTACCACCACACACCGGGAAGGCTGTTAGCATTAGTAGAAACGAATCAACTAATTCTGGGGGCAATGTAGCACTCTGTATGGCCGTTGCCATCAGCTATTGGGAATCTGAGGAACATTGGCCTGTCAGTCTGTGACAACCTCATCTTTACGCTATTCGTATCATCTAACTCTTTAGTTAAGTGGGATAGTAACTCAGCCATATACACGCTGTTCACATCACTGGCAGTGAAATTCTCCATATCTTGCTCCGAGATCGTGCGTTCCGTTAGGTCGGTATCCCCTTCCGCCTGTAGTATGAGCTCGGAAGACGATGTGTCTATTTTGATCTGAATATAATCTGCAAACCTATCTGCTGCATCTACAGCTTTATTCAATTCTTCACCTCTCACGACTGCTTTTGAGTCATATTCAAAGTCTGGATTAAATTCAGTTATGTTAATGTCTTCGGACTTAAACACCGAGAGTTGGAAGTGTTGTCCTTCTACAGATGTATGGAGATCTCGCTTGTCTTCATTATAAGAAATGTCAAGGGTTGAGTCCTTGTCGACTCCTTTTAACGACTTTTTAACTTTTCTGCTTCTATTCCAAATTTGACTCCCGAAGTCTCATACGTGTTAAACGCAGGTGGTCTCAGAACGGACTCACAATATGCCACATTAGCTGCTCCTGAGGCAAGTAGAACAAACCTATCGGTATTGAATCTTAGTATACAGTTATCATTAAGTTTGAGTGCTGGCGTCAACGCCGAAAGCAGTTTTCTTACCTCTATTTTTGCGTCAAGCATATTGTTTAAACCTCATTAGGTTCTATCATTGGACAGTCTCTCAACTACTGTGTCGCTATGTTCGCCCAATAGATAATACTTTTCCAAGAGCAACTTGAGTCTATCAATTACCTCACCATCCATCTCGTGATACGGGGGATGGAGCTTGATATGGTCTGGGTAGAATTCAATCTCTGTTCTATTTGGAGACTCCTCATCACCCTCCAGTTCCTCGGGGCTCACTTCCACCTTGACATCATAGTTTCCGTCCTCAATCCAGTCGTCCATCGACAGATCGCTATCGGTAATTCTGAACATAACTATTCCCTGTGAAGTGTACCCGTGAAATACCTCATCTAAATGGCTCTCTAACCGATTGATGATGATTCCAAGATTTGGAAGCTCTTTGTCTAATGAAGGGTGGGAGACCTCAAAGTCTATATTAAAGTGGATCCTCTCTACAAGCTGTTCGCTAACATCGGCATCTGGGTTCTGTACTTGATCGCTCTGGTCCCTGTTCAACTTTATACTCACGTCGTAGGCCTCATCAGATCCAAGATACTCTATCTTGACCTGTCCTGATCTGTCGTTCCATCTGATTTGGCCTGTTGAGATACGCTGACCGCTTTTTCCTCCAAACTATCGAGTAGACTCGATAGGTCTGACTTCGCAGTTTTCACTGTAACTGTATCTCTGATCCCAAACGAAAATTCATATCTTATATTAATTGGACTGAGTATGCTCAGCTTGGATCTGATAGTTAGCTTTATATATCTAATTGCGGGCGACACGACACGTCTTAAGCCAAAGTGAATCAATACCCCATCCAAAAATTTGGTGACAAACCAAAATACAACTATCACTAATGCGCCGGAAACCGTTTTGACACTCAACAGCCACGAAATGAGAGTCATATCTACTTTTGTGTTTTAGTGAATACCGGATTAGTCGTGCTACTATTATATGCTCCCAGTGATGGGGAGTACTCCAGTTTGTATCCTACATAAGGAAGGACATGCTCTCTCAAGAACCTTATGAAGGTTTCAAGCTGTACTTTGTTTCGAATTCTAATCAGCCCGTCGTCTGAGACCCTAAGAGTGATCTCATTATCACGCACCAGCTCCTCTGTGTTCAGTAAATGGTTTCTGACGTTCCCTCGCTCCTGCTGGCTCTCATATAAATCTGTGTCTTCAAAGCCATATCCATTAAGTTCAACCTTTGACAGATCTTCATAGGGGAGATCAGATATGATCGTGTTAATTAGGTCAGCATCCAACTCACTCTCTATTCTTTCTAACGCCTGTGGTGATAGGAGGGTCTCGTTAATGCTTGAGCCGAATGGCCCCAACTCAGATCTCAACTTTTCTACAATCTCATCTGCAACGTTTCTCTTTGCTAAGACTGCTATGTAATGGGAGCCGTCGTGGTCCAATACAACCGCGCTTGCCTCATACACGTCCATTGTGAGGATCTCCTCGCCACGGTACTTGACGGGGTTCCTATTGTCTACGTGTATATCGGTGAACAGTAGCATATTTCCATTCCTTTCAATTATTTTTGTATTGTATATAGACACCCTCTGTATTACTTCGCCATTATCATTTTTGAACGTTTCAGGCACAATGGTATCCTGTTCTATCTCTGAGGATATATCGTTGGTTATCTCTTTCTGCCCAATATTAGATCGTAAATTTTCTAAATTGAGTTTCTTAGACTCTGGTGCATTCACATAGTAGAGTATTCCTGAAATTTGACTCTCCTGGGACATCGGATCAGAATCCTGAGACTCTGCACTCTCAGTACTCATTCGTTGGTACGTGTTTACCCCGAAGGCGGAATGGCTGGGACAGCGCGGGCTCGTGAAATC
>CAKZQY010000384.1 GCA_937142015.1 uncultured Halobacteria archaeon
GCCCGCTCGCTGCTCCAGATCAGAGGGTCGTGGCTCACCACGCTGTCCGGCGACGAGGACGACCTCCTCGCGTACTACCCGTTCGACGGCGGGACGACGGCGGACGCGGCGCGTGCGAACGACCTCGAACGCTTCGGCTCCGTGGAACTCACCTCGCCGGGGGGGCTCCCGGCACCGCCGAAGCTGTACGCACGCGGCGACGACGGGGAGGTGTCGCTGCGGTGGAGCCAGCGTGTCGGCCCGACGGGACAGAACGAGGCCGACACACTCCGCCTGTACCGGTCGTCGACGGCCGACGGCAGCGACCGAACACAGATCGACGAGTTCAGCCCAGACACGACGGAGACGACCGTGTCGGCCACGAACGGGGAGATTGCCTACTACTGGCTGTCCGCGGTCGACAGCGAAGGCCACGAGAGTGACCCCTCGTACCCGGCTATCGCGGAGCCGTCCGCGGAGCCGTTCGGCGACTCACTCGCGTTCCCCGGCTTCGACACCCGGGTCACTGTCGACGACAGACCGCGGCTCGACATGCCGACACCGACGGAGACGACAATCGAGTTCCGGGTCAAACACGACGGCGAGAGCGACGAGGACGCGATTCTCCTCGGGAAGAACAGACCGAACCCGAACGGCTACATCGTCAGCTTCACTGGCAGCACGACCGCGCCGAACCTCGACTTCGGGATGAAGTTCCCGAACGGCGACAACTGGTCACTCGTGTCGACCGGCGGTGTGCCGGCAGGAGAGTGGACACACGTCGCCTGCGTGTACGACGGCAGCAAACAGGTGATCTACATCAACGGGGAACTCGACTCGACGCGAGAGGACTGGAACAACGAGTCGATGAACGGCAACGATGTCCCGCTCCGGTTCGGTTACTCCGACGGAACGGGTCGACGCCTGTTCAGCGGACAGCTCGACGACGTTCGGATCTGGGACAAACCGCGGACCCGCCAGGAGGTCCAAGCCGACTATCAGCGGGAACTGTACGGCGACGAGGAGGGACTGCTCGCCTACTGGCGGACTGCAGACGACGGGACCGTCCACGGCTCTGTCGGCAGCGGACTCACTGGCGATCTGGAGGAGATCGACCAACCGTTCTGAGACTGTCGACGACGCAGCAACGTGGTGCTCACACCAGTCCCGCAAACGCCTTCGACAGCAGCGCGCGAGACACAACTGTTCCGCGTCTGCGACCGGACAGTAGCGTACGGAATGTCACTCTCCTCGTGTCCGCGACCGAACGGTAGCACTATATACCACTCACAATAGCACGGCCGATTCTCTCCAGACTGCCGAAGAGAGTGACTGATGCTCCCGAATACGATCTATCAGCCAAATTTCTTCTCTCGTCGACAGGACAGAGAGACAGCAAGCCACCACACGGTGAGTTTGAAGAGAAATACTCTTCAACACGGCACACCGAGTGACGACGAGACCACAGATGCCACGGATGGAGACAGCGGACATCGAGACGGATCTGAGTCTGTTCAAGTACGACAACTTAGAGCAGTTGCCGGCTCACTACCGGGAGCTCGACGAGGAAGCGCGGACGGAGCGGATCGAGGCCGCGTTGGCGGAGTTGGGCGAGGACGTAGTGATCTTGGGTCACAACTACCAGCGGCGCGAGATCGTCGAGCACGCGGATTTCGTCGGCGACTCCTACCAGCTGTCGAAGCAGGCAGCCGAGTCAGACGCCGAGTACGTCGTCTTCGGCGGCGTGACGTTCATGGCGGAGTCGGCAGACATCATCACAGACGACGACCAGACCGTGTTGTTGCCGTCGATGGAGGCGTCGTGTCCGATGGCGGGGATGGCGGAGGCGCTCCAGGTCGACGCGGCGTGGGCGGAGATCACCGCGGCAGCGGGCGACCGCGAGATCACGCCAGTCACGTACATGAACAGCTACGCCGATCTGAAGGCGTTCTGTGCCGAGCAGGGCGGGCTGGTGTGTACTTCCTCGAACGCGGCAGACGCCTTCGAGTGGGCCCTCGAGCGCGGTGACGCCGTGTTGTTCCTGCCAGACAAACACCTCGGGACGAACACCGCCTACGAGCTCGGCATGGAGGACAGCGTCGTGGAGTGGGACCCGTGGGACCCCGAGGGGAAAGACGCCGCGGAGGTCGCCGACGCAGAGATCGTTCTCTGGGACGGCTACTGTCAGGTTCACGAGCGGTTCCGCGAGCAGCACGTTACAGACTTACGCGAGCGTCGTCCCGACGCCAACGTCGTCGTCCACCCCGAGTGTCGCCGCGAGGTCGTCGAGGCGGCCGACGTGGTCGGCTCCACCGCGACGATCACCGAGACCGTCGAGACCGCCGACCCCGGCGAGACGTGGGCCATCGGCACGGAGATCCACCTCGCCAACCACCTCGACCGCTGGAACCCCGAGGTGGAGGTGTTGCCGCTGTGCGGTGACGCCTGTATGGACTGTAACGCGATGCGACAGATCGACCCGAACTACCTCGCGTGGATTCTGGACGGCCTCGTCGACGGCGTCGAGCGCAACGTCGTCGAAGTCGCCCCCCGCGAGAAGGAGCTGGCGGCGGTCGCCACCGAACGAATGTTGGAGCTGTGATCATGCCCGAGAACCGACCCACGTCGACGGACGAGGTGGACAGTTCGAGGAACACTGAGAGCGAAACGGCCAGTGTCGACGAGACGACGAGCGTCGACGAGACGACGAGTGTCGACGAGACGACCGGTCCCTTCGACACTGCACGACTGGACGGCGACCAGACACGACCGGACGACGACCAGACACGACCGGACGACGACCAGACACGACCGGACGACGACCAGACACGACCAGACGGCGACCAGACACGACCAGACGGCGGCCAGACACGAGCGGCCGGTGTCGAGCAGGCACAGATCCAGACGGAGGTGTTGGTCGTCGGCTCCGGCATCGCCGGCTGTGCGGCGGCGTTGTCGGCGGCCCGCGCCGGGTCGGACGTGACACTCGTGACGAAGGCCGACCGCCCGGAAGACGCCGCGACAGACTGGGCACAGGGTGGGATCGCAGTCACCCAGTCCGATCCAGACAGCTTCGCGGCGGACATCCACGCCGCAGGGGCCGGCGAGTCGGACGAGACGGCTGTCGAGGTGCTGGTCGAGAACGCCCGCGAGGCGGTCGAGGACGTGCTGCTCGACACGCTCGACGTGTCCTTCGACACTGTCGACGAGGGCGACGGCGAGCAGAACGACGAGACAGACGAGTTAGACCTCGGGAAGGAGGCGGCACACTCACAGCGGCGCATCCTCCACGTCGACGCAGAGACCGGCAAGCACGTGTTACGGCCGTTCTTGGAGCAGCTCGACAGCCACGAGCGGGTAGAGATTATCCCGGACACGGCCGCCTACGACCTCCTGACACACGAGGGGCGCGTCCACGGCGCGCTGTTGGAGACGGACGACCCCGACCGTTCGGCAGTGCCGGCGTACGCGGGAGCGACCGTGTTGGCGACGGGCGGCATCGGCGCACTGTACCGCGACTCCACCAATCCCGACGGAGCGACAGGCGACGGTATTGCGATGGCGGCACTCGCGGGGGCAGACGTGGCCGACATGCAGTACGTGCAGTTCCACCCGACGGCGTTCGACACCGAAGCCGTCTCGACTGATGGAGGCGACAGCGAGTCGGCTGAGGACGACAGTGTCGATCCGTTCCTCGTGAGCGAGGCAGTCCGCGGCGAGGGCGGACTGTTGTACAACGCAGACGGCGAGCGATTCATGCCCGCAGTTCACGAGGACGCGGAACTCGCCCCGCGGGACGTGGTCGCGCGAGCGGTCGCCGACGAACGCGAGCGGACGGGTGTGGTGCGACTCGACGTGTCGGACGTGCCCTTCGAGTCGGCGTTCCCCGGTCTCGCGGAGAAGTGCCGCGAGCGCGGCGTCGACCCCGCAGACGGGATTCCCGTCACGCCGGCGGAGCACTTCATCTGTGGCGGCATCGACGTGGACACGCGCGGCCGTGCGTCGCTAGACCGGCTGTTCGCTGCCGGCGAGTGTGCGTGTACCGGCGTTCACGGCGCGAACCGACTCGCCTCCACCTCGCTGCTGGAGGGTCTCGTCTGGGGGCTGCGTGCCGGTGAGACCGCCGCCGGGTTCGAGCCGGAGCCCGACGCGGTCGACGCCCCGGAGCCGCGAGACAGCGACCCGGCACTGCCGGACAACTTCGCCCGCGGCAAGTTCCACAGGCTGCGTGACGTGATGACGGAGACGTTCGGTCTCCGACGCGACCGCGAGTCGATGCAGCGCGCGGCTGCCGTCCTCCGCCGACTGAAAGGCGAAGTGGACGCGTACACCCGAACGCGGACCTCGCGTGGACTGTACGAACTCCGCAACGCTGCCGTCACCGCGCTGTTGATCGCCCGAGCCGCGACCGAGGCACCGTCGGTCGGGACACACTACGTCGTCGACGACGATGGCGACGAGTCGGGAATCGACGACGGCGGCGACGAGCCAGAAATCGACGACGACGGTGACGAGCCAGAAATCGACGACGACGGTGACGAGTCGGAGAGGGGAAGGGAACGACAGAAACAGCACGAGCAGCAGCTGACGGAGCCGTAAGCTACCCATGACTGAACTCATGGGCTTTCCCCCGCGGTGGGGTTTCGGCCCACGCTTCGTCCGCCGTCACGGGCGGGTTGCACGCACAGCGTTCTGCCGGTGGGAACGGAACGGTTCCCGCCGACGTACTCCCGCCGGGCTTTATCCGGCGAGGCGCTGGCCCATGGAGAGGCACGTTCGGACGCGAAGCGTCCGACCGGCTGGCTCACACCACTTTAATTCTCGGTGGTCTCCCACCGCGTCACCGCCACGAGATGTGGCGAGAGCGGCGGCGCGTCATCCGACCCCGAGTTCAGGGCGTGCCTACGAACGCCCCTCCCAGCGAGCCAGTTTGGCTCGCTCAGAGTGCGTCCTGTCGTACTCACTCGTGCCATCTAACAGTTCCGCATCGGTAGGAAACCCGGCCCTCCCGATTCCGGCGGTTGCACAGTACCGTGTCGGCTTCCTCCCACGACTGAAGTTGTGGGTTTCCGCCTTGAGGTTTCTATGATCCGCGTCGACGGGCTGCGAAAGGTGTACGACGGGTTCGTCGCCGTCCACGACAGCAGCTTCGAGGTGGAGCCGGGGGAGATCTTCGGCGTCGTGGGTCCCAACGGAGCGGGGAAGACGACGACGCTGAAGAGTGTCGCCGGGCTGTTGGAGCCGACCGACGGGGAGGTTCGCCTCGCGGGCGAGCCTGCAGACGACCCGGACACGCGGTCGAAGCTGGGCTTTCTCCCGGAAGAGTCGCCGCTGTACGAGGACATGACGGCGCTGTCGTACCTCCGGTTCTTCGCGGACCTGTACGACGTGCCACGCGACGTGGCGAACCAGCGAATCGAGGAGGCACTGGACGAACTGGAACTGGACCACCGCGAGCGCCGACTGGGTGACGTGTCGAAGGGGATGAAACGGAAGGTGGCAATCGCTCGCTCGCTCGTCAACGACCCGGAGGTGCTGGTGTACGACGAGCCCGCCTCGGGGCTGGACCCGCTGACGACCAACTACGTGTTGGAGTTCACCCGCGAGTTGGCAGACCGCGGCAAGACAGTGTTGTTCTCGGCGCACAACCTCTATCACGTCGAGTCGATCTGTGACCGCGTGGTGATCATGAACGAGGGGCGGATCGTCGCCCGCGGCACTGTCGAGGAGATCCGCGCCGAGTACGGCGACACCACCTACTGCGTGTACACGACGGTACCGACGGCGTCGACGGAGCCCGCCGGCGACCGCTACGTCGCCGAGGTGGACACGATGGACGAAGTCGAGGCGGTGCGAGCCGAGGCGGAGGCGGCTGGCGGCCGCGTGGCCGACATCCGAACGGAAGAGCCGAGCCTAGAGGAGATCTTCCTCGACGTTGCCGGGCAACCGATGCCGGGGAGTCGCCGTGTGGGTCCGGACGGCGAGAGCGAAGGCGAACCCGAAGAGACCAGAAGCCAGAGAGACGGCGAGGATCTCGCCTCGACGACCGAGGCTGGAACGACGCGAGACGAGACACGGACCGACCCCGACGGGAGCGACGACGACCGTGAACAGACGCCAGCGACGCCCGGTGACCGGGACTGATACGGTCGTGCGTAGATCGTACCACCGACGACTGACAGAGGGCACCGCAGCGACGTGATACCGGCCGATGCCGCAGAAGTCACCGAAAATC